>JBPOJK010000102.1:0-27435 GCA_052033675.1 Pseudomonadota bacterium
TTCTGGAGTTGTTATCCCGATTTGGTAGGGTTGCTGCAACCATTCAAGCGTGATTTGTGATCCAAGTGAACAGGCTCCGGGGATAATAAATAGAATGGGTTTATTCATAAACAGGATTCCTCTGCGAAAAAAATGGTGGCTTAAAATTAGCCACCATTTTACTAGATGTCATGATTATCGCCGAATTTTTTTACCGTGGTTAGCTGGCTTTCTGCCAAAGAACCACCGCCAAGCGCCTGATAGACGCTTATCAGCGCATTTAGCTGTTCAATTTTGGTTTGATTGAGATTTGCCAGAACATAATCAATATTTAGTTGATAGCCCAAGGTATCGGAATATGAGCTGGCACCCATGCGATATTGGTTTTGCGCCAGTGTCAGCAAGCGCTTAGCATTTGTCAGTGCCTGATTTTGATGGTTACTTACCTCTTGCCAATTATTGTAAGTCGTAAGGGCATTATCGGTTTGGGCAAAAGCATTGCGTACGGTTTGAATATAGTTATAGTATGCCGAATAATAACCGCCTTTGGCTTTATCAATGTCGGCATAAAGCCCAAGATTTAATAGCGGCATTGCTGCGCCCACTTGTGCCGCCCAGAAATCGCCACCGGCATTGAATAAATTACTTAATTGGAGCGATCCTTGTCCCAGCATCCCGGTAAGATTGATTGTCGGGAAAAACTGCGCTGTTACCGCACCAATATTGGCATTGGCAATTTGCAACTGATATTCGGCAATTGCGACATCCGGGCGTTCTTTAAGGACTTGGGATGGTAAATTGGCAGGAATTATCTGCTGATCTTTAAGCGCGGCAAAAGTACTCTGCAGTTTAATCGTGCCGGGATTATTATTGGTTAGGATTTGCAGTGCATTTTCAGCCTGCGTCAGCGAATTTTTAAGCTGTGGTAATTTGGCTTGAATATCGTTGATATATTGATCCAATGCGACCAGATTGGTTTCGGCGACACTGCCGGAATTGTATTGAATCTGATTATAACGGCGCAACTCCTGTGCATCATGCAATAACTGCTGCTGCAACCGCAACTGTTCAGTTAAGCCTAGTAAATTGAAATAACTGACACTGACCTGACTGATAATTGTTAAACGGGTGGCATTTATCGCTTGTTGCTGCAATTCAACATTTAATTTAGCCAGTTCCTGTTGTTTAATCTGGCTAAAGATATTCAGGCTGTAGCTGGGGATAAACCCTGCCGCGTAGCCATCAAAATTTTGTGGATTATTCAAATTCCCGCCATTGAGCATTGAATTGCCGCTGGTATTGCTGTAACCGGGATTAAATGCCTGTCCGGTAAAGCCAATGGCGCCCAGTGACATAGTCGGTACCCAGCCCATCTGAATTTTACTTAATGCGGCTTTGGCTTGCAACGAATTACCAATCGCGATTTGTAAATTATTATTGTTGCTTAACGCGCTTTCTATCAATTGATTTAATTGCGGATCATTGAATTTTTTCCACCATGCCATGGCGGCAACACTTTCGGCTCGCGTAATCGCTATTGGCGCATGAGCCCAATTCACTGGCGCATTTAGCTGAGGTTGTTGGTAGCTTGGTCCCAAAAGCCCGCAGCCGGAAAGAAAAACTCCTGTTGCCAGCAAGGTAATGGCTAATTTGTTATTCATGATGGTAATCCTCTAATCTGCAGTATTAATGGTTACTTTGCTGCTGGCACCAACCCGCAACGGATAAGCCGGATCGTTATTGATTTTTACCCGCACGGTGAAGCGTTGGGTCACTTTTACCCAATTTCCGGTAGCATTTTCAGCCGGTAATAAGGAAAAAGTATTACCGCTGGCAAAGCTGATACTTTGTACCGTACCAGTATATTTATGATCATACATATCCAGCTCAATGGTAGCACTTTGTCCGGGTTTAATTCGTTTAATCTGCGTTTCTTTATAATTGACATCAACCCACCATTTACTGTTGTCCACCAATCCAAAAATTCGTTGCCCGGTTTGCACCAGTTCGCCGGTTTGTAGGTTTAGATTAGTGATATAACCATCAACCGGTGCGCGTAATTCGGTATAACCGGTATTGTTGGCGGCATTTTCGACATTGGTTTTGGCTATTGCGATCTGGGTTTGTGCGGTTTGATACTGGATTTTGCTTTGTTCTACGGCAATCTGTGCTTGATCAAGAGTTTGTTTGGCTTGATTTTCCTGATTTTTATAGCGTTCGGCGTCTTGTTGCGAACCGGCGTGCTGTTGGTATAGACCATTGTAGCGAGCTGCCATTTGATGCGCAAATTTGTAATCGGATTGCGCTTTGGCGAGATTGGCATTGGCAGCGGTAATTTGTTGCTGCAGACTTTTGGCTTGTTGGGTTGCCAGCTGCAAATCTTGCTGGGATTTGGTGAGTTGAAGTTTGTAATCAATCGGATTAATATCCACCAATAAATCGCCCTGATGCACCAATTGATTATTTTCGACATAAACTTTATGGATATAACCGCCAACTTTTGGTGCCATATTAATTAAATTAGCATTAACATAGGCATTATCGGTGGAAGGATATACCTCGCTATAGTGATAATAGCCATAAACGCCGCCAACCGCCACTACCACTAGAGCAATTCCGCCAATGAGATGTTTATTCATGATACTAATTTCCTTGTACAATATAATTTATTAAAATTGATTCAGATGATTAATTCAGGTTTCTAGTGCATGCCACCCATTGAAGCCCCCTTCGGTGGTTTCTTTAACATAAAGGGTAACCAAATAATCCCTAACAGCAAAAAACCAAACACATAGAAAGAATCCAGATAACTAACCAACGCGCCTTGTTTCATAATTTGCATTTGTGCGATCGCCACTTTCATTTGTTCGGTCGTCGGTAAATTTTGCTGCCACCACATAAAACCACGTGAATAATAGCTGACATGATTACCCATATCGTGCCAGGTGGTTTGCATTTGATGTGAAACGATGGTGGCGGACAATGAAGTTCCGATTGAGCTGGCAATATTGCGGAAGAAGTTGAAAATTCCGGCGGCATCATTGTGTAAAGATTCCGGTACATCAATAAACACCATTTGCATGGTCGGAACGAATACCGACATCATGCCCGCACCTTGGATTGCTACGGTTACAATTACCAGCCCCATGCTGACGGTTGGCGCGTAGGATGCCAGCATAAAGCAGGAGGCAGCAAATACCAATAACCCCCAGAAGATTATTTTACGACCATCAAATTTTTGCATCAAAAACATCAGCAATGGAGCGGAAAGAAAAGCCGCAACCCCCCGTGGGGCGGTAACATAGCCGGCGGTATCAACCGGATAGCCGTAGCTTTGCTGCAGCATGGTTGGAAAATATGCCATTGAAGCATTCACCATCAAAAAGAATAAAAATATCATTGCACTGGCCAGCATCAGATTTTTATAGCCAAAGATTTTAAAATTGATTACAGATTTACCCAGTAATCCGCGCCAAATGAAAAAGGTAATTAGCACTGCGGCAACGGTTAGAATGATTACCATTTCCATCGAGTCAAACCAATTGTTGGTATTGCCTTCATCGATAAAATATTCCAACGCGCCAACTCCAAGTGCCATAAATGCAAAACTGAGATAATCAATCTTGACTTTTTCAAGAACTTCCTGTTTCATATACATCAAAATCAAAGTAAAGGCAGCTAAACAAATTGGAACATTGACATAAAACACCCAACGCCAGCTCATGTTTTCGGCTAATGCGCCGCCGAAAATCGGACCAATGACTGGTCCCATTACCACGCTAAGACTATAAACCATCATGATTTTAGGTTGTTCCTGAGCATTAAAATTCTGTGAAATGTAAGATTGGGCAACCGCCGGTAAAAATGCCCCACCAACCCCCTGAATCAAGCGGAAAATAATCATTTGGGTTAGCGAAGTTGACATACCACATAAGACTGAAGCGATTCCAAAAACGGTTGTCGAAATCAAGGTAACTTTTTTCATGCCGAATTTATTGGTGACCAACCCGGTAAGCGGGATACAGACTGCGGCAGCGACAATATAACTAGTCATCGTCAGTGAAATTTCACTTAGATTTGCCCCCAATGAACCCATGATGTTGGGAATAGCTACCGCAACTATCGTCAGATCGACAATCTCGGCTAATGCCAGCAGGCTAACGGCATAAGCGACGATGGTACGGTGTTCAAACCAGAAGCTTTTCATGTTGTGGCAACCTTATAAAAATTAGTTTAGCAAAGAACAAAACTTCTCTAAAGATATATTTTAGTGAAATCTAATATAAATGTCAACATTATTTTAGTAAAATCTAATACAATATTGTCAGGAGCAGAAATTTTGCTGGTTTCTGCAACAGAAATTAATTTGTGAGGAGTAGTTATCATGGCACGCATTGTTATTATCGGTGCCGGAATTGGCGGAATTCCGATGGCCTATGAGCTGAAAGAGGCATTAGGCAGTGAGCATGAAATTATATTAATATCACGTGGTGATAAGTTTAATTTTGTTCCCTCCAACCCGTGGTTGATGGTTAACTGGCGCTCACGGCAGGAGGTTGAATTTACCGTTACCGATTATATTGAAAAAACCGGTGTAAAATTTATCTGTACCGGCGTTAAAAAATTGCAGCCGCAGGAAAATCGTTTGATATTATTTGATGATAGTGAATTAAGCTATGACTATTTGATAATTGCTACTGGTCCTAAATTGGCATTTGATGAAATTGAAGGCATGGGGCCGGAATTATACAGCCACTCGGTATGTAAGGCAGAACACGCGGTGAAAGCGGCGGCGGGGTGGCAAAAATTACTGGCTAAGCCCGGACCAGCCGTGGTGGGAGCCGCACAAGGCGCATCATGCTTTGGTCCAGCTTATGAAACAGCGCTGATTATGGATACTGATTTAAGAAAACATAGCTTGCGGGAGCCGGTGCCCTTGACTTTTGTTACTTCTGAACCGTATCTTGGGCATTTAGGCTTGGGCGGGGTTGGCGAATCTGCTAAATTACTTGAAGAAGAATTTAGCCGGCGGCAAATTAAGTGGATTTGTAATGCGAAGATTACTAAAATTGAAGCCACTCACGTATTGGTTGATGAATATAATCCCGATGGCAGTATTAAACAACAACATACCATTGCCAGCTCGTTTAACATGATTTTGCCGGCATTCAAAGGAATTGATGCTTTTGCCGGAATTGAGGGATTAGTGAATCCACGCGGCTTCATCATTACCGATAAGCACCAAGCCAATCCTAAATATCCCAATATCTATGCTTTGGGGGTGTGCGTAGCGATTCCACCAGTTGAAGCAACCATAGTTCCAACCGGCGCACCCAAAACCGGATACATGATTGAATCAATGGTAACCGCGATTGCCAGCAATTTAACCGCCGTACTTAATGGTCAGCCGCAGCATACGCAGGCAACTTTAAACACGGTGTGCTTTGCCGATTTTGGTGATGGTGGAACGGCTTTTGTCGCGATCCCACAATTCAAACCGCGCCAATACGATTGGTTTTATGAAGGAAAATTAGTCCATTATGCCAAAGTAGCCTTTGAAAAATATTATACTTACAAAGTCAAACACGGTGTCAGCGAACCATTTTATGAGAAATTTATCATGAAAATGCTGGGGATTATGAAAACCCGCGATGATAATCAGACCAAGGAGCATAATTCATGACCGACATTCATTCACCGATTGGTTTTAATCATGAGATGGCGCAAAAAGTCAGTGCCATGTTGAAACTCATTGATCATCCGGAACGAATGCTGATTTTGTGCAATTTGTCAGCCGGCGAAAAGTGTGTTTCGGAGTTGGTTGATTTATCCCATCTCAGTCAATCGGCTTTTTCGCAGCATTTGGCAATTTTGCGCGCTGCCGGATTGGTAAAAGTCAAGCGGGTTGGGCAAACTTTGTACTATTCCATCAATAATGATTTGGTAGTAGTTTTGCTGCTGAACTTAAAAGAACTATTTTGTAACGAGGAGTAACGATGTCAAAAGTTCACTATATTAATGCCGAAGAGTTAAAATCATTGCTGTTAAAAAAGCCGGATCTGACAATTTGTGATGTTCGTGGTAGTGGTGAGTTTAATTCCGGACATATTCCGAATGCGATTAATCTGCCGCTGGGCGAGTTTGAGCGCGGACGGTTTGCCGAAATCAAGAATAAAGACAGTATTGTTTTTCATTGTTTATCCGGAACGCGAACCCGCATGAATGAGTCCAAATTGGTTACTGCGCCGTTTAAAAATATCTACATTTTAAAAAACGGAATTAGCGAATGGAAAAAATCTGGCGGCAGTATGACCGGTAATGGTGCGGTTGGCGGCGGAATATTGAAAAATGTTTTTTCGTTTGTAATCATTGCGGCCGCGGTGTGGTTAACCATGCATTTTTTGAAATAATAACCATTTATCGGCGTAAAATTTTGACGAAAAATTAAAAGCAAGCTCTGAAATCGACAGAGAATGGAATATTAACCAATAATTTTTAGCAACTACTATCTTATAAGGGACACATCATGGCCAAAATGTTTGAAATTACCGCCAACCAACTGCAGGAGCTGGCGCAAGAGCGTCCGCTACAGCTAATTGATATTCGTGAACCGCATGAACATGCTGCCGAAAATATTGCCGGCGCGATTAGTATGCCGTTATCGGCATTTGATTTAGCCCGGTTAAACCAATTGGCACAAGAAAAGAGTCTGGTTTTCCATTGTTTATCGGGCATGCGAACCATGAATAATGCTGCATTATTTGCTCAGGTGGATACCGATGAGGCGTTTATTCTGTCCGGTGGACTTAACGGCTGGAAAGCGTGTGGAATGTTAACTAATAAATAGAGGGGAAGTAAATGGGAACAATAAATTTTGATGGTAAAGCGGCAAGTTGGGATACTCCGGAAAAAATTGCCCGCGCCAAAATATTTGCCGATAAGATTATTTCGGAGACGGCTGCCGGTGTTGGATCGGTGCTGGAATACGGCGCGGGTACCGGACTGGTTAGTTTTTGGCTAACCAAACAGTTTAAACATATTACTCTTGGCGATAGTTCGGCAGGAATGCTTGGGCAGGCACAAAAGAAAATTGAGCAGCTTGAAGTTGATAATATGGCGGTTAAACAGTTGGACTTGGCTCATGAAAATATTAATCAACAATTTGAAGTAATTTACAGTTTGCTGACCATGCACCACGTTAAAGATGTTGGTCAGATGTTTAAACAATTTTACAATTGTCAGCCTGCCGGTGGCAAATTATTGATTGCCGATTTGGATAGTGAAGATGGTTCTTTTCATGGTCTGGAAGTCGATGTTCATCACGGTTTTGACCGGGAGCATATCGTCGCACTGGCGCAAGCTGCGGGGTACCGTGATATAACTATTGAGACACTAACCGAAATTAAACGGGATGATCGTCAACGGAGTTATCCGGTCTTTGTTATCAGTGCTACCCGCTAAGGTAAAATAAAACAAGGCTCGCTATGCGAGCCTTGTTTTATTTTACCTATGGTAATTTATTGAAAAATTATAACTCAGTGAACGGCGCGGTAAAGTTTTCATGCTACCAATAGTTACACTCTTTTGCTAGCTGTTACCGCCGCTATAATTAAGTTGGCGATTTTTTGGATCTATTATTTGTTGTTATCCAGTAATGAGCCGTAAATGTTGCATAAATGCGCCATGGAAACTCAAAATAATAGCGAATCATCAAAAATATAATGGTTGGGATATCTTTTTATCTATAAAGTTAGGTATAATAACAATAATTTATTTAGGGGTATAGAATGAGAAAATTAGCATTAGTTTTAGGAGTTAGCTTAGCCTCGAGCTTTACGCTAGCGGATCAAATGGTTGGTTATCGTGGGAATGTTTTATATTTTACTGATAATCCTGTAAAAGTTGTCAGTGCTTATAAATATTATCAGGATGGTGTACTATATGTTCAAAATGGAAAGGTGGTCACAGCGGGTGAATATGCGGAATTGAAAAACAAATATAAACAAGCTACCATTGTTGATTATTCTGGAAAATTTATCGTTCCAGGTTTTGTCGATGCTCATGTTCATTATCCACAAACAGAAATGATTGCATCGTATGGGGCTCAGCTTCTAACATGGCTTAATACGTATACATTCCCCACCGAGAGCGAATTTCAAAATCCAGCATACGCTAATAAGATCGCAAACTTCTTTTTAGATCAGATGGTTGATAATGGTACTACTACGGCTTTAGTTTTTGCTACAGTAGATCCACGTTCGGTAGATGCTTTTTTTAATGCTGCATATCAACGAAATATGCGAATGATTTCTGGTAAAGTATTAATGGATCGAAATGCTCCAGGGTATTTATTAGATAATCCAACTAGTGCATACAATGATAGCAAGATGTTGATCGAGAAGTGGGATAATAAGGGGCGTTTAAAATATGCGGTAACGCCACGATTTGCGCCAACTTCAAGCGAGTCTGAGTTGGCTGTTGCGGGCAAGTTATTAAAAGAGTACCCAGATGTTTATATGCATACGCATTTAGCTGAAAATAATCAAGAGGTTGCGTGGGTGCATCAATTGTTTCCGTGGGCAAGAAGTTATTTGGATGTTTATGATCACTATGGTTTAGTTACTAACCGCTCAGTATTTGCGCATAGTATTCATATAGATGCGACGGATTACAAAATTATTTCTCAAAAAGGGGCATCAATCGCATTTTGCCCAACCTCAAATTTATTTTTAGGCAGTGGTTTATTTAATTTGGACGAGGCTAATCAATATAATATAAATGTTGGTTTAGGAACTGATGTTGGTGCCGGAACGTCTTTTTCTTTATTGCAAACTATGAATGAAGCATATAAAGTAACTCAACTGAGAAAGGCGTTTACCGATAATCCTGATAGTGTAAAACCGTTAGACCCTTTTGAAGATCTATATCTAGCAACATTAGGCGGTGCAAGAGCTTTATCATTAGATGGGTATATAGGAAGTTTTACGACTGGTAAAGAGGCTGATTTTGTAGTGCTAAATCCACAAAGCACCCCCCTACTTAAATTAAGAGAGAGCAAAGCTAATTCATTGAGAGATCAATTATTTGCGATTGAAATTTTAGGTGATGATAGGACGGTTGAGCACACCTATATCATGGGTAAAAAAGCCAAGTAATTTTCTCAAAATCACAAGGCTCGCTATGCGAGCCTTGTTTGTCAAGGGTACTTTACAGTAGATTTTAATGTGAGCAGCTATGTGAATGTTGGCTATGATCGCAATTTTGCTGTGAATCGCAGATTTCGCCATTGATAAATTGGGTAATTAGCTTGTCAAGTTCTCCAGTGCAACCGCGAATTACATCAATATGTTGTGAGCGGATTTTATTAAATGCACCATCACCGATATTTCCGGCTAACATAAGTGAAATTCCTTTTTCTGCCAATAAGTTAGCAATATTGCTTTTGCAGCCGCACCCTTCTGGAGCAGTGATGTTCTCGGTTGCTTTGACGATTCCATTTTCAATCTCAATCAATGCATAATACTCACAATGACCAAAATGATCAGCAACCACCCCGTCGGTTACTGGAATTGCCAGTTTTAGTTTTTGCGGTGAAGTAACTGGATCTTTGTGATTACTACACTGGCAGTTGCTGCCTAAATGCCGTTTTTTGGGCGGACGTACATCCTGCGTGCTAAATAATGGGAATTGATTTTGCCGATAACCATCCAATAATTGGTCTATGCTCAGATCAATATCTGCAATATAATAAACAACGGTTGCGGATGTTTGGAAATTGGCGTATGCCTGTTCGCCAAGATGGTGGGTTAATAAGGCGCTGCAGCCAGCTGCGATAATTTGTTGTGCCAGAGCCTTTCCATTGCGTTCCTGATTCTCAATGATTTTTGCTCCGGCAGCCGGGTCGGACGGATCTATTAATAACACGTGCGAAGCTTTGCCAAATAATGGCGAAAAACTTAATTCAGGTTTGGTTGGGTTTGAAATAGGTATTGCAATCATTATAGATTCCTTTTTAATGTTAACTAGTTTGAATAAATTTGCCACTGGCATACGCCATAATTTGTCCATTTAACAGGACTTCACTCTTTAAAATGTACAATGGTGATTTATGCTTTTCGAGTCGCGCCCGAAGGTGCAACAACTGATTGATTTTTATTTGCCGCTTATAACGAATATTTAGTTCAGCGGTGTAAGCATTCACATTGTGGCGGAGTAAATAATTAACCATCAGCGCATCCTGAATCGCGGCGATTACGCCACCGTGAATGATTCCGTTATATCCCTGCAAGGTGTCATTACAATAAATATCGCTGCATAACCAATTTTCGTCCATATAGTAGCTTAATCCCAATGACAGTGGATTATTGCTATTGCATAAAATACAATTAGCATGTAGCGGATGAGTTATATTAATCATGTTCTTTGCCACACGGTGAACCATGCCGATGGCAGTGGCGGCAATGTTTACATTTACCGGAGCAGGCTGATTTCTCATAGTTACCGCCAGCGATATTGATTGCTTTGCCATTGATTAGTGCATCGGCAAGCTTAGTCCGCGCGCTATTTAATATTCGTTGGTAAGTCCCACGAGAAATATTCATTTCATCAGCAGCGGACGCTTGTTCCATTTCCTCTAAATCGGTAAGACGGATAGCTTCTGCCTCTTCAATGGAAATAATAACGCGGTGATTACTGCCGATTTCTGGCGTAAATTCCCGATTTTCTGGGATAAAACAAACCCGGCGGCATTTTTTTTGTGGCGGCATAATCTAATCCTTGATGTGTGCATATGCCCATATTGTAACACCATTGCTTGCCAAATACAAGATTAAACCGATTGATTGTTAACTGCTCTATTGGTTTTACCATAAAGAGTGTTATTGTGGAAATATAAAATTCGCAGCAGATAAAAAAATCTCCACCATAAAAGGTGGAGATTTTATCTATTTACCAGGTATAGACCGCGACGGTTCCGGCTGGGATGGTCGCCGTTATGTATTGGTTGTTCCATTTAAGCGCAAATGGCTGGCTTATTGTGGTTGACTGGTTGAGAATCACAATCGCATGACTGCCATTGGGATTGATAACTCCGGTAGCGATCAGATTGTCAGAATTACTAGTTACCTTGATCCGTACCGCACCAGGAAGGAGATTTTTACTCATAATTCCGGTCGCGTAATAGTCCTCGTTATAGCGAACTTGGTAATTATTGCTGGTATCAATATTAACAATTCCATAGCAAGTCAAACAGCCGCCAAGAGTTGGATTAACCGGACCATTATTTTGGTCTAATACCAGATTCCATTTAAGAGTTCCGGTGCCCCAGTTATTCAGATTACCAATATAGATTCCTTGCATGTCACTAATCAGACTTTGGGTGAAATCACCGGTCCAGGTTCCGCCGCTACATTCGGTAACCATGATTTGTTTATTGGGATATTTGTCATGTAAAGTAGTTTGCGCAGTAACATCACCGCCATAACAATGGAAGGCAGTTCCGGCAACCAGTGATTCGGCCTGTGGTTGTAATTGACCTAACACATAATCCGGATAATCTTCACGATCCCAGTTATGATCATAAACATATACCTGAGTGGTAATATTGTTATTGATAAAAGTTGGTACTAAATAACTTTCCAGGAAGTCAGACTGGGTGTGGCTATCCATATATAGCCCCGGATAACCCGTCGGTGAATAAAGCGGTTCATTTTGAATGGTCATCGCATTGATGGTGATTCCATTGACCTGATAAGCGCGGACAATATTCGTAAAATAGTTAGCATAGCTTTGGTAATAATCCGATTCTAGATAACCCCGCAAATTTGGTGCGGCACTTTCGGAATCGCCGCCTAAATTGCCCAAGATACTGTCATTGGTTTTCATCCATCCCGGAGCTGACCATGGAGACATAATGATTTTTAGGTTCGGATTAATTGCTAAAATCTGCTGCAAGATTGGAATAATATAGCTTTCGTCATGGGCAATCGAAAAATTCAGCAAATATGGATCGGTCATCCCAGCTGGCATATTGTCATAGGTGTAATTGGTCAGGGAAAAATCACTGGCTGAAATCGTCAGGCGCAAATAGCTGATTCCCAATCCGGTTTGTGGGTTAAAGAGTTGATTTAATAATTGGGTGCGTTGATTTAGCGGCATAAGATTTAGCAAATAGGCACTACTATCGCTAAGTGCGGCACCAAAACCGGTGATAGTTTGGTATTTATGATTGTCATCGACACTAATTACTGCTGATTCCGGAGTACTTGCAAGAGCTTGAAATTGCTGGTTGGCTTGTGGTGCAAATTGCGACACAGCATTGGTAAAATTGGAGCTGACGGTGGTTCCGCTAGGGGTCGAGCTGCCGCCAGAATTACAGGCGGTCATTAATATTGCCATTAACGGCACAAGAAGTTTTTTCATTTTTTCCTCAAAATGTAATTATATTTCATAGTGTTAGATTAAGTTAAACGTTTAACTTAATGATTAAATAAAAACTACCGAAAAAAAGACCTTGCAGTCGTTTACTGATAGTTGCGGGTGATTATACTATAAATTTAACCAGTTAGGCTCTCAAAATATATCATCGTGAACACCAAACTAATTCCCTCGGATATTAAGCCCTGTGATACAATATACCGTTTTTTAAAACTGAGTAAGGATGTCAAATTATGAATTTACATGAATATCAGGCGAAGGAATTACTGGCACGCTACGGAATGCGTGTTCAGTCCGGAGTATTGGCGACAAATGGAACAGAAGCAATGGATGCTTACGACAAGCTGGGTGGAAAATTTGCGGTAGTTAAAGCGCAGGTTCATGCTGGTGGACGCGGAAAAGCTGGCGGGGTTAAGGTAGTTAAATCACGTGACGAAGCCCGGGAAGTAGCTGAAGGTTTGATTGGTAAAAATTTAGTAACTTACCAAACTGATGCGAATGGACAACCAGTTAATTCAGTATACGTTTCTGAAGATTTGTACCCCGTATCCCGTGAATTATACCTAGGTGCGGTAGTCGATCGTTCCAGCCGTCGGGTGACATTTATGGCATCAACCGAAGGTGGAGTTGAAATTGAGAAAGTTGCTCACGAAACTCCGGAAAAAATTCTTAAAGTGGTGGTAGATCCATTGGTTGGTTTGCAACCATGCCACGCCCGCGAAGTTGCCTTTCAATTGGGTTTAAGCGGTGATCAGATTGGTAATTTTGTAAAAATGATGTTGGGGGCGTATAAAGCATTTATTGAAAATGATTTTGCTTTATTTGAAATCAATCCATTGGCAGTACGTGAAAATGGCGAATTGGTGTGCGTGGATGCCAAAATCAATCTGGATTCAAACGCGCTGTTCCGTCATGCCGACTTATTGGCGTTGCGTGATAAATCGCAGGAAAATGCCTTGGAATTAAAGGCCTCTGAATTTGATTTGAATTATGTTGCCTTGGAAGGTAATATTGGTTGTATGGTAAACGGTGCCGGATTGGCAATGGCGACCATGGATATTATCAAATTATACGGTGGTCAACCGGCAAACTTCCTTGATGTTGGCGGTGGCGCAACCAAAGAACGTGTAATTGAAGCGTTTAAATTGATTTTAGCCGATAGTCAGGTTAATGCCATCTTGATCAATATTTTTGGTGGTATCGTCCGTTGTGATATGATTGCCGAAGCAATTATTGCGGCAGTTAAAGAAGTTCATGTAACGGTGCCGGTGGTAGTGCGTTTAGAAGGTAATAATGCCGAATTAGGTTCTAAATTATTATCAGATTCAGGTTTGGCATTGATTCCTGCCGATGGTTTAGCCGATGCAGCTGCCAAAGTTGTCGCTACCTTAAAATAATTGCATGGAAAAGGATAAAAAATGAGCGTATTAGTAAATAAGAATACCAAAGTATTGGTGCAGGGATTTACCGGTAAAAATGGTACTTTCCATTCAGAACAAGCCTTGGCATATGGAACTAAAGTCGTGGGTGGGGTTACTCCCGGTAAAGGTGGGACAACTCATTTGGGTTTACCGGTATTTAATACCATGAGAGAAGCGGTTTTGGCAACTGGCGCGGATGCATCGGTAATTTATGTACCGGCACCATTTGTGCTGGATTCTGCGGTTGAAGCAATTGATGCCGGTATTCCACTACTGGTGATTATTACCGAAGGTGTACCAACTCTGGATATGTTAAAAATTAAACGTTACAGCGAATTAACCGGTACCCGCATCATTGGACCAAATTGTCCGGGAATTATTACTCCGGGTGAATGTAAAATCGGGATTATGCCGGGACATATTCATCTTCCGGGTAAAATCGGGATTGTGTCGCGCTCTGGTACTTTGACTTATGAAGCAGTTGCGCAAACCACCAAACTTGGTCTTGGTCAATCAACTTGTATCGGTATTGGTGGTGATCCGATTCCGGGAACTTCGCATATTGATGCGTTAAAATTATTCCAGGAAGATCCTCAAACTGAAGCAATTGTGATGATTGGTGAGATTGGTGGAACTGCCGAAGAAGAAGCTGCCGAATATGTTAAATCTCATGTAACCAAACCAGTAGTTGGTTACATTGCTGGGGTAACCGCACCTGCCGGTAAACGGATGGGACATGCCGGTGCAATTATCTCTGGTGGTAAAGGAACGGCCGAAGAAAAATTTGCGGCATTTGAGCGCGCGGGAATTGCCTATACCCGCTCACCAGCCGAAATCGGCACGACCATGTATGATTTGCTAAAAGCCAAAGGCATGCTGTAAAGCTGATTAATGTAAAAGAAGCAGGATAAATTCCTGCTTTTTTTATTGCCTGCCGGTTTTGAGAAAATCATGATTGATTTATGCCAAGGATTAGCGCGCGCAGTAGTATAATCATGTAATTGTTGCGGGCATTACTGGCGGCGTGAATATTTGATAATGTCTTTTGATTGGCGGTAATATTTAATCTGGCATGTGATGAATCGGAATATGGTTTAGCGGATTTTGATTTTTATCGTGCGATTACCGTGGATCAGCGCCATCAAGGAAAAAGCCTTTGTTAATAATCTTTGTTAGTAATTAGTGGGGTTAGTCAAAAAGTCATTACCATTATCAAATGATCTATTTGAGTTTACATAGGGAATTATCATGTTAATAGAGTTACTTACCGATGAAACTATCATCATTAATCATGAAAGTATGAGCTGGCAAGATGCCATTACGTTATCAGCGCAGCCACTGTTAGCGCAAGGGCAAATCAAAAGCGAATATATAACCGCAATGATTGAATCGGTAAATAAATTTGGACCGTATATTGTTATTGCTCCCAAGGTTGCGCTGCCGCATGCACGTCCCGAAAAAGGTGCGCTGAAAATGGGCTTGAGTTTATTGATAAATAAAACTGAAGTTAGTTTTTCGGAAGATCCGGAACATCAGGTTAATTTGTTCTTTGCGTTATCGGCAACGGACAGTCAGTCGCACATTAAAGCGTTGACGGAGTTATCGGAAGTTCTGGGGGATGAGGATGGAATTGCCGCATTGATTGCGGCGAATAGCACTAGCGAAGTGCACGCGGTATTACAACGCTATTTGGCGCAATAGTCAACTTGTGACTAATTTCTTCATATATTTAACGTTACACACGCATCTATGTTTTAGCACTAAATTATTGAGTTTGACGATTTTGCGCACTGATTGCTAATATAAAATCAGTATGCCATGAGGAAAAATCAATAACTTAGCGTTAAATTCTTTATCATGTGTAACATCAGATATTATGTTGAAAAATAAAAATTTTAATGGGAGAAACTAAATGAAAAAAGTCTTGGTGGTGTGTGGTAATGGTTTGGGCAGCAGCTTTATGGTTGAAATGAATGCCAAAAAAATTCTAAAAGATTTGGGTATTGAGGCTGAAGTCGGACATACCGATTTGGCTTCGGCTAAAATGGAAAAGGCTGATCTATTCCTAGGTTCGCGCGAAATTGTTGCCAATCTTGATGATGGCTCACGCAAAATTGCCGGCTTAAAAAACCTGATGGATAAAAAAGAACTGGCGGCGGTTTTGGAAAGCAATTTAAAGGATTAAGCTGATGTTCAATTTGATAATGAAAGATATTTTGGGCACGCCGGCAATTTTGGTCGGCTTGTTTGCCCTCATTGGTTTGCTATTACAAAAGAAAAATCTGGCGGACATTATTTCCGGAACCTTAAAGACCATTATGGGTTTTATCATTTTGGGAATAGGTGCCAGCGTCTTGGTCGGCGCGCTAAATGCCTTTGGTACGATGTTTGAGCATGCCTTTCATATCAAGGGAATAATTCCCAATAATGAAGTAATCGTCGCGATTGCCCAAAAAGTATTCGGGCGCGATACCGCGATGATTATGCTCTGCGGGATGGGTGTAAATATCTTATTGGCGCGCTTTACCCGCTTTAAATACATCTTTTTGACTGGACACCATACTATGTATATGGCGTGCATGATAGCAGTGATTTTGGCTTCAACTCACTTGCCGGAAATTTGGCTGATTGTGATTGGTTCGCTGATTTTGGGAACAATTATGACGCTTTTTCCTGCCATGTTGCAACCGTTTACCCGCAAAATTATCGATGGTGATGATTTTGCCCTTGGACATTTCAACTCGCTGGGTTATCTGTTATCGTCATTGGTTGGCAAATATCTGGGCAATCCCAAAACTTCGACTGAAGACATCAAGGTTCCCAAATCATTGGGATTCCTGCGTGATTCGTCGGTGTCGCTGGCAATTACCATGACGGTGCTGTTTATAGTATTGGTGATGTGTGCCGGAGCTTCTTTTGTGGAAACCAAACTAAGCGGTGGACAAAATTACATTGTGTATGCAATTCTACAGGCGATTACCTTTGCTGGTGGGGTTTATGTTATTTTGGCCGGAGTGCGGATGTTATTGGCAGAAATTGTTCCGGCATTTAAAGGTATTGCCGATAAAATTGTCCCAAATGCAATTCCGGCGTTGGATTGTCCGGCGGTGTTTCCATTTGCACCCAATGCGGTAATTATCGGTTTTTTCAGCAGTTTTGTTGCTGGTTTAATCTGCATGTTTTTCTTCCCGTGGTTGGGGTTATTGGTAATTGTGCCGGGATTGGTGCCGCACTTTTTTGATGGTGCTACGGCTGGGGTTTATGGCAATGCCAGCGGCGGACGACGAGGTGCGATCTTGGGGGCATTGGCTAATGGGGTTTTAATCAGCTTCCTTCCGGCGCTACTATTTCCGGTGTTGACTGGTTTAGGTTATCAGGGGACTACTTTTGGCGATGCCGATTTTGGCGCGGTGGGAGTGGCTTTGGGGCATTTGGTGCACTATTTTATTCATTAAAGTTAGGTAATATGAAAAAATTTTTACTGGTTGCTATCGTTTGCGGTGGAATAAACATGGCAGTTGCCGATGGCTCAACAGCAGCTCCGCCAACGGTTTATCAACCGAACTATGTTTATGGCGAAACCCCGATGGGGGTTTATATGGGAAATCCTTATGATCTTGGCGATGACATGATGGGGGATGATATGTATCTTCCCAATGGTGAACCAATGCAGGAAATGCAAACCCAATCCGGCGAGCAGGAACAGCAATTTCAGTATTGGCAAGGGCAGGAGCAGTTGATGCGTAGTAATTCGCAGGAAAAAGTCAAACAGTACTACCAGAATCTGCAAATGGATGAAAGTATGTCCAAAATCTATCTTCAACAGATTGAAAGTCAGACACATCAAACTTCACAGCAACAGCAGCCAATTGTGTTACCCTCTATGTAAGTTGTATAATAAATATCCCCGCTAGAGTTTGCGGGGATATTGGCTTTATTAGCTGTTAATTGCTTATAGTGGTAATATTTTACGACCAAAAGACTCGTTGATTATTTGTGCTAATGCTGAATACATTGCTGATAAGCCGCAAATAATTCCCTCATAGCCTGCAAGGTGTAATACTGTTTCACTAGCGGTGTAGTTACCGATTGCCAATAAGGCAAATAAAATAACTAACGAACCAAATACGAATTTGGTAATGAAATTATGGCTAAGTGCCGCAATAAACATGCCAAAAGTAAAGATACCCCACAATAACAAATAAGTTGCCAAGGCTGCGGCAGGTGCTGGATCAAAACCAGCTTTGGGCAACCATAAAATTCCAACCAATGAAATCCAGAAAAAACCGTAGGAAATAAATGCGGTGAAACCAAAGCTGTTTCCTTTTTTATATTCCATAATTCCGGCAATTACCTGTGCCACGCCGCCATAAAAAATTCCCATGCTAATGATAATCGCACTAAACGGTAATATTCCGGCATTGGTTAAATTTAGCAGAACGGTAGTCATGCCAAAGCCGAGTAAACCTAATGGGCCGGGATTGGCTAAATTACATGTTGATGATTTTATTTCTGACATTACAAAACCTTTTTTGAGTAGTTATAAAACAATTTGAAGACTGTAGTATAACATTATTTTTATTGTGGTAATACTGGAATGGTAATTTATCATGACGAAGATTGCACTTTTATGCTGATAAATCGGCTAAAATTCGGTACTTAATTACAATTATTTGGCGCTAAATTATTGAGTTTGATGATTTTGTGCGCTGGTTGTGGGTGTAAAATCAGCGTGGCATGAAGAAGAATCAATAACGTAGTGTTAAATTCGTTACTATGAGTAACATCACATATAAAGTTGAAGAAACATGGATAAAAAATTTATTGGTAGTGTTTTTATGGTTTCCGGGTGCGCGATGGGTGCAGGTTCATTGGCATTGCCAATGCTGGCAGCCGGGCCGGGATTTATCTGGAGTAGTTTATTTATTGGCTTGACTGGAATTTTTTCTTACTATCTGGCGATCTACACCCTTGAAATCTACATGATAAACAAGAATGGTGAAAATGCCTCGACAATTGCTTTGCGTAATTTTGGCAAACCCGGTGTGATTTTTGCGGCAGTGGTCAATCTGGCATTGATGTATGCAGTTTTGACCGTGTATATGACTGGCGGCGCGGATTTACTGACTAAAACCTTATTGCCGTTGGTTAACCTGAATGTTTCATCGCATAGCGGTTTGTTAATTTTTCTGATTGTTTTTTTGCCGATTTTTTTCAAAGGCACCGGGGTAGTGGTTAAATCCAATACCGTGATTTTTTATATAAAATTAATTAGTTTTTTGCTGGCCATCGGCTTGGGATTAAAGTTTTTTTCGCCGGCGATAGTCAGTGCACCAGCGGAAAACCTAGTTTACCTGCCGCGCGGTTTGCCAATTTTTTTCAGTGCCTTAGGATTTCAGTTTTTGGTTCCGATTCTGGCGCAGTATAATGATTATAACCGTAGCCGCTGTAGAAAAATTTTAGCTTATGGCATTCTTCTGCCGGTTCTGTTATATGTGTTATGGATTGGTGTTATGCTTAGCCTGATTCCCCGTACCGGCGCGGGCAATACCTTTTGGTTGCTATTAAGTAATAATGAGTCGGTTGGAACGATGATTCGTTATGCGACACATAATAATCCGCAGTTACCGGCATTGATGAAAATTGCGTTGAACGTATTTTCCAATGTTGCGATGCTGACGTCATTTTTGGCGGTCGGGATTTCATTATACGAATATATCCGCGATGCACTGAAAATTCGGCAAAGTATTGCTGGAAAAATATTAAATTTAGCTATTACCATGTTACCGCCGATAGTTTTTGCTTTTGCTTATCCCAATGGCTTTTTATTGATTCTGCAGCAGGTCTGTATCTTTCTGATTTTGGTGTGCATGGTGCCGATAGCGGCATTGCTGCGTGAGTATAATTTACTGGAAGTGCGCTTTTCACGGCTATCAATTTGGTTGTTATTATCGATTTGTAGTTTATTGATTGTGCTGCAACTATTGGATGATTGTCATTTTCTACCGGCTTTTGGTTTTTGATAGTGGCGAATAGTTGCGGTGCTGTTTCTAACAAATAAGCCGGCGTAACTTTCGCAGATGATGTGTATTATTCAGAGTATTTGATATATGGATGCGAAGTATTGATAAAAAAACGCCGCAGCGGAGATTCAACTACATAAGAAGTCTTTTCTGAGATACGACAAAGTCCAAAATTCAAAGACAAAGAGTATGTGTTACAATGACGGTGTCATTATACAATTTATAGGGAGATATTATGACTAACACAACTGGATTTAATCCTAATCAATTTGAACATTCAATCGAAGATATTCAGTCATTGGTAAATGAACTAAACTGCGTAAATCAGGAAATTTATCGCTCTTATCAAAATTATCTTGGCGAAAGTTTTTCTCGGTATACTGCGCATTTACAATCATTGATGGGTGCTAAGTCGCCAATGGAGTTTTTCTCGTTGCAGGGGCGCTATGTGGAAGAAAATTCATCACGCTTTCAACGCCTGATGCAGCAACGCTATGAATTATTTGGTCAGTTGAATCAAAAATTGCAAAGCAAATACAATATAATGTTTCTTTTTCCTGAAGCAATTCAGAAGATTTTTTCTCAGTTTCAGAACACTGGCAATCTTGAGTGGTTTAGCCCGCAAGTGTGGAATGATTTTGCCCAAAAATTATCTGGAAAATGATTTGATTTATTGATTGTTTACAGATAAAACTCACTGATTAAGTGATATTACGCATGATAAAAACTTTAGCGTTAAGTTATTGATTTTTCCTCATGGCACGCTGATTTTACGTTTACAATCAGCGCGCAAAATCGTCAAACTCAATAACTTAACGCAAAAATATAGATATATACTTAACATCAGTAACCAAAATAGATGAAAGGTTAATTATGGCAAAATTAGATTACATTATTGATAAATGCCAATCATTGGGCGCCATTCCCGCTGCAATTATTGATCCACGGTCCGAAGTGGCTTTATCCGGTGCGATTCAAGCTGCGCAATTGGGAATTATTAAGCCGATTTTTATTGGTCCCAAAGCGGAAATTTTACAATTGGCGGTGGAAAATAATCTGGATTTGTCTGGGTTTGAGGTGATTGATGCGGTTAATTCCTATGCGGCGGCCGGGTTGGCGGCTCAGATGGCAAGTGTCGGCGAGGTGAAGTTTTTGGTTAAAGGAAGTCTCTCAACGGCTACCATGATGCGCGAGTTATTCAAATCCGAATATAATTTGCGGAGTGAGCAAATAATCAGCAGCTGTGCTTTGGTTGATTTACCGTCGTACCCGCGGCTGGTGTTTATTGCCGATCCGGCGATTAATATTGAACCGGATTTAATGCAAAAAGCGGCAATTAT
Organism: Pseudomonadota bacterium; assembly: GCA_052033675.1. Classification (GTDB taxonomy): domain Bacteria; phylum Pseudomonadota; class Gammaproteobacteria; order Burkholderiales; family UBA11063; genus Aquella. Next base: position 21,199 of record JBPOJK010000102.1, read on the forward strand.
TCAAAATACCGTCAAAGTTGCCAATGCCTTGGGCTGGGAGAAACCCAAAGTTGCGTTGGTTGCGGCAATTGAAACCGTGAATCCAAAAATGCAATTGACATTGGATGCGGCGGCGCTAAGTAAAATGGCCGAACGCGGGCAATTGAAAAATTGTATCGTCGATGGTCCGTTGGATATGGATATTGCGGTATCGGTGGAATCCGCACAGATTAAACAGTGCCAGACTTCGATTATGGGTGATGCCGATATTTTAATTTACCCGGATATTCATGCTGCCAATGCGGTTTATAAAACCATGATGTTTATGAGTGGCGGTAGTTGCGCTGTATTGATTGTTGGGGCAAAAGTACCAATTGTGGTAACCAGCCGTTCCGATCCGGAACAAACCCGGATTCAGTCCATTGCTGCTGCGGCACTACTTGCGCATAATCAGGGCTAGACTAATTGCTTTAACAATGATAGTTTAAAAAAACCGTCAGTGACTTATTCACTGGCGGTTTTGGTTTTAATGGTAATTTGGCTAGTATAATGTTTAACTGTCGAATTAGCGGGAATATCTTCCATTACCACGCAATTCGGAGCAATCCGACAGTTTTGACCAATGGTAATATTGCCAAGAATTTTTACCCCAGTACCCAAGATAACATTATCTTCAATATTTGGATGGCGCTTGGTACCGGCGGTCGCGGGAATACCTAGTCCACCTAACGTTACGCCGTGATAAATGGTGACATTATTGCCAACCACTGCGGTTTCACCGATGACAATTCCCATTCCATGATCAATAAAGAGTTTTTTTCCAAGTGTTGCCCCAGGATGAATCTCAATCCCGGTCAAGAACCGTGCGATATGCGAACCAAAGCGGGCAAGCAGCCGGAATTTGCGCTGCCACAGCCAATGATTAATTCGGTGGAAAAAGACCGCATGCAATCCGGGATAAGTTAGCACTGTTTCCCAGAATCCGGGTTGAACCGGATCCTGTTGTTGATAATGACGAATCAGTTCAGACATTATTTTTCTTCATCCAGATAACTGAATAATGCGGTCGATAAATAACGTTCGGCAAACGACGGAATTATTACGATAATTTGTTTACCTTTGTTTTCTGGTCGAGCAGCAATGTTTTTAGCTGCGTGTAGTGCTGCGCCGGAAGAAATCCCAACCGGTATGCCTTCAAGGCGGGCAACTTCACGGGCGGTAGTCAACGCTTCATCATCGGTTACCTGGTAAATCTCATCAATTATACCTAAGTCCAATACTCCGGGGATAAATCCGGCACCAATTCCCTGAATTTTGTGTGGCGCTGGAGTACCACCGGACAAAACCGGGCTGGCACTGGGTTCAACCGCTACTGCTTTAAAGGTTGGCTTATATTTTTTTAATACCTGTGTAACACCGGTAATAGTGCCGCCGGTACCGACACCGGCAACCAAAATATCTGCCCGTCCCTCGGTATCCGCCCAAATTTCCTCGGCGGTGGTATTACGGTGTTTGGCTGGATTAGCCGGATTGATAAACTGTCCGACTATAAAAGCATTGGAGTTTTCCGCCGCGATTTCTTCGGCTTTGGCAAGCGCGCCCTTCATTCCTGCTGATGCTGGAGTTAGTACCAATTCAGCACCCAAATGGCGGATCATTTTCCGCCGCTCAACCGAAACACTTTCGGGCATGGTTAGGATTAAACGGTAGCCTTTAGCGGCGGCCACAAATGCCAAGCCAATCCCCGTATTGCCAGAGGTTGGTTCCACCAAAATAGTAGTTTCCGGATCTATCTTGCCTTGGGTTTCGGCGACTTCAATCATATTCAAGGCGATGCGATCTTTTACCGATGCCAGCGGGTTGAAAAATTCCAGTTTGGCGATAATTTGCGCAGATAAGCCATATTTTTTCTCAAAACGGTGCAAGCGTACCAACGGAGTGGCACCAACGGTTTCAGTAATGCTGTTATAAATTTTACCGCGAAATTCTGGAGTTGAATTAGTTTGAGTCATGATTGTTACCTTATGATGTGATAATTGTATTTACTGTTTACTACATTGAATTAGCGGGGATAATCGACTAATAGTAAATGTAGTTGTTGAATTGGTCGGCTAAATAAAAATATTTTGCCTAGCTATGACTAGCAAAAGTCTGCAGTAAGGGGTGGATTTAGTTGCTTAGCAGCAACAGCGGATGGTCGAAAATAGGCGTAACTGTACGGCAAAAATCCGGAAGAATCGGTGATTGTTATTTAAAAAATGGCTACGGTGGTAGGGCATCATTTAACTTTCTGTAAATATACTCGGTTACCAGTTTCGAAGTTTATGTTAAACCACCGTATTTTGTCAAATTTTTTTATTTGGCAGGCATTACCCACAATATAATATTTTTTAGCGCTGGGTTTGGGTTTAAGTTCTTTTAATCTTGCTATCATTAAGTTGCAGGGAATGAATAAAACTGTTATTATAGAGGGCTAGTTAATAAGGATATCTCTATGAAATCAATCAGTTTATTTATAGTTGGTTTAGTACCGTTAGTTGCCGGCGCCACCGGAATGGCGGTATCGCTTAATGATTTTTATATACAAAACAATAACAACCGTGCGACCGTTGTCCAAGTTAAAAATCTGGATGAGAGTGCCAATAAAATTTCGCTGCCGGCACACGGTATTTGCAAAATTAACCAAAGTATTATGTTTCAGCCATTTACAGAAGAAAGTAATAATTTTGTAATCATGGTCAGCAATGATGAGCGGGTTAATCCGGTGGTAATTGATCAATTTGGTCTATTGGCATTGGCTTCCGATTCAGCAATCAAAGCGCCGTATAGCGGGAAAGTCAATCAATATAGCTTGCTGGGCTATTGTGATAATAACCGTGAGCAGTATAAATTTTTGAATGTTACTCCGCACGATAATGAAAGTGCCGCACCAAATTTTGTTTTGGCAAATTGCCGGGGAACTTCAAATTTTGTTTATTTCATCAATGATGGTTATATCAAGGTCAAAAGTCGTCCCAAAAAAATTGATTTTAACCGAGTAAGTAATTGTGTGATTGGAAATGGTAATTAGTCATGAAAAAAATTATTAAATACAGTTTAATTACAATAGTTAGTTTGGTGGTATTAGTTGCGGTTGCAGTGACGCTGTTGGTGACAGTGGTAAATCCCAACCGTTTCAAACCGTTTATTGAAAAAGCCGTCTATCAATCAACCGGGCGGACGATAACACTGGCTGGCGATATTAGCTGGAAACTTTATCCTAATTTGGGAGTTAATGTTAAGCAAGTTAGCTTATCCAATCCAGCGGGATTTAGTGAGTCTAATTTTGTAGCGGTAAATTCTGCCGATGTGTCGGTAGCGTTAATTCCGTTATTGAGCCATCACATTGTGGTTAAAACTTTGGCGATTGATGGGCTAAATCTGGCGTTGATTCAGAAAAATGGTCTTAATAACTGGACGTTTACCCCACCGGCAACACCGCCGACTGCTCCCACTGAAACTGGCGGCAAACCGCAACCGTTGCAACTTGAAATGAGCTCATTTAGTTTGACTAACGCCACGGTTAGTTATGATAATTTGGATAAAAATCAGCATTATGCGATCCAGAAAGCTAATTTTACGATAGATACTGGATTTGGCGGGGTTATCCAATTCGATCAGGGTGCCGATATGTTGAAATTGGCTAAGGTTAACTTTAATTACAATGATCAGGTGGTCGGAGCGCTCAATTTTACGGTTAATAATTTGAGTCATCCGCAATATTCCGGCGATATTAATTTGTCTAAATTTCAAGCCAGCGCAATTTTAAATCAGTTTAGTATTGCCACTGCTGCCCGTAAAAATATCACTTTATTGGACAATGTAATTATCAGTGGTAATGTCAATGGTGATGAATCAAATATTGCGGTCAAAGATTTTGCCTTTAATCTGAGTGATAAATTCAAAGGCAAAACCAGTTTAACCGTTAAAAACTTTGCCAATCCGGTATATAACGGTAGTATTGATTTGGAGCCGTTTAACTTAAATAGTATACTGGATAGTCTGAATATTGCGGTTGCCGAGCGTAAAAATAAACCGTTATTAAATAATTTTGCCATTAGCAGTAGTGGATTTAGCGGTAATATGAGCAATATCAGTCTGAATGGCTTGAAAGTTACTGCGGGCAAAGAGACGCCGGTTAGTGCAACATTTAGTAAATTACAGGTACAGAATTTTGCCAAACCACAGATTAGTGGTGATATTACGGTAGCTAAATTCAATTTGAATGGGGTGTTAAACGGTCTGAATATCGCGGTTGCCGAACGCAAGAATAAACCGTTATTAAATAGTTTTGCCTTTAGTGCCGGCGGATTTAAAGTGTCGCCAACCAGCGCGTCATTTAGTAATATCAAATTAAGTGTCGGCGAGCTCTTAAATCTGGCATTTGCTAGTTTGCAGGTGAATAATTTTAGTGCGCCGGTGATTAGCGGTAATGTGGTGATGGGTGATACCAATTTGAATAAAGTTCTTGATGGTTTGAATATTGCTGCCACTGAACGTAAAAATAAACCGTTACTAAACAGCGTCGCATTTTCCGGTGGCTTTAATGCCACGCCGACCTCGGTTGCCTTAAGTGGTGCCAACTTCCGTTGCGGCAGTCTATTGAAGGGTACGACCACGGTCAATGTCAAAAATTTTGCCGCACCACAGTTTAATGGTAACATTAATTTGCCGACCTTTAATTTGAACGAAACCATGCGCCAATTAGGGATGACCCCGCCGGAATTGAGCAATAAGCAGTTACTAAATAGCTTTGCAATTACTACTGCGTTTAACGGTAGTACCAAGAATATTGCACTTAGCCAAATGGTTATGAAGATTGCCAATTCAACAGTTAGCGGCAATGTCAATGTCAGTTCTTTTGCGCCGTTGGCATTTAGCGAAAATCTGAATATTGATCAGATGGATGTTGCAGATTTTAGTAATGTTAATGATTTTAAGGTACCGTTACGGCAATTAAAGTTTAGCGGTAATTCAAGTATTGCCAGCAATATGGATTTGGCTACATTAAGCGGTCATCAAAATATCCAGATTGGCAATATTAGTGTTCTTGGAATAAGTCTGGATCGCTTGGTAATGCAGCTGAATAATTCAATTAATCAGGCTGGTGGCGATACCAATAACCTTGGTAAATTGCTGATGAATTCGGCACAAGTGGTGCAAACGGTGAATAATATGAAAGCACAGGTGGAAGCGGCAACCAAACCCGGTAAACGTGATTACAATCAAAAAACCGATTTGGGCAACTTTAGCGGCAGTGCCACTATTAGCAAAGGCTTGGTAAATCCGTCGAATTTCAAATTGAGCGGTCCGAGCGTTGCGTTAAGCGGTAATGGTGCCGTTGATTTGGGCAAAAAAACCATCAATTATCATGCCACCGGGCAGTTATTGACACCAGGGATAAATCCGATTTTCAAAAAATTGACTTTCCCGGTTACGGTTAGCGGCAGCAGCAAAGATCCCAGTGCTTCGCTGGATTGGGGTTCCATTCAAACTCAGATTTTGAAATATGTGGTGACTAATAATAAGTCGCAAATTCAGAATGCGATCTCGCAGGGCATCAATCAGGCGATTGGCAATAATCCGAATGCCAATGGCGCTAATAATAACCAGCAGAATAAAATCGTCAATGATGTCAGCAAAGGTGTTACCGACGCGGTCAGTAAATTGTTTGGCGGTGATTGATTATGAGTGACATGAAATATAAAACATTATGTAATATTTTAGATAAAATTTGTCTTGAAGCTCCTGGCAAATATAAACGTTACTATCCTGAGCCAGATAATGAAGAAAGGCTAAATCAAGCAAGAAGTCGCGCTTTTATCCACTTATATTTAAAAGTAAAATTTGGGTTATTAGATTTTGAAGATCGTGAGCGCCATATTACAGATGATTCAAATGATGGTGGGATTGATGGTTATTATATTGCTAAAGATCAAAAAGTCATATATTTTATTCAATCAAAATTTAGAGCAAATGCAAAAAATTTTCAAGCAAAAGAAATAGTTCTTTCAGAAATATTATGTATGGATGTAAGTCGTATTGTTGAAGGAGAAGACGCTAATGAAAATGGAGAGCAGTATAACGGAAAAGTTCAAGGGTTAATTCGTCAACTTCGAGAGCTAGATGATATTGGTAAATATCGGTATTCGGTGGTTATTTTGGCAAATATAGATATTTCTTCCGAAAAATTAAGACAATTAACTGGAGGATTTCCAG
>JBPOJK010000119.1:0-18265 GCA_052033675.1 Pseudomonadota bacterium
ATAACTACCATGATCAAGAAATTCAAAAGTACTTTGTGAATTACCAACCGTTACTAGCCAAGTGTCCGACTCATAACCATACTCATCAATACTATGCTTAAATGTAAATGACAAATCAGCCGCACTAATTCCATCGCCAAAAGATACCTTGTCATTGTTACCATTAATTGCCCATAATTTATCATGCCCGGAATTTTTGCCAATAATATAAGTATTATTGCCGTGAAATGAACAGCTTATCCAATCGTCACCTGTGCCACCATCTAAAATATCGCCGTTGCCGCTCCCTCCATAGATAACGTCATTACCCTCACCGCCATAGATATGATTTACTCCAATACCACGAGTTGCACCCCACAATGTATCATCACCATTGCCGCCACAAATAGTGAATTGACCATCTTCATTCCAATAGTTAACCTCAATGTAATCATCACCTTCTTCGCCATAAATCTGATTGACTCCACCGGTAACACTAATAAAATCGCCCCCTGCTCCAGCACGCACAACACCACTAAACCTGCCCGCGTGAATTGTATCACGTCCTTCAGCTGTAATTATTTGGCTATGACCGTCCACCACCATAGAGTAAGAATTACCTTTAAACCAAATATTAGCTTCACCATGTACAACAGTCACAATATTTTGATAATTACCAGATTCTATCTCAATACGATTACTTCCTCCATCTACAGTTAGTTGACTTACTCCACAATTACAAGTGAGTGTAATATATGTCTCGGCGGCATTTGTAATAAAATTAGCACTTCCACCATCAATTATTATGCGATCTTCGCCGGAGGTATTATTAATGTAGTTAATCACTTTATTGTCTGAGCCATAGCTGGAAGCTAATCGTATAAGATCATTACCTCCGCCACTCTCAACCTTGAATACATGGAGTTGTCCTGCTTCACCAGTCATAGCTTCATAAAAATCCATAAAATCTTGAGACAAAACAGAATCATCTCCATCACCAAGGTTAAGAAATCCGTCACTATAATAAAGTGATACAGTATCATTGCTACTTCCCAGGGTGACCTCAAAATTTGTAGCATAATTGATTTCTAACGTAGTCATTCCATATCCTATATTTGCAACATTATTGTTTCCTGAAATATCAACTATATTAGCGAAATCTTTTGCCTGCTCATTTTGCATATTTAATAACAAATTATTATCACTTCCGTTAATATTTACCGTATTGTTGCCGTTTAAGACTATATCATTATTATTTCCACTAACTGAAACAGTATTTTGGGAACCAGTGATAAAACCGTGCGAATTATTACCGGATACATTAACCGAAACACTCCGTTCTTTAATCGTAAACTGATTATTGTTTCCTGCCACGGAAAGCATATCAAGTTCAGTTAACTCTAAGCTATTATTATCTCCTAATACACTAACATTTCTCGCCTGATCTGTAGTTAATGTATTGTTTTCGTTCATCCAATAGATTGTGGCTTGAGGATCATTCAAATCAGCAGCAAATATACCTTTTTTAATTAATTCATCAAAAATATTGAGCGTTTGACCATCATTAAACTGAAGTTTTTCGATACGATTGCTATCATTTATATAGTCTTGTATTGTAATGAGATCGTTTGTATTTTTGATTGAAATCAACAAGTCAGTATTGGTGATAGAAAAACTTATATCACCATATTGGATGTCATCACCAAAACTAATGGTATCTGTTGATTTAATTTGTTCAATAATAGTGTCTTGCCCATCACCGCGATTGAATAAATAATAAGTGTCATTACCAAGATCATCATTAATAATGTCATTGCCACTGCCGCCAGCTACAAACAAATCATTAGAACCTAACAACATACTATCTTCAATATCACTTCCAGAACGAACATAATTAAATTCATTATTAATTTGTTGCAGTGTATAAACTATCGGGCTGCCAAATAACTCATAAGAAAGTAAAATGTTTTCGATTTGCCAATTTGTTTCAGCAGAATAAAAATTACTTAATACAATATTAGAATCCGGGTGATTCACAAACCAAATTTGTAGATTATCACTTTCTCTGCTAAAATTTAATTCACTACTGCTTCTTATTCCCACAATATGCAGTGTATCTTTGCCTTCTGTATCAAATAAAGTAGTATGACCACCAATAAAACAAATATATTTATCATCACCTATTCCACCATCAATTACACTATTTTGGTTTTCTATAGATGTTATTTCATCATCACCACTACCGGTATTAACATTGGTCATCTCATTATGATACACCATCACCGTATCATTACCCTCGCCAGCATCGATTAAGCTACGTTCATTTGTTGTTGAACATATTGTGTCATTGCTACTTCCAGCGCTCACACTAACCTCCTCACTCCATCTTATAAGCACCGTATCGCTGCCATCGCCACTATTGTAACTAATTGACGAGAGGCCATCAATCTCCGTGGTATTATTGCCACCATGATCATTAATAACAAGATATCCTTTGTTTTTATTCATGAAGGTGTTAACGATAATATTGTCGTCACCTGTTCCCGAATCGATTTCGACTAGGTTTGGTTTAATTAATTCCTCAATAAACAAAGTGATTTGATAATTATTATTCCCTGATGTGTCAACTAGATTTAGCGCCGAATTAATCATATTGATTTTATAGTTATCATTTCCACCAATATCACTAATTTTTAAATCGGCAGTAACTAGTGACATTTTGTATATGTCACTGCCTCCATTGTCTTGTATAAAATCATCACCTGAACTAATCATATTTATTTGATTATCTTGTGAGTTTAACAAAATGTGACTATTATATCCTTCATTATTGTAGATTAACGTATTATTTTGCTCTGAAAAAGTCATTTGTATATTGTTAGTAAAATCTTGCCAGACTACAGTAGAATCAGTAAATTCACTAGAGTTTAAAATACCTTGCTTAATTGCTAATTGCTGTAGATCAATGACCGAGCCATCTGCAAGTGATAAATACTCCACCCGAGAACTTGATTGTGCATAGTTTTTAATTAGGATTGAATCCCCCTCATTGGCTAATTGAATGAGCAAATCACTTTCATTTTGTTGGATAAGACGGATGTCTTCCAACCTAATACCTTCTCCCAAAAATATAGTATCCGGAGCCACATCTTGTATTCGCTGGACCCACCAGTCTTCATCTGTGATGATGTCATGTCCATCGCCAGAATTATAGTAATATTTGGCACTAAAGTTTCCAAAGTTTGTATTATTGGTTATGTAATCATCTCCTTTACCTGCGTTAACCGCATTATTATGTATATCAACCTCAAGGTTATTGCTTAATGCACTACCATAAATAACCGGATCTGATGCTATGTTTTCTTGCTCAACTAGCTGTGTAAGTTTTACTATTTGATCATTAGCTAACTTAATTTCAAGGTTATTCAGCATAAATGTTCCAGAATTATAAGCATCTTTAAAAATTATTTGATCTGCACTATTTTTAAATGCTATAATTAGATCATTATTGCCTTTGTGCAATATAATTTCATCTACACTACGATCAATTAATTCAACAGTTTGAAAAGAGTTGCCCTTATTGGTAATTATATCAACACCATCACCGATCCGAAAAAGACATGTAAGGTTATCTGGATACAAATTTAGTACATCGTTACCTTTTCCTCCACAAATCAAAGAGCTTTCATCAAATATCCCATGAATACTAATAATATCATCACCATCGCCACTATCTGCAATAATATGACCAACTTTATCATAAGAAGAGAAGATGATGTGATCATTTCCTCCCGCCGTGTTAACATCAATATTCTTAGCTGATATAAAAACCTGATTACCCTCATCACCACCTTTAATCACAAAATTATTAAAAACTGATTCAGATATGCTATTCGGATTTACCGAACTTAACTGAATATTCAATAGCATGTCTTCACTAGTCACCACTGAACCGTCGTTAAGAATAAATCGGTCTATTGTCATAGTATTCAGATTGTCAAAAATAATTTCATTCTCATCAAGGTATATTTGTTGTGCAGGAAGCATAATACTATCACCGTCATTATTTTTGAATTTGAAGATTATATTATTGGCTGTATCCTTAATCAACTTAATATCTTCAAATTTTATTCCCTCGCCAAAACTAATGGTATTTATTCTTGAATCCGAATGATAATATGGAATAATTTGATCTTGCCCATCACCACTATTAAAGAAAAATGTAGAATTATAAAGACCATTTATTATGTCGCTACCTTTTCCGCCGATAAACATATTATAACCATTGATATCAACTAAAATGTCATTGCCATCACCACCAATTAATAAATCATCACCTGAACCTCCGTTCAATAGATCATTACCATCACCACCAATTAAAATGTCATTACCATCGCCACCTGTCAAATCATCATTCCCACCATTAGCATAAATAACATCATTACCCGCATCACCAAATAGTAAACTTCTCTCATCTCCATCAACTATATTGTCATTACCTCCACCACCAAGTACTGTGTTTTTACCGCCAGCAGCATAAATTGTATCGTCACCGTAATTCCCTTCAATATAGTCATTGCCAGATTGCCCATAGATTAAATCATCACCGTCACCGCCAAACATATTATTATCGCCTGCGCCACCATCTAAATAATCATTGCCCGCATCACCAATTAATTTGTCATCACCATCACCTCCATGTAAAATATCATCATTGTTTCCGCCGCTTAAAACATCATTGCCATTTCCGGCGACTAATTGATCATCCCCATTGCCGCCACTCAAGTTATCGTTATCTGCACCACCATCTAGTTTATCATCGCCATCACCACCAGTTAAAGTATCATTACCGACTAATCCATAGAGCTTATCATCACCGGCTTCACCGTTCAAAGTATCGTTGCCCGCCATGCCAAAAAGTGTATCATTACCCCAACCGCCATTGATACCATTATCAGTCGTGCTACCAAAGATAACGTCATTACCATAACCACTTGAACGACTATACAGCCAGTTACCGATATATCCATCTGGATTAACACCTGTTTCCAATTGTTCTTTTATCCAGCTAGTCACTTGGGCTAATTGCGACTCTGCCACAAAGTCGACTAAAGTATCATCAAGATAAGCTGCAAATTTAATAGCCGTCGCGACCGTTAATTCCTTTGGTTGTATATTTTGTTCAATTTGACTATTCAACTTTGCAATTGCTGGGCTTAGATCATAATAAAATCGGTTATCACTAAAAGTTAATATCATTTTATCAACTAAGGCAGTGAGATCACTCTGATAATTAATTGCCCTTTCGACACTACTGATAATTGAATAATAGCTTTCGTTTAACCATGCTACTTGTTGCCCTGAAAACGTGATCCAACTCACATAATGATAAATCGGTTGATTATTCGAATCTCGTCCTATTACTGTTTTTGATGATTGTTCGTTTGCTGCCCGCAACTTTTGTCCGTTAAATTTCTCAACAATAGTCAATTTATCCAACATTTGATTATACTCCGGTGTCCCAGTAGTACCAATACCATTAAAAATCACATCAAATGAATAATTCGATCCGTTACTAATACGATCTTTAGTTGTCTCTAATCTTGCCGTTGCCGCCCAGTTTTTAACCAAATCAAAAGCTAAATTTTCCCGATCGGCAATATTAGGTGCCGCAACATAATCCCGAACATTTTGAGTTAATTCGGGCGATAATGTCATTGCTTCGCGTAGATCACGAAGGATTCCCGAACCTTGTACCTCCGGCAAATCGACAACTGCCGAAGTATCCAGCTTATCGGTAAATTCACGGTAAAACGGATTACTTGACAAATTAAGCGACTGAGCGCTGCCATCTGTGGTAAATTCTACTGTGGCACTTTCACCAACACTCCCATCGCGGCGGGTAAAGGTAGCTCCACCGATACTGGTTACCCCGCTACCTAAATTACCACCGGGTTTAGTTGGCGTAACGCTAAAAGACACAATTCCCGCTTCATCCAAGGTTTTTAACTCATTACTTTGGCTAACTCCATCGCTGTTTTTATCCTGCCAGATTTTTAATTGATTAAAGCGGGTATCATTAACATCGACCACGCCATCCTGATTGCTATCAAAATCACTCAACGCATCAAAACCACTTTTTGCCTTATTACCATTACTTTTAATAAACTCATCGCCCAATAATTCTCGTCCGGAATCTATCGTGCCGTTGCCATCTTTATCGCTGACTACCCACGCATCATCGCCTTTTAACCATGAGGTTCCTTGTTTTAAGCCATCGGCATTATGATCAAATACCACTCCAGCATCCTGTGACAATAGTTCCAGACCATCACCATCCATATCCAATGCCAATGGATCGCGCGGTACCGGTGGACGCCAGTTTTCTAAATCGCGGAATCTCTTATTCGCATTAGGATCAATCGGGGTTGATGGGACAGGATCAGGGAGTGGTGGAATCGGAAAAGTCGGGTCTTTGGGTTTGATTAAGAGGTAGATTTGAGTGTCGTTATTGGGCGAGTTTGCTGTTACATCATATTTATCGGGGTCATACTGTAGTTTTATCGCGGCAATTTTGGCACTGATTTCGTCCGTGGTTCCGGCTATATAAAACCCAGCATTTTTATAGATGGAATCGTGAATTTCGGTAATCAATTGGCTTCTATCATCATCGCTGGATTGCCATTCCTGCCCCACACCGACAAATAGTTCATATTTCTGACTTATAATTATATCGCCGGCGGTTTGGCGGTCAATTTCGTATTTCTCCGGTTTATCAAATAGCGTTACGACTTCCAGTAAATGGTTGTCTTCTTTGCGCTGGTTACTGGTGATGGAGAGGTCTTTTTCATAAGCAAGTAGCGTATCGGGGGCAAAGTTTTTGATGGAATGGTAACCAAAATTCCATAATTCACCGCCCAAATCGGCACCATTTTGTGCGATATTATCGGGAGATGTGAGTCCACCTGGTTCGGCGATATTTTTACCAATATATTCAATGGTAATGGTTTCTCCAAATTGACTATTTTCAACCCATGAGCTTACCGGATCACCTTTGAAGACGTAGTTGATGATATTGCCGCCATTAGGATTAGCGGCGCCGCTTTCATGCAAAATATTTTTGGCGGTGGCTAAATCAATTTTAGCTTGTAACGCACCAATTTGATCGGTTAATCCGCGAACAATCAGTTCTTTCTCAGCCGCTGGATAACCATGTGCATCCACACCTTGAAGTTGAGCGTTTAAATCGGTCTGTTGTTTAATCAAAATATCAATTTCGTCTTGGCTAACTGCAGCAGTTAGTTCCGAAAGCAGACTTTTGGTATTGTAAGGATTAAAGGTAACGGCAGTTCCACCGCTAGCACAGGCCAATAATTGAGCCACAGATCCGCCCAGCGAATGTCCGACAAAAGTTAGGTTACTTACCCCAGATGTTTTTGCCAATTGCGCCAATTTATAGGCTTCGGCAAACTCCACTGGTACGGCATTGGCAATTGCCATTTCACCATCGTGTTCCCAATTGGTTAAATTATCGGTTCCCCGGACAACTAAAATATTTTCGCTGCCATTGTTATAGACGGCACCGTAGAAACCTGCACCATGGTTCTCCAGCTCGAGGTATTGGTCTGGCTCTCCGTTTTTCCCTTCGGATAGCTTGACTTTCGACCAGGTTACATCTTGGTTCTGCTCGTTTTTATATTTTATGACATTTGTAATGTCTTGACCATTCTCATCTAATTTACCAAAATCATAGATTTTTGCAGCTAATATTTGATAGTCTTTATAAGTTGCCATTTTCAATACTCCTAAAAATTATTAAAAGTTAAAATTTTATAAAAGCTCAAAAACTAAAAATAACTCTTCCACCAATGTGGTTTTGGGTTTTTATGATTAAAATTCATTGATTTCCAGTATGTCCCATTATCAGATATGATGATTTGGTAATTATCATCAACGGATATACACTTATAAAGACTACATGCTAACTTCGCGGTTCCATATAACATACTACTTTCTAATTTAATTTTTGACCAATGAAGCCCATCTTGTGATATGTTGATCAAATTAACACTAACGAAATCACCCTGTGGATCAATAGATACTTCTGACGGAGTATTTATACGAGTATTCCCGCCCCACGGAACATTGCTATTTAAAGTCCAATCCTGACGACCATCAACCAGCACCAGCGCGCTACTTTCAGTCATTGCAACAAAACGATCTTTTCCGCGCGTCAAATTAGCGATATATTCCGGATAAACTTCGTAACTCCATTTATTGGTAGTCAGGTTTTTGGTGTAAATTACACCCAGCCGTTTATCTTGTTGCCACCACATTCCCAAAGCGATAATCTTATTATTACCTGCGGCAATACTACTAAAACCACCCCGCAAATCACGGCTATCTACAGACTCCGGACGCGGTAAACTCTCCTTTTGCCAATGAATGCCATCGTGAGTACTGAAAACTCCGTTATGGAGATTGTCTTTGCCGCTACTAACATACAACGTATTATTAACCACCACCGCGCCGCTAGCTGAATATAAAAAATTACTATCTTGATTATCTAGTTGCGCTATTTGATAATGCCAGTTTTGGCAGTTATTGGATACCAATATTCGTGAGTAAGCACCGATTAACATACATTGATGATTGAAATAAGTAAAGGTACTACCGGTATTGGTCATCAAACCGGCAACCTCGCTTTCACTCGCGAAGATAGTGGATTTCGTCCAGCTTTCGCCGGTTAGTGAATTAAAGATTACTAAATTATTTTCACGACGATCTGAGTTATAGTCAATCCCGTACATTACAAATTGATTGTCGATATAGGCAATTTTCTGGAAGTCGATGGCATTATAGGGCAACTTTAGTTTAAAACGATCCGGATTATCCAACAAATACATCGCTAGTGGTGGAAATACCGCTGCAGCACCTAAAGTAAAAATAAACAAGCCAAAGATTGCCATTATTCCCCAGCCAATATAGGTGCCACATCCTGCAGGAGTATCGGTTTTACTTGCTTGTGGTTTAGCCCATTGATTGAATAAACCTTGCTTTTCTTTGGCATTATCGTGATGATTATTGGTATGATTAGTCATGACTTCCCCCGAAATCGTGATTATATTTAATGTTATTCTTTGATTTTATTGGTATTATTTTTATTTGCATGATTATAACTCCAAAAAATATTATTGCGCCGCACAAACCAAGTTAAGTATTAGCATAAGAATATATGCCGATATTTGGCTTGACTTTTCATAAAACTCATCACCCAATAGTTCCCGTCCGGAATCTATTGTGCCATTGCCATCTTTATCGCTAACTACCCAAGCATCATCGCCTTTTAACCATGAGGTTCCCTGTTTTAAACCATTGACATTATAATCACTCCGAACAAATCAACCCACTACGCCACCGCAGTATTAAAATTATGAATGTTTATATTGACAATCCGACTGCTATTTCTACCGGCACGAAATGCGGCAAAGAGTTCCGGAAAAGCGTTGTCATTTAATGATTCAAAGAGTGAGGCATCTCGTGGCGGGATCTTGCTGCGGTGTTGTTCCGAATCTAGAATCCGGCGAATGTCATAGGCATTGAAGGTGACGGCCTCGGTGCCAAACTCGATTGCCTGTAGCTGTGCCAGTGAACCGCCTAGGGAGTGTCCGGTTACAGAAACCGCAGCGATATCTTTAGTTAGGGTTAGTGCATCCTGAACAATCCGGCGGGCGGTACTGTATTGGGTTGGAACATTCCCCAAAACCATCTGGGCAACATTTATGCCATCAACCGAAAGTATTTTTTCGGTGCCGGCATTGACGATAATCAGTTCACCGGTTTGGTTATTGCGGTAGATTGCTCCGGCATAACCGTCATTGGTTTGAACATAGCCCAGTGCCGGATAACTGCTTGCCGAATAAACCCGCTCAACCAGCCACATCGAACCGTCATCATCGTCGATATGGTTAAAAATCCGTTCAGGGTTATTGCTGTTAATAAAGTCACTACGTTTTAGTTTATAGACTTCATCGGTCATTCTTTGATAAATTGTATATGCAGGCATTTCATTTCTCCAATAAAATGTGATTAACGTTAATTGGTTTAATTAATTGATATAACTATTAGTGATACAAATTTAGCAGTTTACCTTTCATGTAAAGCTTCGGTAGTATTCTGGATCAATGGACTTAGGAAATAATCAATAATCTTGCGTTTGCCGGTTTTGATTTCGGCGGTTAGCATCATTCCCGGGGTTAACGGGACGATTGCGCCGTTGATATTCATAGTGTTAGTCGCTAATTGAATATAAACATTATATTGCAACTGTTCTTTTTTATCTTCAACCGCATCGGCAGAGACGCTCTTAACCGTGCCGTGAATAGTACCGTAGCGGGTAAACGGAAAGGCAGCG
Source organism: Pseudomonadota bacterium (assembly GCA_052033675.1). GTDB lineage: Bacteria > Pseudomonadota > Gammaproteobacteria > Burkholderiales > UBA11063 > Aquella. The sequence goes on from JBPOJK010000119.1 coordinate 10,394, forward strand.
ACCTTGATTTCAGCGTTTTGTCCAGTCTTAACAAAGCCGATGTCTTTGTTTTCGAGTTGAACTTCGGCGACAATCCCGTCATTTTGCGGAACAATCACCAGTAGCGGTTGGGCGGGGGTTACCACACCGCCAACGGTATGAATTGCCAATTGTTGGACATAGCCGCTTTCCGGTGCCCGCAGTTGGTTATAGTCCTGATTTTGTTCCGCCTGGATTAGTTGGGAATGGAGATGGGCGGCTTGTTGGCTGGCTTGCAGGAGTTTTTCGCCACAATTGAGTTTGAAATCCGAGATGATTAAATCATACTGGCGTTTAAGCTGTTGTTTCTGACTGTGGATTTCTTTAATTTTACCCTGTTCCTGTGCCAAATCCTGCTGTAAGTCAATCCGCTGTTTGGCAACATCCAGATAACCATGCTGCGACATGAATTTTTTATTGTATAGTTCAAGGTAATCGGATTCTTTTTCTTTGAGCAATGGCAAGGTTTGCTGGAATTTACTGATTAGCGCCTGTGAGGTGCGCATGGCAGCATCCTGTTGAGATTGTTGTGCCTGATTGGTTGCCAGTTTATCCTGCAGTTCCAGCCACTGGTTTTGCAATTGTTGTTGGCTGTTAGCCAGTAAAGCCGGATTAAATCGGTTTGGGCTAAGTCGATTCGGACTAGGTTCGTTTGGGCTCAATTCGCTTTCCCAGCCCTGTTCCGGCTGGTTATTTAGGCGTGCCAGCAAATTATGGTAGCGGATACTATCTAAAGCGGCCTGTTGGTAGTCATTGCGGGTTTTATCGACTTCCGCCTGCGAAATGGTGGTATCCAGTTCAATCAAGAGTTGGTTTTTCTTGACATATTGCCCGTCACTGACTAATATTTTAGTGACGGTAGCGCTATTCATCGGTTGGACATATTTGACAAAACCGCTGGGAATTACTTTACCCTGAGCGGTGGCAATAATATCGATAGAACCAAAGATTGCCCATAAAAAGGTCAGAACTAGTAATGAGCACATTAGCCACAGCGTAATTCGCGGCAGCGGATGTGGTGGTTTATGCTGAATTTCGAGCACTGCTGGCATAAATTCGGTTTCATCGCGGCGGTAGTTGCGCTTAAGGGTGGTTTTCTGTTCCTGCCAGGCGCTTACGATAATTTCACGGTATTTGTACCATAATTCGCGGCGGATTAGTTTATTTTTCATGGTTATACTTCTTTAACTTTAATGGATAACAATATCTCATACTCCCAGTATTTGAATCTTGGGCTAGAAGCATTGATAAAAAGGAGACGCTATGTAGACAAACTACATAAGGAACCTTTTTGAAATGCGACACCGCCCAAGTTTCAAAGACGAGGAGTATCCTGTAGGGAATGGAGATAGCGGTAATAACCATCATTAATCGACAACAATTGCTGATGATTCCCCTCTTCGATAATCTCGCCGTGATCCATCGCAATAATCCGATCAGCAATTCGCACTGCCGACAGGCGGTGGGCAATGATAATCACCGTCCGCCCCTGACAGATGCTTTGCATATTGTCCTGAATAATTCGTTCCGATTCATAATCCAGCGCACTGGTAGCTTCATCAAAAATCAATATCCGCGGATTATTAATCAGTGCGCGGGCAATCGCTATCCGCTGGCGCTGTCCACCAGATAAACCCGATCCCTGTTCACCGAGAATCGTGTCGTAGCCTTCGGGTAATTCGCTGATAAAATCATGAGCACCAGCCAAAGTTGCAGCGTGAATGATTTGATCCAGTGGGATATTTTTATCAATAATCGCAATATTGTCGCGAATCGAACGGTTAAAGAGGTTGTTCTCCTGCAGCACCACCCCAATTTGCCGGCGGAGCCAGGCCGGATTCGCCAGACTCAAATCAATCCCATCAATGCTAATCCGTCCAGCTTCGGGAATATACAGTCGCTGTAATAATTTACTCAAGGTGCTTTTACCGCTGCCAGAGCGCCCGACTATACCGATAATTTCACCGGCAGTAATGGTTAGGTTGATATTATTTAGAATCGGACGCCCTTCCGGCTTATAGCGAAAACGCAAGTGTTCAAACTGGATATTGCCGCTGATGGTCGGCATGACGCTGGAGATGCTATTATCATCTTCATTTTTACAGTTAAGAATATCACCCAGCCTGGCCACTGAAATTCCGGTTTGCTGGAAATCCTGCCACAATTGCGCCAGCCGCATTACCGGGCTGGCTACCTGACCGGATAACATATTGAATGCCACCAGTTGTCCGACGGTAAGTTTGTCACCAATTACCAATGACGCCCCCAGCCACATAATTGCTACGGTAACCAGTTGATTGATTAAACTCACGCCCTGTGAACCGAGCATGCCGACGGTAGTGGTGCGGAAGCTTGAATGGACATAACCAGCCAACTGCTGTTCCCAGTGATTGGTCATTTGCGGTTCGAGCGCCATCGCTTTGATGGTTTGGATATTGCTGATCGATTCGACCAAAAACGCCTGATTGGTGCTACTTCTGGCAAATTTCTCATTCAGCCGCCGACGGATAATTGGTGTCAGCACCACAGTAAGAATTACGTAGCACGGAATTGACAGCAGAACGATAATCGTCAGTTTAACGCTGTAAATAAACATAACCGCAATAAACACCACCGAAAACAATAAATCCAAAACCAGTGTCACCGCATTGCCGGTCAGAAAGCTGCGGATATTTTCCAGCTCGCGAACCCGGGCAATTGAATCACCAACCCGCCGCTGCTCAAAATACGCCAGCGGCAACTTAAGCAAATGTTTAAACAGCCTAGCACCAAGTTCAACATCAATCCTGAGTGTGGTATGACTAAAGATATAGCTCCGAATCCCGCCTAAGATCACCTGAAACAGCGATACCGTCAATAAACCAATTGCAATCACCTGCAAGGTCGTCAATGCGCGGTGTACCAGCACCTTATCCATCACAACCTGAAAGAACAGCGGCGTTATCAATGCTAGCAATTGCATGACAAAAGACACCATTAATACTTCGCTTAATAGCTTGCGATGTTTGATTAGCGGCGGAATAAACCAACTGAAATCAAAACGGGCGATATCTCCCGTGAGATTCGCCCGTGATACGATCTGTAAAACTTGTCCGCCCCAGTTCTCGCGAAGAACCGCCAGCGGAACTGCATGATTGCTGCCGCTACGTGGTTCATAGATACTCACCTGTTCTTTATCGGCGGCGGTAATGATAAAAAATTCATCATTATTATCTTTAGCAATTAGCGGCAATGGCAGTTGACTGAGTTTGTTGGCAGTAACTATTGCCAGCTCAGCTTTAAGCCCCAGATCCTTGGCAATCCGGCATAAATCAACCGCACTGAATTTGCCGCTAAAGTGGTAATCGTGTTTAATCTGTTCGCCATCGCAAACTTGGTCATGGAAACGGCACAATACCAGCAGGCATAGCAAACCGCTATCCTGATTATTATCAATCGGAATAGTCATCATAGCTCCGGAAATATCAATATTTTTAGTTGGATTCGCTGAGATTCAAAATACCGTAATCATAATAGCTGACATAATTGCCACTGTAATTACTGCCATTTTGATTCAAGTTAGTCAGATATAACGGTGTAATATAGCCGGCATAACCACCGGCAGTCACCGATTCGGTTAGCTGCTGGGTATAGTCGCTACCTGCAGTGCCGACCAATAGCGCCAGATTTGATTCCTGAGTAAGATTAAACAGAATACTGCTATTGGCAATCACACCACTAAGAGTGCTGCTTTCCGGTGCCAGACAAGATTGAAAATTACCGCTGTAACTGCCATTGCCAAGGGTGGTCACCGCTGATGAATAAGCCTGGCAATTGGTATCCAATGCCAGTGTCAGCGTGCCGCTATCCAATAGCGTTCCGGTACTTTGTTTATAAACATTATAGCTGGCACTAAACTGGCTGCCATTCCACTGGCAGTTGCTGAAATTGATTACGCCACTGATGGTAGCCAGCGAAGTTGGATTAAGCGAAACGCTGTCAGCAGCCGACAAACAACTTATGCTTTGGTCAGTAGTCGTTGATAATGTTGCGCTAAAAATTCCCATAATCTGTTGATTCTGGTTCATTGCCAACATAGCAACTACGGCAGGTTTACCATAGCTGGTTTGATTACTCAACGTACCATAGATTAATCCAGTCTGATTATATTTAGTTGATATAGTTTGACCGCTATAAACGCCTGCTGGCGGCGTGCTCTTCATTCCGGTTTCCGCCGGTGCGCCAAGGCAACCAGCTAAAGATAGTAATGCAATAAGTATAGAGATAGAATAGGCGTTACGCACGGTATTAGCCATGATGTGTTTCCCTTAGAATTTTATGATTATTTGCAGTTATGTGTTAATTTAGTTCTTAGCGCTCTAAAATAACAGCACAACCTTATTTATCTATGTTCATACCCAGTAATTAAAATCATTATCCGATTTAACTACAAAAGTATCCACACTAGAAATTATAAACAAATTCAATATCAAAGAACTATACTTTCAATTTTGCAATGCACAATATCCAACCTAAATTTAAAACAGTTAACGCTCACAGTGTAAAAGTACTCTTCTCAAATTATCATATTGATATATATCAATAATACCACCATCATTAGTAATACTCATCAAAATAACTGCTAAATATTTTTACTGTGGTATTTTTGCCTATCGCACTTTTGACAATATATTTTTTATAAAAACTTGCACTTCCATATCTAAAAATATACAATTACGCATTATATACTATGTCTCACATAGTAACATACATAACAAGGAAATCTTTATGGAAAAATCTCTCACGCTATCCACCGACCTCTTGCGCGGTCATGTGGATACTATCATTTTGAAATTATTGTTTGATGGCGACAAATATGGTTATGAAATTTGCAAAATAATTGAAAAAACCACTGATGGACAATTTGAATTAAAAGAAGCAACCCTTTATTCTTGCTTAAAGCGGCTACAGCAAGAAGAGAAAGTCACATCATATTGGGGTGATGAAACCTCTGGTGGACGCCGCAAATACTACACCATCACCACCAGTGGTCGCGAATGCTATATTGCTAACCATCAACAATGGGAATTAGCCAAGCAAATTCTTGATCAATTAATGTAAATATATCGACTTATAATAAGGAAAAATTTATGCAAAATCCAACTATTCACCAATTTATTAATAATGCTTTCAAAAATTACCGGAGCAGCGAAGAATTAGAAGAGCTAAAATTACAATTGCTGCACGATTTGAACGAAAAATTTCAAGAGCTCTGTAGTCATGGATTACCGGAAATTGAAGCCGCGCAAAAAACGCTGGCAACGGTGGGCGATATTAAAGAAATTATTGATGCCTATGACCTAAAAAAAGAGCATCACAAGCACAAAAGTTATCGTTTTAAAAATTTGGAAAATTGTGATTTTAGCAATAGCGACCTACCTAAAACCAGTTTCTCGCTAAGTAATTTGGATCAAGCTGACTTAAGTAATTCCAATCTTCCGAGTGGAAATTTTCGCATGAGCAATCTGGATAAAGTCAATTTTGCCAACAATACAATAACTAATGGTCGCTTTTCATTAAGCAATCTGGATAAAGCCAACTTCAGTCATGCTAGTCTGGAAAACAGCAAATTTAATTTCAGTAATTTGGATAGTGCCGATTTTAGCCACGCCAATTTGAAAGGCAGTAGTTTACGGTTTAGCAATCTAGAAGATGTAAATTTCACTGGGGCGAATCTCAGTAATTGTATTTTAAGCAAGTCCAATCTCGAAGATGTAATTGTTCGCTACGCAATATTGGTTAATACCAATTTTAATTGTTCAAATCTGGAAGGAGTTAATTTTGATGGATTAACGTTATTTAATGTAAATTTTCGTTGGGCGAATTTGAAAAATTGCTCTTTTCGCAACTGCGTCCTGCGCCAGGTGAAATTTAAAACCCGTTCTTTAAAAAATGTTAATTTTAGTGGTGCGCAAATCGATGAAGAAACTTATAATTACTTGGTAACAAGAGATATAAATCTGGAAAATACTTATCGTATCTAACATCAAATAATAGCTCAACTTTGACTAGCATGCTATTAAATAGTTAATTCTACAGATAATGGTTATCTCTGTTGACACAGAGGTAACCGCTGACTAGTTTCTAGGCCGATGATACAACAATATTGTTTTCCTAAATTAGCCCCCGCATCAGAATGACTACATATAATACACCAGAACTTATGTATTGGCAATTGAGTTATTTATTTTTTTAATCTACCATTATAATTACGCCGTGGTAAAGAATACTGCATCCATCCCATCCCAATGAAACGAGGAATACCATTTTTTAGCAAATAACTCTTTACCACCAACGCAATTTATTTAATTAGCCAGCTTTTAACGACCAGAATTGCTAACTTCCTGCGCCATAAATGCAATCTCATTTTCGAGAGCAGTGAAATCCGCCAATTTCCATTCCCAATTCGGTGCACCTACTGTACCAGGAGTATTTAAGCGCGAGCTTTCATCCAACCCTAACACGTCCTGTACCGGCAAAATCGCAAATTCGGCTTTGGTTTGTAAAACATAATGCAGCATGGCATTCTTAATTCCGGCATCATCAGTGTGGAAGAATTCCCGCAAATGATGCCGTTCTTCATCTGTTACACCCTGATACCAGCCAATTAGGGTACTATTATCATGAGTACCGGTATACATAATGGTATTTACCGCTTCAGTAAGTTTGCTGTTATCTTTTAATGGATCAAAAATAAATTGGAAAATCTTCATGCCTTTGAGATTATAATGATCACGCAATTCCAATACTTCCGGACGCAAATCACCTAAATCTTCCGCCACGATATTGATTTCCGGTAATTCGCGATAAATGGTATCAAATAACGCGTAGCCGGGCGCTTCAACCCATTCACCTTCAACTGCAGTAGGGCAGGATGCCGGAATTTTCCAATAAGTATCAAAAGCCCTAAAATGATCAATTCTAATAATATCGAAGGCAGCGGCATTACCACCCAGTCGTTCAATCCAGAATTTGAATCCGCTTTGTTGCAGCGCTTCCCAGTTATAAATCGGGTTCCCCCAGCGTTGTCCAGTCTCAGAAAAATAATCCGGCGGAACCCCGGCAATAAAAGTCGGTTGCTGATTTTCATCGAGCAAAAACATCTCCTGATTAGCCCACACATCCAGCGAATCCATTCCAATATAAATCGGAATATCACCCATTAACTGAATACCTTTATTATTGGCATAGGCTTTGAGTTTAAACCATTGTCGATAAAAAATAAACTGCAAAAACATCTCATAGGAAATTTGTTCAGCAAACGGCATCAAATCCAGTTGACCATCTTTAATCCAATTTTTGTGTTCTTGCGGCCAGTCAGTCCAAATCCGTAAATCATTGGCTTTTTTCAAGGTTAGAAATACCGCATAACTTTTTAACCATGGCGTATTATCGGCAAACTCATGATATTCCTGATGCAAGGATTCACCAGCTTGAAAGTTTGCATACGCATGGCGTAAAAAGTCTTCCTTATGTTTCCGAACTGCTTGATAATCAACTTTAGTGGCAGTCTCATCAAATACTGCGCCTTCTACCGAGTCAAGTAAGCCATCCGCGACCAATTCATCTAAACTAATATACAATTCATCGCCAGCAAAAGACGAATAGGCTTGATACGGTGAATTGCCAAACCCAAGTGGGTTTAATGGCAGCACCTGCCAAATTTTCATCTGCATTTGCTCAAGAATATCAATAAATTTATATGCTTCAGATCCGAAATCACCAACTCCATACCGCGATGGCAATGATGCCTCCGGCAATAACCTTCATGCACTGCGCATGGTGGCTCCTAATCTAAATTATTGTATTGAATTT
>JBPOJK010000042.1:0-9125 GCA_052033675.1 Pseudomonadota bacterium
AAAATCATGGAAAAATTAACGATCAAACAGCGAATGGTGTTATTTCTTTATATCAATCGCTTTTCGAATGGACAAATTTCGGTAGTAATGACCGAAATTGGTCATCCAATGTCAATCAGCCGCGTCAATGCCCATTTGGCTGCATTGCGTGAAATTATGGGAGTAAAAAGTAAAGAGCAACTAATTGACAAGGCGCTGCAGATGAATATTAACACCTTGGTACCTAAGGAGTTGTTCCAGCCTGGAGTATATGAAATTAAAAAAAGCGAAATCCAATTAATCTAAAGATCTCGCCCTTCAGAGCTATCCATGGTCTATTTTAATTCCGCACCGCTAAAAGCCCAGTCCAGATTTAATTTGGCCACAAATAACAGTAGGTTTGATTATTGGTGAGATTGTTGTTGTTACTATCATACAGCCAACCATTTTTATAGGTCGATGCATAACCACTGGCAACACAATTGGTATGCACCCAATCAAACCCTTGCACTGCAAATGATTCACCGCTAACTGAATATGGTACTCCTGAAGGATTACCACTACACATATAAACCAAGCTGCCGGCAGTCAAATTATTGCTATAACTGGCAGGTACCTGATTGCTAAAAACATTATAGCTTTCGTTATCATAATCAGCAGCAAACACATTATCAATTGCTACATCATAAATATTTCCATCAACTGCCGAAGTGATTTCAATATGGGTGTGTGATAATGGTATCCCATCAATCGACTCACTACCCGCGCGGTAATTAGTAACATTCGGATAATCGCTGCTTGGTGGCGAATTAACTATTCCATACTGAAAATAGCCACCAGCAGTACTACACAATTGTTGATAATATGCCGGACTATAAGTTGGCGTGGAACTGGAGCTATTGCCACTATTGCACGACACCATTACCGCTGAACCCAGCAACAATAACAGTAAATTATTATGCTTCATCAAATTTCTCCGAATAATGGTTGACAATATGTCATTGTAACCTAATTGAGAAATTTATTTTGCGAATTTCGCTGCCAAATTTAGTGCAACCGTGGGTTAATCGCGGTTAAATCCTGATATACCGCCAGCCAGTCGTGATTAAATTTATCTAAACTCCAATCAGTTAACGGATGGAACAATAACTGCCCCATTACGTCTTTACCAATTGTCACCGCCTGGCAACCGCATAATGCCAATTCTGTCACCTGATTAACGGTTTTAAATGAGGCACCTAGTACCTTGGTTGGCAAATCGTAGTTGTCAAAAATCTGGACAATTTCGGCAACGGTTGCGACGCCGGTTGAATTGATATTATCAATCCGACTGACATAGGGTGCAACATAATCAGCTCCGGATAACGCTGCTAATAGCGCCTGCTGGGTATTGCAAATTGCGGTGGCGGTTATTTTAAACCCGCGGGATTTTAATTGTTTCATCGCAGCTAGTCCAATTGGGGTGGTTGGAACTTTGATGTACAAGTTACCACCGATTTCCTGTTTTAAAAACTCCGCCTCGTTCAAAATTCCATCAATATCAGTGGCTAAAACTTGCACATGTAAAGCCATTTCAGCACCGATTAATTGGCGAATATTTTTTACCAATGGGATAAATTCGGCTTTTTCCTGACTGATAAAACTCGGGTTGGTAGTTATTCCGCTTAGCGGCAAGTATTCCATAAATTGTTTAATTGCTGCGACATCAGCGCTATCTAATAGATATTCCATGATTTGATTTTTCTTTTCAAAATAAATTATTGCAGATATTACAAGTTAGATTTATTTTAGCGCTGGGTTTAATTTTTCCGTTCAAATGTTACAATGATGAGAGTTTGTAGTTACGTAGAACTATTTTGTGAAAAACTCGCTACGCTCAAACAATTCACTTAAAATTAAAACCAAGCGCTAAAAAATACTATCTTGTGCTTAAACATCACTTATTATAGGTTTTGTTCGGTACGGGAGATAATATCATTCTGGGTAGTCTGATCCAAGGTCACAAATTGCGCACAGTACCCCGCTACCCGCACAATCACATCGCGATATTTTTCCGGATTTTGCTGCGCCGCTTTTAGCGTCTCGGCAGAAATGATATTAAACTGAACGTGCCAACCTTTCATATCCACAAACGTGCGGATAAAATCAATAAATTTTTCAAAGCGAGCCGGATCTTGTACCAAACTCGGCAAGAATTTTTGGTTTAGCAACTGTCCGCCGGTAAATAAAATTGTCGGCAGTTTCATTACCGAATTAAGTACCGCGGTTGGACCTTTTTTATCGCTACCCTGCGTCGGAGAAACTCCCTCTGCGGCCGGCATATTGGCATTACGCCCATCTGGCGTGGCACCGGTAACCACCCCCATCGGCACATTCGATGAGATTCCGGAAGTACTTAAGCTATAACCGCCACCAATCGGCCCTTTGCCGTAGCGGGTATTATGGTGTTTACTAATTTCTTCAATATAGCAATCATAAACTTCACGGGCAATGCTGTCAACATAATCATTATCGTTACCAAATTTAGGCGCGGACAATAACGCATACTGAATCATTTTACCTTGATCATCGGCAAAATTATTATTTAATGCGGTAAACACCTCTTCTAAAGTATATTGTTTTTCTTCATATACCACCTGTTTTAATGCGGCAAAACTATTGGCGGCATTGGCCAGACCAACCTGTAGGCCGGCTATAATGTCATAAATTGCCCCACCTTCTTTTACGGTTTTAGCCCGACCGATACAATCATCTACCAATGCCGAACATAAAATATCCGGAAATTGCTCCAAATGAGTATCAGCCAGTTTATCCAGTGCTACCGTAAGTTTGGTATAATGAATAATATGTTTTTTCCATGCTGCCCACAATTCGCCATAACTGGCAAAATCGGTTAATTTACCGTTGCCGGTGAGCGTAACTTTACCGGTACGCGGATCGATTCCATCGTTTAAGGTTAATTCAACCGCTTTGATAAAGTTTAAGAAACTCATGCCGGTACAACGATAACCCCATTTACCGGGCACCGCCACTTCCACACAGCCAACTTGGGTATAATTGTAAGCATCCTGATAAGTTACCCCTTTATGCATTAACGCCGGAATAATAATCTCGTCATTATGCAGTGCCGGCATGCCATAACCGGTAATAATTACCTCGCCACACATCCGCAAAAATTTCTCAGGTGATTTGGTATGCACCCGAGCTGACAAATTTGGTTGGGTCAATTTAGCTTCACCTACGGTTTCCAAAATTAAATAACTCAATTCGTTAGTGGCATCCGAGCCATCCCAATTCATGCCGCTAATGGTAATATTTTGATAAGTCGGATAACCGGCACCATAACCGGCATGTGAAGTTGGACGAATTTTAAGAATCGAATATAACTTGATATAGAAACATTCCAGTAATTCCTTGGCAAACTCTTTACTCAGAATACCACTGGCACTATCTTTAGCAAAATACGGATACAGATACTGATCCAATCTTCCAAGTGACGCCGAATGACCATTACTTTCGATCTGAATCACCAAGTGAATAAACCACACTAGTTGTAAACTCTCGGCAAAATCTCGCGGTGGATTTGCCGGTACCTGGCGGCAGCGCTCGGCAATTGCCCGTAATTCTAGCGCACGCTTTTCATCATTAGATTGAGCGGCGAGAGAAGTGGCTAATTCGGCATAACGCAGAGCAAAATCAATGATCGCATTATTTAAAATGATAATTGATTCCAAGAATGCCCGCTGGCGCAGACCATCATCATCAGATATCTCAATTTGATTAATTCTGTCGCGGACTTGCTCATTGATCCCCAGCAAACCATATTTTAAGACTTTTTCAAAATCCGGTACAATATGCCCATCTCCGGAAGTCATATTGCCTTCACCATGAATAACTTTGATTTCGGAGGCCGTTTTAACCACTTCCGGCATTGCCGCCTTACATTTATCGCTCAAGGTTTTACCATGCCACCAATTGCAAATTTCAATCAATTCCGCATGGTGCGCTGGATCAAGGTAAAAATTATCGCCTTCGCGCTGATTAAAATTACCTTTGGCAGCTAATTCCTCAATCATCCACTGACTGGCATACTCAGGGAAAATTGGCGCGGTGCGCTCATCGCTTGCTTGATTGCCGACAATCAACTCGCCATCTTTGATGTAAATTGACATATTGGAAAGCACCTTCGCTACCGCTTGAGCACGCTGAACATACAAAGGATAGGCGGCAAATTCCTGATAGCCCTGAGTGAGATAACGGGCACGCTCGATACAAGCAGATGGAGTTTTATTTAGCACCGCTTCGCGTAAAGCGATAATCCGGGGTGAAGTAAGGTTAAATTGTCGCATTTCATAATCTCCTGATATAAAATAATTTAAATTGATTAACCGCCAATCCGGCAGCTTAAATGATGGTTGGTAAAAATTTCGGCATAACGATTTAATTTATCGTTGGTCGGAGTGGTTAAATTCAATAACGGATATTCTTTACCCAGCAAGCGATATTTTTCTTTTGCCAAATTGTGATATGGCAATAGGTGGATTTGTTGCAAACCAAGCGCTGCAACATAGTCGGCAATTGCGGTTAATTCCTGTTCATTATCATTTACACCCGGAATTAACGGAATCCGTACAGTTATATTGTGATGAATTTTGGCTAGTTTAGCCAGATTCTCGAGAATAATTTTGTTTGAAGCTCCAGTCCAATAACTGTGCTGTTGTTCATCGAATAGTTTGATATCAAATAAAATTTGATCGCAATACTCTGCCAACGCCTCAAGTTTATACCATGGTCCCATCCCGCAGGTCTCAATGGCGGTATGTAGATAATTTTCTTTACATTGCTTTAATAATTCCAGTGCAAAATGAAATTGCATCAAGACTTCGCCGCCGGATAAGGTTACGCCGCCACCACTTTTACGATAAAAACTCTCATCCGCCAAAAGCTCTTTCAGTACTTCATTTATGGTCATAGTTTTGGCAACCGGACGGCGAGCACCAATCCGGCATTTGGTTGCGGGATTTTCTTTACAGAGTCCGCAATGCATGCATTTATTGACATCATAATAATATTCTGCACGGAGGGACTGGGTTTCCGGATTAGCACACCAATGGCATTTAAGTGGACAACCTTTAAAAAACACCAAGGTACGGATTCCATCGCCATCATGGACGGCATAGTGTTCAATGTCACAAATTAGCGCTTGCATTTTATATCTTTTATTACTGTTTGTTATTTATTGCCGTTATTTTAGCGCAATAAGCGGTTCATGTCAAATAATTTTATTTAACATTTTTTAGCACACACAACAAACTTACAAAACATAACGTTGAAATAGCTACAGTTATTGACAAGCTAAGTCGTGCGCACAAATATTACCATTTGTTATCATTTATGGCGAAATTTACAGTAAGATACTGCTTATAAGATCTGCACCAACTTATGTAGGAATAAATTCAGGGAGCGATTGAAGATCATAGACTCGGATGTTGAAACTGATTTATAATCGATTATCATTCCGCACTTGATGCAGAATTATAAAAGAAACTAGCGCGAGCTATGACGAGAAATAAAATGGGTAGTTAAAATTTGATCGTTTACCGATTGTTTAGCGATTAGAGCTAATAGACTATCAACCGCCAAAGCACCCAATTCCTGTTTAGGATGCGAGATGGTCGAAAGGGTTGGCTGAATATAACGGGAAAGAATAATATCATCAAAACCAATTATTGAAATTTGTTCAGGAATCTTGATTCCCGCCTCCTGCAGAACATGGATCAGTCCGATTGCGGTTTCATCATTGGCACATAACATCGCCTCCGGTAATTGCGGTTGCTTCAACAACTCCAATCCTGCCGCAATTCCCGATTCCTGATCAAAATTGCCGGGAAACATAATTGAGTCATCATAATTCAACGAATTTAACACCAATGCCTCATTAAATGCAGTCTGCCGCTCAATCGTATCATAATGGTTTTCAATACCGTTGACATAACCAATCCGTTTAATCCCTGTGTTTTTCAGATGACTAACCGCATCATAAATACCGCTGCGATTATTTAACAAAATATTGCAGATTCGCGGATGGTGTAACTGGCGATCCAGCGTAACCAAGGAAATATTTTTATCAGCAATAGACAGTAAAAATTCATCACTAAGCCGCGGCGCCAAAATTATCGCGCCATCAACCCGTCGTTCATTTAATATCTTATAGGCACTAGATTTTTCTTCGCCATAACTGGTTGCAACAATGAAATTATAGTTACGACCAATTGCCCGCTCTTCAATTCCGTCAATCAATTCGTTAAAGAACGAACCATGCAGGCTCTCCAGACAAATGGCAATAATTTGACTCTTTTGTTTCTTTAAATCCCGGGCGGCACCATTAAATTCATAACCTTCTTCTTTAATGATTGCCAGAATTTTTTCTCTGGTGGCAAGGCTAGTCTTATTTTTACCGTTTAAGACATAAGAAACGGTTGCCGGCGAAACTCCGGCTTTTTTAGCAATGTCCTTAATATTCATTTTTATCCTGCGCGCTGATTAATATTATTTCAAGTTATTTTTGATTTTATCATAAAAGTGTTACAGAACGTGTTTATTTAATTGCATTTTATTGATAGCTATGTTACCATATCAATGGCAAGGTTAATCGTTTAACTTAGTGCGACTAAAAACCATTGCAATTTCAGGTGTTTTATGAATACAGGCGCTGTTCGAACAATAATTCGACCAGCTTTCACAGCTATTTAAACGATTCTTGTAACAAGTTGTAACAAATTACCACAGTTTTAGAGGAGCAAGCAATGAAACTGGCAGTATTAGGTGGTGGTGGCGTTCGAGCCATTTATTTAGCGCGTTCAATTGTAAAAAGTGCAAAAAAATTGGGATTTAACCATATTGTATTTATGGATAATAATCCCCGCAAATTAAAAGTTTTTGGAACAATGGCGGAACAGGTTGCTAAGGCTATTGACCCTAATTTGCAATTTGAGCTAACCGATAGCGCTTTGTTTGCAGTAACTGACGCCGACTATGTAATCACTACCTTGAGGGTTGGCGAAGACGCCGGACGGGTGATTGATGAACGGGTTGCCTTAAATAATGGGGTATTAGGACAAGAGACTACCGGTGCCGGCGGTTTTGCCATGGCATTACGCTCAATTCCGGCATTATTGGAATATTGCCAATTAATAAAGGAACATGCTAAACCCGGAGCAATTGTTTTTAATTTCACCAACCCCTCCGGCTTGGTAAGTCAGGCATTACGCAACGCCGGATATGATAATGTATTTGGAATTTGCGATGGACCAAGTGGATTTGCCCACCATATGCAGCAAATTTTAAAGGTAAAACCGGAACAATTTTCGATGCGCTGCTATGGCTTAAATCATTTATCATGGTTTGACCAAATTCGGATCGATGGCGGAGAAGACATTACCAAAAAACTAATCAATGATGAGCATTTTATGAGCGAAAGCCATATGAACTTATTCGATAAAAAATTGGTGGAATTAAATGGCAATGTCTTACTGAACGAATACCTTTACTACTTCTTCTACCGCGAGAAAGCGGTAGCATCAATCCTATCATCAGACAAAACCCGTGGTGAAACCATTCGTGACATTAATATCGATATGATTGCTGAACTGGAAACAATTGATATTGAACACAATATGGATAAAGCTTTTGCTGTGTATATGCAGCATCAAGTTAAGCGCCACTATACCTATATGTCAATTGAAGCCAAAATGAAGCCGGGAATACCACAAATACCAACATTTGCTGAATTTGTTGCCGAAGAAGACGAGGGTGGTTACGCTGGGGTAGCACTTAATTTCATCCGAATTAAATCCGATGGCAAGCCCGGCAATATGGTACTGATGGTACCCAATAATGGTGCTATCAATGGCTTCGCACACGACGATGTAGTAGAAATCAGCTGCGTGATTGATAAAGATGGTGTTCACCCGCAAAAAATTGGTGATTTACAGCCATTACAGCTAAACTTGATGCGTCAGGTTAAATTCTACGAGCGTTACGCGGTTGAAGCAATTTTGGAAAAAAATCGCGACAAGGCTATTCTGGCACTGTTGATGCACCCATTAGTAAATTCATATTCATTGGCTAAGGTGCTGGTGGACAGCTATTTGGAACAACATCAAGCATTTGTCGGTGACTGGCAATGACTGGTGGAATTGCAGTAATTGGTCGAATTTCACTGGATCTACTCTTTGGCGGTATTCCACGGTTGCCGGGAATCGGCGAAGAGATTTATAGTGAAAGTTTCGATTTACAGTTGGGCTGCAGTTCTTTTGTTTATGCAACGACGTTAAAACGGCTGGGGGTTCCGGTTAAATTCGGAACCTTTTTATCCGCCGGAATGCGTAGTCAAATGGCAAAAATGTTGCTGGACAAAGAATTAGCAAATACTTATATTAACCTTTACCCCACTCCCGAACAAAATATGCCGGATCCGATTATGATTAGCGCGGCGATGTCCACCGTTCATGATCGCAGCTTCATGTCTTATGCTGATAATTACGCGGATAAATTAATCGACGATGAAACTATCTATCATTTTTACCACGGCGCAAAGATTGCACCAACTATCCCTGGCTATCCGGAGGTTATGCAGCAAATCGCCAAAGAAGGCACAGTTTTGGTTCATGATACTTGGTGGCATGACGACATGTCACTGGAACGTGAAGCCACGATGTTGAGCATTGCAAGCGTATTCTCACCCAATGATAAAGAGGCTTTGTTTTTAACCAAAACCGATAATATTGAAGATGCACTTAGAATATTAGCCACGCTGGTTAAATATCCAATCATTACTTTAGGTGCCAAGGGCAGTGCGACGATAGTGGATAATCAGGTTCATTACATTCATCCACGTAAAGAATTCAAATGCGTGGATACCACCGGCGCCGGAGATAATTTTCTGGCAGGCATAATGTATGGGCTATATCATGATTGGGACATCCTCAAAGCAATGACCGTGGGAAATATATGCGGTGGTCATTCCACCACTCAGATTGGTTGTTGTAAGGCATCTTTAAACCTCGCGCAATTAAAAAACTATCTGCAAAATACTCCAAATTAATCATAACAGGAAGATATGATGTTTAAAATTAACAATAAAT
>JBPOJK010000168.1:0-7227 GCA_052033675.1 Pseudomonadota bacterium
GCTTAGCATGATGCCAATAGATAACATGTTGTAATGCTTCTTTCTGTGCTGGATTTAATTCGCTTGATTGTTGTTCAAAAATATTAAACAACAGCAAGGAGATTTCATTATGCCGAGGATGTTTCTCGAATGAAAAGCTACCATTATCAATATGTTGCCCATCTTCATCGGTATTTTTTTGCTTTTGTTTTTTTACCCACTTTTGAAATTCAGGATCTAGTTTGCCAATATCATGCAAACAACCGGCTAAAAATGCAACATTAGCCAGATTATTATTTTCATCATTATTGACGACACTTTTAAAAAGTTGTTGCGAGACATAGCCAACCGCAAATAAATGCTCCGATAACGGTTGCAATTTAGGCTGCGTATTTGCATAAAATTCATCTTGTTTTGGTTTCATTGTTATTACATCCATAAAAACATCTTTTCTAGTCCAGTTCACGGGCACGATACCCTGATTATTAAATTTACTCCGATTACCAACGATCCATTGTAATTCGCTACGGGTGCGAGTTTTAATCCGATGGCAGGCAACCGCAGTACTCTTGGTTGCAGTTTGACGGAGTAATTTTTTGACAGCAAGTAAACCTTCTTCAGTGATCACGGTTTGCCAAGTATTATCACCAATTCGATTGGCAAAGGCATCAAGTACTCTTCTGGTTCGTGCTAAGGCCTTTTTTTCACACTGGGAAATAAATGTTACAATCATGCTTCATTTTCCGAATCTGCGACAAATTTTTGCAGGGCTTTTTCTTTCACTTGATCAAACATAAAATCCAGTGCTTTATGCTCAGTAAATTTTTGCAAAATCTGCTGTCTAAATTCTTGTTCTGTCATTTTTTCGTTTGCACAGACAAATGCCCATGGTAAAACAATCGCATCTTTGATTAAATCCGCAATATCGAAAACCAATGCACCACGTCTTGTCTTGCCGTGCATCACTGCAAATGAATGACTAATTCCTAATACCCACAGACAAGTAGCCGCCAAGCCATACGCCAAATAATTACCATGATTCAAAAACTGATTGGCTAAATCGCTCTGCTCATGATCTCGGGTAAAATCTTGACTACCACAGCGCGTAGCCGCGATTTTATATAGTGACTTCGTGGTTGCCGCTTCAGTTAGCAACAGCTCTCCTACTGATGACATTGTCATTATTTTGCCACCAAAATTATTCAAAGTTCGCTCAATGTCCTGATCATCGGGATAAAAGCCTTCGGCTTGAAGCTCTTTATCTTTAGTCCAGATTTTTTTAATAAATTCAACTCGCGCCACTTGAAATTGCTTCGCAACTTGCAGGCGTTTTTGCTCATCAAACCAAAAAGACATCCAGCCTTGCATATATTCAGTTGGGCGATATTCACTTTGCGGAGTAAGCCATTCAATCTCAGCGCCCATAAATAATGGCGTGCCACCGCCACCGCAAAAGCCAGCTAACACTCCAGCACTGGCAAGCATGCGCATTGCCGCTTGGGTAATTGACGTGCCAGTTCCCAGCATAATAACGGTAGTATTGGCAATCGGAATATTCCAAAATAAATTACTGTCTTTGGATTCAGTTAGATAGAGAACCCGCCCGTCTTTTTGCATGACTCGGCAATGTTCTAAGTAATAAATATTGGCACGCTTAGAATGCAAAATCGCTTTTAATGTAGTTGGGGAAAGTTGTTCCATTGGGGATTTCTTTTATTAAAAAATTACAAATCTGAATAAATCCAAAAACTTTAAAAACAACCTATTGAATATTGTATTTAAAATCAGTTAATTATCCTAGATTTTAACATGGTTAATAACCAGCTGGAAAAGAAGTTCTTAATCAATAATAAAAATGATTTATGCTAGCGACCATGTAATCCGCCACTAAAGTTAAGTTGAACGAAAACCCGCCAATGCGCTATAATCACAAGCTAATTTAAATAAAGGTCGTATTTATGTTTTATGTTGTTGAACGTTCAATTGTTGTTCTAAAACCCCGCCAACCTTTTCTGGAATGGATAAATACCAAGCTGGCTATTAGTAATGAAACCCTCTTGGACTTAGCAAGTATCCGCATTGATTGCAATTCATATCTGATTCCGGAAGTTAACGAAATTGAAGACGGCGTGGCTTATGTTGATGAAATTTATGAAGCCTTATTTCAGATGGAGCTGGCTTCATGGAGCGAAGATCAATCATTATGGCCGAAAGAATTGGGTTTAAAAATGTTCTGGGAATGGTTTGACGTTGAAATTTTACCAACTTTAATTGATCTTACCGAAGAAGATAATGAAGCTGGCGACAGCAATAATCAGGATCATGCTGATACCATCCACTAGCCACCAGTGATGCGTGAGGAATTAATCAGTTTTCGGCTCAAACCATCGCGGTTTATTATAATCTTTACCGTGACGGCAGTGGCGGCAATCACTACCATTTTGTTTTATGCCAATATTATTACCATTGCCAAGCTGATTATTCTAACTATTATCACTGTGGCCATTATAATTAACTACTGGAAATATACCCATATTGATGAAGTTGATTTTCTGGTTGAATTAAATGAAATGATAATTCGCAGCGGGCGCACTTCGCAACTGGTAAAAGTCGATAATCTGCAAAATCTTGGTTATCTGCTGATGAAATTTACCCTGATATTGAATAATAAAACTTTACCGCTATTGATATTTTATGACAGCGTGGATAGCATTACCTACAAAAAACTCATGAGGCTGGCACAATGGAAAAATTATCGACCAAATCGCAATTAATTGATTATCTGCTAAAAAGCGACAATTTCAAAGCCAGCCCACAAGTTGTCGGAGAAAGCATCCGCCGCTTGGAAATCACGCCAACCTATCCAATAATTTTAATTGGTGGCACCAATGGTAAAGGCTCAACCTGCGCCTATTTGACAACAATCCTGACATTAGCTGGTTATCGGGTCGGAACTTTCACCTCACCACATGTTTTTGACTATAATGAGCGTATTGCGATCAATAATACCCCGATTGATGACAGCCAATTAACCGCGGCACTGCAACAGGTAGTCGCATCATCCGCAACCAATCTGGGTATTTTCAAGGCATTTACCTTAGCCAGTCATCTGATCTTTCGGGCGCAGAAAATTGATATTGCCATTTACGAGGTTGGCTTGGGTGGACTAAAAGACACCACCAATTTATTTGAACCAACCATAGCGGCAATTACCGGCGTGGCGCTGGATCATCGCCAGCAGTTGGGAAATACCATCGAAGAGATTGGTTTGCAAAAAGCCGGGATTTTCCGGCAAGGAAAACCGGCATTCTTTGGTAGTCTCGAATTACCGGCAAGTGTTAACGCTTATGCCGCACAGGTTAATGCCATCTTTTATCGGCGTGGCGTTGATTTTGATTTTCGCCGCCAGCAAAACGGCTGGGATTTTATCTCACCGCGCGGCAATTTGTATAGTCTGCCGTTTCCGGCGTTGCGCGGACACGAGCAATTGGCCAATGCGGCATTAGCCGTGGCAATTCTTAGTGAACTTAAGCCTCAATTTCCGACCAACATCAGTCAAATCAAGCAAGGATTGCTGGCGGTTAAACTTTTTGGGCGTTTTCAAGTCTTGCCTGGCGTTCCGCAAATTGTGCTGGATACCGCTCACAATCCACAAGCTGTTGATATAATGTTGCAAAACATGCTACAATTGCCGTTTGCCAAAACCGAATTTGCACTGTTTGCGATTGCCGCTGATAAAGACTGGCAGGAAATAGTCCGCTGCTGCAAAGATCGCTTCACCTACTGGTGCTTAGCGCCATTAGACAGCGAACGCAGTTGTGACCCACAGCTAATCAGCCAGCAGCTACAAAATTACGGAATTGCGCCACAAAATATTTTTATTTATGAACAAATTAACCAGGCTTTTCACCAGACCTATAGCAAACTTCAGCCCGATGACCGCATGGTATGCTTTGGCTCTTTTTTAATGGTAGAAGCCGTCTATCGCGCATATAGCGAGGTAAAATAAACCAAATGCAACCGAAATATACCCATAACCCCAGTAACATCATAAAAGCGACTGAAGAGGCCAAACGCAAATCACGCCACCGGCTGATTGGTAGTATTGCGCTATTATTTGTAGCACTAATCGCCTTATTGAATGTTACCGCCAAGGTTAAACCAATCGCCATTAATCCTAATGTAGTGGAAATCAAAAATTCAGCTGCAAGTGCTCCTATTGCCGAGTCGGCACCAGTAGCAACAATAGCAAGCGCTCCGGTTAAAGCCATAGAATCAACCACCGCGGCTAATCCGGCACAGATTCTCAACCAAACTACCCCAGTGACTAATCCGGTACAAGTGAAACGTAATACCCAGCCATTGCAGGGAACAATTTCACAAACGCCAACCCAAGATCAAAGCGTTGAAGTAGCCCCAGCTAAACCCAAAGCTAAGCCAAAGCCGCAGAAAATTAATCCGGCGGATATTCTCAATGATACCGACAATATTGATAGTACTTTATCGGCAACAGCGCCGGTAACCAAAGCGGTAACTGCAAGCACCACCGGTGGTAAAGCCTATATTCAGTTTGCCGCGTTAAGCAGCGAAGCCAAAGCGCAAAACTTGCAACAAGCATTGGTAGCACACGGGGTAAATGCAACGGTGACACCAATTCAAACTGCCAAAGGAACCCTATATCGCCTACGCGCCGGACCATTCTCACGTAGCGATGCACAAACCAAATTACAAACCTTAAATGCTGCCGGCTACTCGGGAATAGTTACAGGAAACTAGATGGAGTTACATTTATCTAACTATGATATAGTTTTTTTATGTATCATGGTTCTTTCCGCGGTAATAGCACTATTTCGTGGTGGAATAACCGAGTTACTCTCGCTTAGCACCTGGTTCATTGCCCTATTTATAATGCGCCATTACCAGCTACAGTTGGATCAGCTTATTCCGCAAATTGTCAGCAATGAAATGCTCAAGGGATTAATTCGCTATGTAATTGCTTTTGTCGGGGTGGCAATTATTATCACGGTTATTAAAGTCATTTTACACCGGTTTGTAAAAAATTTTGGCTTAAGCGGTTTGAATTACAGTATTGGTTTTTTATTTGGTTTGCTACGCGGGATAATAATTTGTGCCCTGATTATCGTGCTATTGCAAATCCTGCATTTTGACAATAAGCAAGAATGGAAACATTCAATTTTATCGCCGTTATTGGCTCCGGCAGTAGAATACATCGTCGATGCGGTGCCTGATCAAGTAAAACAGTTCCAGCACACCGGCGCGGCGATTGAATCGGGAATAAACCTCGTTCATCAAGCAGAATCACTGGTAAAATAAGTCCAAGATTCAAAGACAGAGAGTATATATGAAAATTTTCTTTGGCGGTTCTTTTGATCCAGTGCATAATGGGCATCTGGCTTTAGCATTGCAAATCGCACGAGAGTTCCAACACCCTGTAAGCTTTATGCCGCTAAATGGCAATCCCAATTATAAAGCACCGCCACAAGCGTCATTAAATGACCGGTTGGCAATGTTGGAACAGCTAATTGCAGACTATCCTGAACAATTGGCGGTTGACCACCACGAAGCACAGTTAGCCGAATATACGCCAACCTTTTATAGCCTTACCCGGCTACGTAAAATTTATGGCGATGCCGAACCATTTTATTTTGTCATTGGTGGTGATTCATTAGTCAATTTATCAATTTGGGATTGCTGGCAACAATTATTTGGTCTGACTAATTTTATCGTCGCACGCCGTCCGGATTATCCACTAGAGATGATGAATGCTGAATTAACCGCGGCGGTCTTACCGCGAATTGCGACTTTTGAAGGTCTGCCCATAGCAAGTGGTAAAATTTATTTTAGCGATTTTGTGCCAATGGAAATATCATCAACTTTAATCCGCCAGCGGATTAAAGCGGCACAGTCAATTGATGATCTGGTTAACTGTAAAGTTAGCCATTATATTTATAATCATAATTTATATCAAGGAAATTAAATGCTCGATTTAGAACAAATTTGTACAATTAGTGTTAACGCATTGGAAGATGTTAAAGGTGACAACATTGTCGTAATTGACACTCACGAACTATCCCCGTTATTTAGCCGAATGGTAGTCTGTACCGGTAGTTCCAACCGCCAGGTAAAAGCCCTAGCCAATAACGTTATTGAAGAATATAAAAAGAATGGTATTGACATCGTTGGTGTCGAAGGCGAAGCTGGCGGCGAATGGGTTCTGGTTGATTGTGGTGACGTGGTAGTTCACATCATGTTACCGCAAGTGCGGAATTATTACGATTTAGAAAGCCTGTGGAATGGCCAACGACCAGCCTGAAAAAATGCCGGAATGGCAGAATAAATTTCCCCCTGAATCTCTGCTACCAAGCAAAGGCACCACCGCCTCAACCCACGAATCAATCGCTCATCACGGGATTGCCTTTGAAGTCTTTGATCGCGGAGTAGTCATTATCGGCAAAAGCGGTATCGGCAAAAGTGAATTGGGTCTGGAATTAATTGATCGCGGACATCGCCTGATTTGTGATGATCTGGTTGCCGGGGAATTGATTGATAATAAAGTAGTTATCTCGCCGCCACAAGAATTTGGGGTTGGCTTCATGGAAATTCGTGGCATTGGTTTTATTGATTTGGCACGCTTTTACGGTGCCCATAATATTTCCCATGCTCAGGAGTTATTTATTGTCATCCAACTGGTTGATAATGAAGCTCTTGACTTAATCAATCAGGATCGTTTGCGGCAATTGATTAGTGAAGTCGATGTCTTGGGAATTAAATTTCCATTATATAAACTACCCATCGGTGCCAATCGAAATCTACCAATCTTAGTCGAATTAATTGTAAAATATGCCATTGAGCGTAGTCTAGGCTACGACTCTCACCAAGCCTTTATTAACCAGCAATCAAACCACATTCTCAGCGGGAGTTAAGTCATGCAAATCATTCTGGTCAGTGGTCTATCCGGTGCCGGTAAATCAACTGCGTTAAAGATTCTCGAAGATAGTGGTTATTATTGTGTTGACAATCTGCCCTTAACCATGCTGGAACAGTTAGCCGATATTTACCGACATTACGGTTATGGCAATATTGCCGTTGGCGTTGACACCCGTACTTCGCCATTATTGGATCAATTTCCCAAATCCATCAAGGCGCTACGTAAAAAAAATATTGATGTCCGGGCAATTTACCTAGATGCCACCACCGAAAGTTTGGTTACCCTCTATTCGGAAACTC
>JBPOJK010000048.1:0-7108 GCA_052033675.1 Pseudomonadota bacterium
TCCAAGTCCAAGTCCAAGTCCAAGTCCAAGTCCATCGCCAGCATTAAATATTTCTCTACTGTTGGGATCCAGCGAAATCGAATCTAATGGTACCAACTATGCTTACATCAGCCGCTCCGGTACGGCAGCGGTAACAGTAAATCTAGTAAGTAGCGATCCGGCAAAAATGACGGTTACACCGGCAAGTGTTAGCTTTGCTTCAGGCAGTGCCAACCCAATCCCAGTTTTATTAAAAGGTGTGACTAGCGGTACGGCGACCTTACGGGTAACGGCTAGCGGTTATAGTGAATCTACTAGCGCGTATAGCATAACGGCACCGAGAACCTTTAGCTGCGTCGCGGATCTTAATGGTGCTACCAATGCGACCAAGTTATGTGGTTGCTTAAATGAAAATGACGGTAGTGGTTTAATGTGGTATGGTTCTAGCGAAAGCAATAGTGGTAATGGCTATGCGTTTACTGCTGAATCAGCTGTACTAGCTACATTTAACTCCGGCAGCGGACATTGTGGCTATACTGACTGGCGAATTCCGACATTAGGTCTTACGAGCGGTTACTCTAGCTATTTCTGTGATGCAAACATCGACAAAGGCACCGATTTCGGTAAACTGGGCTGCTATGCTATCAACAATGGTTATGGCTATCAAGAAGATTTAGCTGCTTGGCTGAATACCCAAGGCTTTAACAACCTGCCAGCCACTAAAGCCTACTTATCTTCGTCCGTGTTTTCGTCAAATTCAAATACTTATGTGCGGATCATGAGTATGGATAGTGGTTTCGTTGGCAGCAGCTATCTGTCATATCCGCTGTTTTTATTGCCGGTTCGCGCTGAACAGTAACATGGCGTGCTATTCTCAAATTAATTGACAATCAAAATGGCGGCATAGCCGCCATTTTCTGTTTTTTGCGCTAGAACTCAAAAAAGATGAGTCCATTGCATTATAGTTATCAATTAAGGATAAATTATTTACCTAAATCTTTAAGTGCAATGCCCGCTTTTAGATTAGATTCTAATTTTTCTAGTGTGATTCCCTTGGTTTCCGGAACAAAAAATTTCAGGAATAACATTGACAAGACACAGAATCCTGCAAAGACAAAGAAGATTGAGGCATTGCCATGGTCACGCATGAAGCTTAAGGCATTACCCATCACCAAACCGGCAAACGTCCAGTTGACGATGGTCGTAATAGTCATACCAACTTCGCGTCCTTCCAGTGGAAACACTTCGGAACAAACAATCCACGCCACCGGTCCCCAGGAAACTGCAAATCCAAAAATATAGATAATTACCGAAATTAATAGTACTATTTTTGGTAATCCGCCAATTTGGCTTGGGTCAGTGATACCGCCGATTGAGACAAAGGCCAAGCCCGCGGCAATCATGGTAATCATCATTACTACGGCACCGACATAAAGCAATTTTTTACGACCCCATTTTTCAACCAGTTTGATGGCTGGGAAAGTAAATAACATATTTACCGTTGGCACAGTTAACATTGCCAGTAATCCCTTCATTCCAGCATAGCCAAATATGGTTGGTGCGTAATAGATCATCATATTGATACCGACTAGCTGCTGGAACATTTGTAAAATCACGCCCATAATTAAAATTTTGAAGAAATAACCTTTAAAGATAACCCCAATACCAGCGCCTTTGTCGCTTTTGATCGCATCTTCAATTTCATTTAGCTCACGCTCAATATCTTCGTCATGAACCAAAATCCGACTGACTACTTTTTTGGCATCGTCACGGCGGTTTTTAAGCATCAACCAGCGCGGTGATTCCGGTAATTTAAAACTACCAAAAAACATGATTAATGAGAATAGTGAAATAATCAGGAACATTAACGGTAATGCGACATGTGGATTTTCAAAAGCCCGGGCAATAAATACATTGGTAACTGCAATCAGGAAAATCCCAATCGTGATCATCAACTGAAATAATGATCCCATTGCGCCGCGAATGCTGGCTGGCGCGGTTTCAGATAGATAAAGCGGTACAATAAAAGAGGCCACCCCAACAGCAAAACCCAGACCAAACCGACAAGCCGATAGAATACCAATTGCCGGTAATGATGCCGAAACCAAAGATAATGACGCGAATAGGAATCCGGCTAAAATCAAACTTTTTTTGCGTCCTAGAAAGCGAGCAAAAACACCAGAAAGTAACGCACCAATTACGCCGCCAGTTGCCAGAATCGCGGCATATTTTTCGCCACCTTCAACACCCAGAAAATATACTTTTTCAATGGTCTCCAATGAGTTGGCAATAAATCCTTGATCCAAACCAAAAAGTAATCCTCCTAATGCGGCAATTGTACAAATCCAGTAAACTATTTTGCGGTACTCACTATTTACTGATGAACCACCAGTCATGTCCATGTGTCCTGCTGCCATTATCTGACTCCTATATTCTGTTTAATAAACAATCCGTTATCCGAGTGCTGGATTGTGCACGATAATTATAACCGTGGTATTCTATATTAATCTATGGTAAAAGTATATATGCACTGCAATATTTTAGGCGGATAATCATATGGTGGCATGGTATAACAGACAGTTATACTATGAGTTATAGTGATGAAAATTTTGGTAAATTTGGATTAATTTACTATGGTGCTGAAATGGTTTATCTCGTAGTGATTACTCTGAAACAGAAAATAAGTATATGCACATTAAAAATAATGTTATTCCTGTGCTATAATCCGGCATCTAAAATGCTTTCTAAATATTATTTTAAATTATGCTAGTTGAATTTAAACGAAAAATTTCCCGTCCGATACGTTATATTAACAATCGGCGGAGAATTTCGTTAGCCACGCAATTCTGGTTTAGTACTCTTGAATACTATGATTTCTTTTCATTTGCCTTTGTATTTTATTACTTTTCGGAAATTTTCAAATCGGGATTGGTAATGAGCTACCAATTATCATTAACGGTATTGGTTAGCTTTGCTTTTCGTCCGGTCGGTTATCGGTTGTTTTTAAAACTACGCCCATTATACGATCGTAAAATCATCATCTTGGGAAATGGTTTACTAATGACATTGGCAATTGTTTCAACCGGTTTGATTCCCATTAATATTCAGCATCTGTGGCAAGTCTTTGTGTGGTTGATTGTCGGCAGAATTTTGCACGGGATTAGTTTTGGTTTTAAACTGCAAGCTAATTTGCAATATATCAAAGAAACATTTCCTACTCGAATTCATCGTAATATTGTTACCTCGATTATTGGTGCACAGTTTGGTTTGACTTGCGCTGCATTTATCTATAAAATGATTTTTACTCATATGGCGCCCGAATTATTAAGTTGGGGCTGGCGCTTACCTTTTTTTATCGGTGGAGCAATGAGTATAACCCTGGCAATATTTCGGCTGCTGATATATAGTTCCAGTAATAATTTGCGGTTAAATGATTGGATTAAACGCGAACCGCTCGATGTTGTGGTCATTAAGGATTGTGGGCATTCGGCTTTGTTTGCTCTTCTTCTTGCCGGTAGCCGTGCCTGTTTTATGTTTACACTATTTGTAATAATTCCATGCTTTTTGCAATGGGTGATGAGATGGGATATTTTTCGCATTGCTGATATTATGTTATTTTCTAGCTTGTTAAGTGGTAGCGTGACTTGGCTATGCCGGAGAATGGAAAAATTTCATCAACTGTTTCAGCAATTGCTATTACCGGGATTAATATTAGCACTATTGCTGGCTATCTTGCTTTGTGTTGGGATTACCTTACGGCATAGTCCCGTTTTATTAACGGCACTTTGGAGCTGCGCGATTTTAAACGGTTATTTATTTAGCACGATTCCGCTTTACATGGAACAAATGCTGATACCGGAGCATCGTTTGGAAGCCTTGCTGTTTATTAATAATTTGGAATTTTTTGAATTTAACTTAATTCGTCGGGCTGGGGTGGTTGTTATTTCGGCATTATTTGGAATTGTATTTGAAGAGCGCCACTATGCAATGTTATTATGCCTTTCGATGTTAGCAACCCTATTTATATCGATTGTTGTTTTGGTTATAGATAAGCGTCAAAGGAATAAAAAATTAGTCTATCCTCTTTGAGATAATTGCCAAATTTGTTATGATTTGATGTTATGCATATGTCTATATTTTTAGCACTGAATTATTGAGTTTGACGATTTTGTACGTGATTGCACTAGTTAAACAAAATAAAAAACCCGCTAAACAAAATAGTTAGCGGGCTTCACAAATTTCAAACTACTATTATTCCGGACGCATGTGCGGGAAGAAAATTACATCACGAATTGAGTGTGAATCAGTGAGCAACATTACCAGCCGGTCAATTCCAATTCCTAAGCCACCGGTTGGCGGCATCGCATATTCCAAAGCACGGATATAGTCAGCATCGTAGTGCATTGCTTCCTCATCACCGGCATCTTTTTGCTCAACCTGCTGTTTAAAGCGCGCCGACTGATCTTCCGGATCATTCAACTCGGAATAACCATTTGCCAATTCACGCCCGACCACAAATAATTCAAAGCGTTCGGTAATGCCCGGATTGCTATCCGATTGGCGCGCCAATGGTGAAGTCTCAATTGGGTGATCCATAATAAACGTTGGCTGCCATAACTGATGTTCGGTATTTTCTTCGAACAATAATAATTGCAGCACCGCCAATGAGTCGGTTTGTGGTTCTTTGCGAGTTAGTTTACGAATTTCGGCTTTAAGAAAAGCGATATCCTGTAGTTGTTCGACAGTTATTTGTGGATTGTATTTTAAAATTGCCTCAACAATTGTCAGCCGATCAAAAGGTTGCTCCAAATTAACCGATTTACCTTGATAATCAAAAACTAGTTTGCCGACGGCGGTTAATGCAGTTTCACGTACCATTTGCTCGGTGATTTCCATCATCCGTTTGTAATCGGCATAGCTTTCATACAGTTCAACCATGGTAAATTCCGGATTATGGCGAGTTGATAGCCCTTCATTACGGAAGTTCCGGTTAATTTCAAATACCCGTCCCAAGCCACCAACGATCAAGCGTTTTAAGTATAATTCCGGAGCTACTCGCAGATACAATGACATATCCAGTGCATTATGATGGGTGACAAATGGTTTGGCCGTCGCACCTCCGGGAATCGGATGCATCATTGGTGTTTCAACTTCAAGATAATCTTGTGCTACCAGAATATCGCGCATTTTTTGAATGATTTTGGAGCGTTTAACAAACACTTCCTTGCTGTGATCATTCATGATTAAATCCAGATAGCGTTGGCGATAGCGCTGTTCTTGGTCGCTTAAACCATGAAATTTTTCGGGTAATGGGCGAATATTCTTGCTGACTAATTGAACACTAGTTGCTTCAACCGTCAGTTCATCGGTTTTAGTTTTGAATAATTTACCACAGACACCAATAATATCGCCGATATCATGGCTCTTAAATGCCGCATAAGCATCTTCACCAAGATGGTCTTTGCTCACATAGGCCTGAATCCGCCCTTTGGCATCGGCAATCGTGACAAATGAGGCTTTACCCATTACCCGTTTAAGCATAATCCGTCCAGCAACTACTACATCAATTGCCGCTTCGGTCAGTTGTTCTTTAGTTAGTTGATCATACTGGGTGTGCAGCGCTTGTGAATAATGTTGCGGTTTGAAATTATTCGGATAGGGATTAGCTTGTTCGCGTAATGCCTGCAGTTTTTGGCGACGTTCTACCATTAGCCGATTATCATCGGAAATTACCGGATTATTTTCATTGGTCATTTTATTATTCCTGAGAAAGTATTTGTTTAAATTCGTAACCTGTCATTAGCTATAATCTAAAATTCTACCTGCTGGTCACCGGTATTCTTAACGGCGTGTGATTATAGTTACAATCTGGTTGTTATCATTACTCTGGCTAAGTAGCGGATTGCCGGTTTTTTGGCAAAATGTTTGCAAATCTTTCTCCGAGTCGGGATCATCGGTTATCACCGTAACTGATTCACCGGAAGAGAGCTGTGCCAGAAATTTTTTGGTTTTTAGTACTGGAAGCGGGCAGTTATACCCGCGGAGGTCTAATTGGTGCATTGCAACTATTTAACCAATCTTAATCCACCGCCAGATTTATTTTCAGGTGGGGTTGGATTAAACGGCTCAATTTCAAATTGCATTCCCTGCGAATTTTCGCGAGCGAAGATTCCAGTGACATTGGCAACTGGAATTGCAATATCTTGAATCGAGCCGGAAAAAGTTGCTTGAAAAGTAATCCATTCTTCGTCAATCAATAAATCCTTGACTGCACTAAACGCAATATTAAGGACAATTTGATTATTTTTGACAAATTGGCGCGGCACAACAGTATGGTCATCGACAAATACCATTATATGGGGTGTCATTTCGCTATCAGTACACCATTCATACAAGGCACGAATCAGATATGGTTTTTGACTTTTAAGCTGGCTCATTAGCTACTCTTATTGTTTCATGCTACGTTCAGCAGCGGTTAATGATGCCAGAAAACTTGGGCGATTAAATTGCATTTCGGCATATTTCATCATATTGTTCCAGGTTTTTTTAACTTCGATTTCATAATATGATAAGCGCCATAAAATTGGTAATA
Organism: Pseudomonadota bacterium; assembly: GCA_052033675.1. Taxonomy (GTDB): domain Bacteria; phylum Pseudomonadota; class Gammaproteobacteria; order Burkholderiales; family UBA11063; genus Aquella. The sequence continues at coordinate 6,572 of JBPOJK010000048.1, forward strand.
ACGAAGTATCTAATAGTGTAAATGAAGTGCTGGCAAAATAGTCCATTTTTTTATTGGTAGAAAAAACTCCGGCGATTTCATCGAGACAGGTTGAAATCATTTTTTTAGCGCGGTCAAGTTCTTTCTTAATTTTTGCATCTTTAGAGCTTAGGTTATTTTCCAAAAAGCGAATATGCTGGAATAAATCGCGATCTAGCTTATGCATTGCCATCCGCATCCGGGCTTTTTCTGCTGGTTCAATCGGCATCAATTGCGGATGTGGGAAGCGCTCATCAATATATTCTGAGACAATGTTGGTGTCAAGTAAAACCAAATCGCGCTTTTTATTATTTTTGTCAATGTCATCAACCAAAACCGGCGTTTCATTATACGGGTTTAGCTGCATTAAATCTTGACGTGAATTGATGTTAACATCAATAATTTTAAAGTCCATTTCTTTTTCATTGAGGATAATTCTCACACGGTGAGAAAAAGGGCAACGGGAATCAGAGTACAATTGAATCATTGAATAGCATTCCTTAGAGATAAAATTTTTAG
>JBPOJK010000066.1:0-18818 GCA_052033675.1 Pseudomonadota bacterium
GCTTAGCATAGTTTATTCCAGTTATAATTTAAGCGCCGAAAGTAATCATAATGCCAGTCTAGTTGCGGAAAAAATCCGACTTCGCGTTGAAAGCTAAATTCCTGATGCTGCAAAATCGCGGTTTTAAACGCGCTAAAATCCGCTTGCAGCTGCACTAGCTCGGCTGGGTCGGGATTATTTTCGCAAAATTCAGGGAGAAAATAGTGGTAATAGCTTAGCCACAGACTGATAGTCGCCGCTTCACGCAAATAACTTTTACCACGCAATAATTCAAGCGTATTATGACCAACTTCGAGATGACGAAACAACTGCTGGCGAATTGTCAGCGAGGTATCACCGGCTAGAATTTGTTCAATCGCTTCAATGCTGCGCAATAAGCTGCTAAACCAGATATTATGATAAAGTCGCGGAAATAATTTATGCGCCCAAAACACAAAAAAAGCAAATTCGAGAATAAATAACACCTCGTTGAGAATTACATAATAATTACCGGTATTAATCCCTTCTTGCCCCATTACGCCAAGCATTATTACCACGCTGACAATCGGATATAACTGCGGCGCTTTTTTGAGCGCCATATATAAGATATATGCCCAACCACACACTGCGACCACAAACCAACCGCGCAAATAAACCGTTGCCGAAAATAGCACTATGGTCAGGCACATCAAAATTATATAACCGAGATAAACATTATCCTTTTTATCCAAGGTATTGATGGTTGGCATTTCAATAATTAGCGCACCGGCACCAGCAATTAACATCATCAATGGTGATAATAGCGGTTGGGTTAGCATATTAACCATGAACACCACGATCGCGATTACGACGATTTTTAATGACATCAACCGCGAATACCAATATGGATCATAACGATCCAGCCAACTGCTTAATTTAAAGAGAAACATAGTTAAAGACAACCAGCCTAATTGCCACGGATATAGACATAGGCGCTCATTCCCGGCATCAGGCGATATTTGTTATCGGTATCAAGCACTTTGATTTGTACCGGCAAACGTTGCGGTAAATTCAGCCAGTGATTCATGCCAAAAACCAGTTGGGTTTCTTTGAGTGGAATAATATGCTGACGGTCAACCGACCAGTTATCCGACATAACTACGCCATGAAAAACCTTGCGACCCAGATAGGTTCGCGGGAAAATCAGCACTTTATCACCCGCCTGAACATTCGCCAGATCGGTTTCATTGAAATTTGCCTGAATATAAGTAGCCGAGGTATCGACATAATTAAATAACGGCTCGTGCGCCAAGGCTGGAGTCCCTACCGCACTAAACATATTCTGAATATAGCCATCGCTTTGCGCGCGCACTACAGTATCGTCCAAATCCATTGCGGCTTTTTCCTCGGCAGCTTTGAGGGTACGAATACCAACCTGTGCTTGCTTCAACGCGGTTTCTTCCAGCGCCACATGTTCTTTTAATGAGGCTACCACGTTTTCTTGCGATTTAATGGTGTATGCCAGCACTTTCAGTTCCATTTCCGGTACCGCTTTACTGACACTTTTATCGCTTTTTTGAGTATATTCGTAACTCATCCGATCCAACTGCGCCTGTGCCGCATTCAAATCAAGCTTGGTCGCAGCTATCCGTTTGCGGATAACCTCCAGCCCAACTACCGCCTGATCATATTGTGCCTTAACCCCGCTATAGGCGAGTTGATAGGTCTCCGGTTTAATTAGCATAATGGGATCGCCTTTATATAATTTCTGCCCGTTTTCAACATAAATTTTGGCAACATGACCGGTAACATTCGCCGCTACCGGAGTCATATTTTCCACTACAAAGGCCTGATCGGTAACCGTCAGCCAGTAAGTTGAAAAATACCCCAGTGCAATAACACCACCGGCGGCAAAAATAATCGTGGCAAAGTTAAATTTACGAGCTTTTTTCTTCTGTGATTGCATTTAGCTATTTTCCTGATTAAAGTCGGTATATAAATTATTGAATACTCAATGTATTTAAATGTTGAACGCGACGGATGTGTAAAAAATGCGCCGCCCTATACGAATTGTACGCAAGAAGCATTATTTTAGCCGCCAACAAAGTTCAACGCTCAAAGACGAAGAGTATTACTGTGATTCATTATTATGTTGATAACCACCACCTAAAGACTGGTAAAGCGTTACCAGCGAAACCATTTGCTGTAATTTAGTTTCGGTCATGATTATCGACAGTAAATTTTGTTCTATTCGCGCCCCCAATACCAAAGTATATGGCTCCAGTCCGCGGGCAGCCATTGCCTGATGCAAGTCAATCGCACTTTCAAGGCTTTGGTAAGCATTATTATCGCTAACCATCTTGCGATTGTAGCCGTTATTCGCCGCTAGCGCATTATCAACTTCATGCAAGGCACTATTAACCACTTTCTCGTAGTTGGCTAGTGCACCTTTAAAAACTGCGGTTGAAGTATCAATGGCACCAAACACCCCCGGCGCAATAATCCAGTTGGCATAAGCCGCACCATAGTTTTGGGTATTGGTATTATTGATATTAACTCCTGGAACCGGATTATTAAACGCCTGCGTTCCCGAACCCTGAGCATAAAAATAATTCAGATTTACCCCCGGGAGCAATGCGCTGGAACTAACGCTAATTCCTTCATTGGCGGCTTTTAATTGCCATTCGGCGGCAATTACATCCGGACGGGCAGCAAGTACCGACACCGGTAGATTACCGGGAATGATCTGTAAGGGATTGATTGCGGCAAACTTACGCCCGGCAACTGCGCTTCCCGGGGTTTCATTAATTAGATAACGTAAGGCATTTTGCGCCGCAATCAGATTTTTCTGCACCAGTTCAATTTGCCCGGCAACCAATTGCTGCTTACTTAGCAACTCATTAAGCACAATATCATTACCCATTCCGCGCTGATTCATTGCACGGGTGATGGTAATCAACTCAGTCAAATTTTGATTAAGCTGTTTAAATTGATCCAATATCTGCAATTGCGCCAAATAGACAAAATAGGCATTACTCACCTGCCCGATTACCGCCAACCGAACACTCAAAACCGCATTTTTAGCCGCTTCGACATTATAACCAGCTTGCTTTTGCAAGGTATAATTGGTAAAGACATTCAAGGTATATTGCGGAATCAGGGCAAAAAAAGCCCCGCTATTGCCAACGACCCCCAGATTACCGATCGGCGTCAGTGAGTTTTGTGAATTACCACCAATCGCCCCACCAATAATGTTCATGGTTGGCAGCCAATTTAGTTTTACCGTCGTTAATTGCCCTTGCGCAGCTTCCAAATTAGCTTTGGCGGCTTCAATAGTCAGATTATTGTTTAAACCGCTCTCAATATATTGGTTGAGTACCGGATCATTGAATTTTTGCCACCATGCCAGATATGGCAGGCTTTCGCTGATTGATTCAACATTGGAGTTTTGCGACGACCATTTAGCCGGAACCTTGGTATCCGGTTTATGATAGTCAGGAGAAAAGTAGCTGCAGCCAATTAGACCCAGCGCCCCTAGTAATGGAATTATTTTACGCATGTAAGATACAGTTTTGTTAATATAGGTACTGATTTTAACATGGTGAATTTATTGGATTTGATTTAATTTGCGATATTGTGGCTTGAGTGGTAAATCTCCTATCATCCATGACAGAAATTGAACTAATAATTGCCAATAAGATTGGTAAAATCGGTATCAGACAATTTTCAACAACCATAATTAGGAGAGTGTCTAGCCACACGCAATCTCTGTCAGATGAAATCTAAATCTATAGACTTGAGCACAAAATTTATGACACTCCCGTTTTCTCGGCTGCGCTGTATTATTTTTTAGTTCTGCTCATCTTAAATTTCCTCCGAAATACTCGAAGAAATCATATCTAACTTTTACCATCAACATGGTACTAATTTAGCCTAGCATTATACTCTACTTATTAATAGCACTTTTTTATTAAGTATTACCATAAGATTATAAGCCATTGATTTTAAATAAATAACCACTCAAAATAAAAATATTGAAATTGACCAACCACAAGGAAAAGACATCGCGCCACCTCAATAGTAAATAACTATTAATATCATATTTTTTATTAATTAGATTTATTAAAGCCAATCACCTAAAATAACTCCCGTAAGCAAAACAACTTAACTTTAAAAAAGGAATCATCATGTTAAAAGTAGGAACTCAATTTTCTGATTTTCAATTAACTGCCGTTAGCGGAACAACCCCCGATAGTTTTCAAGATGTAACTTTGGCAACTTACGGCAAACAATGGAAAATCATATTTTTCTGGCCAAAAGACTTTACTTTCGTGTGCCCAACTGAGATTGCCGGATTTGGCAAATTGGAAGGCGACTTCAAAGACCGCGATGCAGTATTAATTGGTGCATCAACCGACAGCGATTTTGTCCATGCAGCATGGCGCGGTAGTCACAATGATTTGAAACCGTTAACTTTCCCATGGTTGGCGGATATCAAAAAAGAATTATCAACTGCACTGGGCATTTTAAATGAAGATGCTGGAGTGGCTAACCGTGCAACGTTTATTGTTGATCCAGATAATATCATTCGCTACGTTGAAATGACCGACATGAGTGTGGGACGCAATCCAAGCGAAACTTTACGGATTTTAGATGCGTTGCAAACTGACGAATTATGCCCGTGCAACTGGCATAAAGGCGATGCTACTTTATAAACGAAGATTGAAGATCAATGACAGAGGGCGGAATAAAACTCTCTCTGTCAAATCACAAGGAGAGTACCATGAATTTTGAAACCATATTAAATGCCATCCCTGATTATGCTAAAGATATCAAGCTAAACCTCAGCTCTTTGCTGAATAACCATAGCGGATTAACTGAGGTACAATTTGCCGGCAGTATCTTGGTGGCGACAATTGCGACCAAAAACACGATATTATCAAAACATATCCATCAGGCGCTGAGTGATGCCTTGCAAGTCGAAGAAATCAATGCGGCACACGCTGCCGCAACGATTATGGCAATGACCAATATCTATTACCGTTTTCAGGATTTGGTTAGTGATCCGAGTTATGCTACCATGCCAGCGGGTTTGCGGATGAATATATTACGCTCACCGGGTGTACCGCAAATTGATTTTGAAATGTGGTCGTTAGTCGCATCAGTTATTAATGGTTGCCATAAATGCGTAACCGCGCATGAGCAGCAGATTGTTAAACACGGCATTACCAAAGAAAGCGTGCAATTGCTGGCTAAAATTGCCGCCGTCATCCATGCATTAGCCAGCGTTCAATTGATTGAAGCCAGCAAATAGCATTAGACCAAAAATAGTGGTATAATCCAGCTAGTATAATTTCATGAAAGAGAGTTATCATGTTGAAACAACAATTTTTTAATATCCACGATGGTTTAAATGAAGAACAACGGGTAAAAATCGCCAATGGTTTGGCAGATCTACTGGCTGATAGTTACAGTCTGTATCTAAAAACTCATAATTTCCACTGGAATGTGACCGGTCCAATGTTTAATACCTTGCATCTGATGTTTGAAACTCATTACACCGAGCTGGCTTTGGCGGTAGATTTAATCGCCGAGCGGATTCGTGCCCTAGGCTTTATTGCTCCGGGTAGCTATTCTGAATTTGGCAAATTAAGCAAAGTTAAAGAACATTCCGGTGACACCGAAGCGACCCAAATGATTCGTTTTTTGATTGAAGCGCATGAAGTAGTAATTCAAACTGCGCGGGCAATTTTACCGGCTGCCGATGAAGCTAACGATCAAGTAACGATGGATTTATTGACCCAACGTCTGCAAATTCATGAAAAAACCGTCTGGATGCTACGTAGCTTGATTCAATAAGAATTCAGTCGCGATAAAAAAACCCGTCAAAAAATTGGCGGGTTTTTATTATGCTGGTTATTGCTGGATATTGGCATTGATGTTTTGCATAAAAGCATCGTCAATTTTACCACTGAGATATTCAAGCTGCACTTCCGCCATCAAATACTGATAGCGCGCCTGCTGATAATTCTTAAATGCCTGATAATAATCTTTTTGAGCGCTGACTAAATCGACACTGTTACGAATTCCGACCTGATAACCCAATTGATCCGAATCTAGTTTGGTTTTTGCGGATAATAGCGCGGCTTTCTGCGCCTTAACGATACTAACCCCATTTTGCACCTGCCAAAAACTATTGCGGGTATTTTGATCGGTAGTCCGGCTAACTGAAGTTTGCTGCTGGCGCGACGCTTCATAATTGTCCATAGCTTGGCGAACTTGAGCATTGATTCCACCACCAGCTAGAATTGGAATACTTACCTGAAATCCGGCATAACCGGTTCCATAACTGGATAATGGCGTGCCGGGAATACTGGTAATATATTGTTGCTGTTGCGCTGACATATTGGTTGAATCCAAGCCACCGGTATCCTGATACTGATATTGAGCATTAAAAGACAATGTTGGATAATGTCCACCGCGGGAAATGCTAATATCTTCCCGCGCCATCGCCACTTGCTTATCGGCAACCTGAATGTTTAAATTACCGCTTTCAGCAATTTTCGCCCACACCTGCTCGCTATTAGGTACTGGCAACTGTAAATGGATTTGATCTTGCAGAGGTTGAATTTGCTCCGGATCGCAACCAGTTAAACGGTAAAAAACATTTTTTTTTGTTGATTACGTCATTTTTATCCTGAATTTCCTGTGCTACCGCGGCATCGTAACCGGCTTGGGCATCATTAACATCGGCAATTGTCACCGAGCCAACTTCAAAAGCACTTTTGGCCTGCGTCATCTGTTTATATAAGGCATCACGGGTTTTTTGGGTTGCCAGTAAAGTATCTTCGGCATATAAGACATCAAAATAAGCCTTGGAAACACTTTGCATCAAGTCCATCCGAGCATTACGTAACTGCAATTCTGATAGTTGCGCTGAAAATTTACCTTTGGTATATTTACTGAATTTACTAAAATCAACAATCACTTGGGTGAATTGTCCACCATAAGTCGGCTGGTGATAATAAGCTTGAATTCCGCCCTGATTGAAGTAATTTTCATTGTATTGTCCGGTGGCACTAATCTGCGGCAATAAGGCGGCACGCGCAATATTAGGAGCTTCCGCGCCGGCTTCATTATTGGCAATGGCTTTAAGATAGTCAGCATTAAAGCTCAGCGCTTTGAGATAAGCCTGATATAAATCAAGAGCAGGAGCACAAGAAATCCCGCTAGAGAGAATCAAATATATTATTTTACGCATCATAACCCGTAATTTTAACCTGTCAAACGCTTAGCTAACAAATTGTTTGAACACCATATTAACTTTATCAATAAATAACTTTATCTGATTAACCATAATAGGTTAAAATTTGAACTGTTATCTTTTTTAGTACGACCATGAAAGAATCAACTTACAACCTTTTACTCTCAGTTGGCGCAAAACTTTTTGCCACCAAAGGCTATCATCAAACCTCAACCCGAGAGATTTCTGCTCTTGCCGGCACCAATAACGCCGCGATTGCTTATAATTTTGGCAACAAAGCCGGATTATACCATGCAATCATTGAATGCGTTTTAGCAGAAATTCCAGAAACCCAACTTGATTGGGATGAAATTGTCGAACTTTCCTGTCGCGACAAATTATATGCGCTATTTCAATGGCTGCCGATTCCAACCAACGGCAATGAATTACTAACTAATGCCTTTCGGCTGATTCTACTGGAACGCATTCAGCCCAGTGGCGTTTGTGATAATTTATTGCTGGAACGCATCATGCCGCGCTTTTCAATTGTAACCCAATTAGTCGCACACGAACTGGGTCTTAGCGAAGTTGATTATGATGCCAAAATCCTTAGTCTGGCAATTTTATCAATGCGCAGTTATTTCAGTTTATCACCGGAAATTGTCACCGCACTATTGCCAAGCTTACTGGAAGATGAGGCTCATGCCGATTATCTAATGCACCGGCTGGCGGACTTTGCCAGCTCGATGATTACTCAGGAAAAACTTCGTCGAGGGCAGCACGAGCTTGCGGCTGCAAAGTAAACTGTGGTTGCAGTAGACGAATAAAATGGCAGATAAACCATAGTAAACAACCACCGCTAAAACCGCCGATAATACCGGAAAGAATCCCCAAGCTCAGCCGATGAGCTGGATAAGGAATCCATAATCCGGTAATCGGACAAACAATTGCCTCATAACAGCCAAATATCAGCGCCAATTTAACAATATCCCGCCAAGCAAAACTAAATACCAACCGTTGCTCAGCGGTATGAAGGCGAATTGCCAACTTGCCAAACAGCAATAAGCCACGATAAATTAGCAAAGTTGCCCCAACACTGATAAATGCCGAAGCAAAACCAACCCGATAATCGTCCCAACCACGATGAAACAGCCAATCCTGAACCGCAAACATTACCATTTCCAAAATTCCAGCTAAAATGGCAATAATCCAGCCACCACTAACCTGTTTGGCAGCAATTCCAAATAATTCCTGCGAATGCTTGACCATCAATTTTTGCAAAAATTTAATCAACAGCCAAATTACGATAAAAGCCACCAAAAATCCCATGATGCTCATATAGTAGATATTTTTTATCGCAAAATCATTGCTTACTGCTACCAATGGCACCGTTGAAGTTTCCAAGAGCATAAAAAATATTAGCCATTTGCGCCCAAAATACACCGGAATAGTTAAAGAGTCAGACTTCATTCGCCCTCCCGTCGTAATTTACGTTTTCTGGCAATCAGACTATAAATTACCGGAACAATAATCAAAGTTAATAACGTTGAGGTGGTCATTCCGCCGATAATCGCATACGCCATCGGTTTGCGAACCTCAGCACCTTCGCCGTTACTAAGCGCTACCGGTAACATCCCGAAGATCATCGCCAGCGAAGTCATCAAAATTGGTCGTAAGCGAATTTTTCCGGCAGCCACAATTGCTTCAACCAATTCAGCACCCTCGGATAATTGCTGATTAATGAAGTCCACCAGCAAAATCCCATTTTTGGTCGCCAGCCCCATCAACATAATAATCCCAATAATTGAAAACATATTCAGCGTGCTGTTAAAAAGCAATAAGGCAATAAACACGCCGACAAAAGATAGCGGCAATGCCACCATGATTACCAGCGGTTGAATAAAGCTCTTGAATTGAGCGGTTAAAATCATATAAATAAAAGCGATCCCAACCAACAACGCCTCCACCGCATACATGAAAGATTGCACCATATCTTCACTATCCCCGCTTTGAGTAATAGTATAGCCACTTGGCAAATTATAGTTTTTAATCAATTGCTGAATCTGGCTGAAAACCCGTTGATTATCATTACTCAGAATATTACCGGTGACGGTAACGTTACGCTGCAAGTTTACCCGGTCAATTTCACGCGGTGAAAACCCGGTAGTTACACCGGTAATGGTTGCCAATGACACCATCATCGGCATATTATTTTTGGTCGGATCCAATGCGGCACCGGGAACCTGTAATAATCCCAGCACATCGGTATTACGCTCATCTTCGGGAATCTGGACCACCACATTATAATTTTCACCATTTTTAGGGTCTTCCCAGGTTGAAATTTTATTACCGGCAAAAAGGGTTGCCAAAGTCGCACCGACATCAGATAAATTGATACCCAAATTGGCAGCTTCATCACGATGAACTGCAATATTAAATGCCGGATCGGCGTTTTGATAGGTAGTTTGCACATCAACAGTATCTTTGATTTTGCTAATTTTTGCCGCCAAATCTTCCGAAATCCGCTTAAGCACAATGATATTATCGCCTTTGATATCGACATTAATCGGTTTTTGATCGCCGCCCGGAGAACCTAAGGGCATAATATTCTGAATTTCAATGCCACCAACTCGTTCCAGAATTTCACGGGTTTTTTGCATTTCGTCATTTAGAGTAATCGTGCGAAATAATTTATTTCCAGTATCGACATACAAGGTGGCGTTATTACTGCCATCGCCGAAATTTTTATTGACCCCACCGGTAACTGAAGTAATCTGTGGAATCTCACGCTGCAATATCTTACTAACCTGATTGACTTTTTGCTCGGTATAAAACACATTGGAACCAACTGCGGTTTTAAAAGTGACCGTATATTTGCCCTTATCGGCTTGCGGAATAAATTCACCGCCGATAAACGGCACCAGCACAAAACTACCAACCATAATCCCAACAGCGATTAGCAAAGTTGTCTTGCGATAGTTTAGAGACAGACGAATAAATTTTTCATAAAATTCAGTTAAATTATTAAATTGCTGCTCAAACCAGTCCAAAAACTTACCTAATCGCGAGCGTGCCAAATAACCACCGCCAACCGGTTCATGCCAGACACTGGATAACATCGGATCGAGCGTAAAACTTACCAGCAGAGAAATTACTACCGCTACCGTTACCGTTATCCCAAACTGGAAAAAGAATTTACCGATAATTCCCTGCATAAAACCAACCGGCAAAAAGACCGCCACCACCGTCATGGTAGTTGCCAAGACCGCCAAACCAATTTCATTGGTTCCATCCATCGCGGCCTGAAAGTGACTCTTGCCCAAATGCAGATGGCGGACAATGTTTTCGCGCACCACAATCGCATCATCAATCAACAGTCCAATTGACAGCGACAAAGCCATCAGCGACATCATATTCAAAGTAAAGCCGCATACCCAAATCGCAAACAGCGTACCAATCAAGGCAATCGGCAAGGTTAAACCGGTAATTACCGTTGAGCGCCATGACTTAAGAAACATAAATACAATCAGCACCGTCAGCAAGGCACCTTCAATCAGTGTTTGCCCAACATCCGAAAGCGATTGTTTAATCGATTGTGATTGGTCATAGCTAATTCGCAATGACATTCCCGCAGGTTTAATGTTATCTAATTCCCGCAGAACTTTATACACCCCAGCCGAGACATCAACTACATTGGCTTTATCCGCCGGACGAATGTCCAGACCAACCGCCCGCTTACCATCAACCAAGGTTAAACTGGTGTATTCATCATGACCATCTTCAACTTGTGCGACATCACCAACTTTAATCGGCACATTATTGCGGTACGCCACCACCACCGCCGCAAAATCGGCTGGAGTTTGCAATTTACCGTTTAAACGAACATTAATCCGCTTGTCCTTGGTTTGAACATCACCAGCCGGATAATTGCTGTTGGCACTTTGAATGGCGGTAACCAGATTGGTAATCGATAGCCCCAATGATTGCAGCTTATACGGCTCGACATTAATCCGGATTTGCCGATCAACACCACCGACTAACTTAACATCTCCGACTCCGGGAACGGTCTGGAGTTTCTTTTTGGCAACCTGATTGACCCATTCGGTAACATCCCGCAGCGACATATTATCCGCACCAATAACCAGCGACATCATTGGCAATGACTGCATATCGACCCGCGACACTAGTGGATTATCAATATCTTTGCGAAATCCCGCGGCGACCGTCGAAACTTTATCACGGACATCCTGCACCGCTACATCTGGATTAATATTGAGGTTGAATTCGACTACTACCGTTGATGAACCTTCAAAGGAATAGGAGCGAATAGTTTTTACCCCATTGAGGGTATTTAACGCTTCCTCCAACGGTTTAGAAATGTCGGTTTCAATAACTTCCGGTGACGCTCCCTTGTAGTTGGTAGTCACCACCGCAATAGGAAATTTGATATCCGGAAACTCTTCTACCGAAATACCCTTTAATGCTACCAAACCCAATAGCACCAGCGTCAACATCAGCACGGTTGCAAAGTAGGGGTTTTTTAGTGAAATTCGAGTTAGCCACATTTTATTTTAAATTATTCCTAAAAGCTAAATTTTATTTGATAATACCGTATCAAAAACCAGTCATCGCGGAGTTAATTATGAAATTAACCATCTTAAAAAGGCAATCAACCATGCCCACCATGACTGATAATCGGCTAAAACCGGAGCCGGGCTTGGACTTGGTGAGGGACTAGGCGCTGCGGTAGCTGTTGCCGTGGGTGTCGGAGATGGTGCCGCTGAAGCCGCAGGACTCGGTGTTGCTACCGGATCTGGCGTAGGAAGCGCTGCCACCCCCTCACAGGGAATAATTGCCGTTGGCACCACCAGCGCACCACTAGGCGCATATTTAGCCAAGGAACTATCAACCACCAATGAATTACCGCCACTTAACGAGGGTACCAACATCACCACCCCACTTAAATGAACACCGTTAAATACTGCGCAGACATTGCCGCCACTACCAACGACAATCTGACCGACATCATTATCACTGATAGCCGACTCCAGTTTCAGTTGCGAATTATTATCTGGAAAAACTCCATGCTGCGTCTGATAGTCATAGACATCACTCAGGGTTTTCTGTGCAAAAATTACGCCAGCAGAAAAGCGCGCCCGTTGCAAATAATCCTGATATGCCGGAATAGCAAACACCGCTAAAATAGCAATAATTGCCAGCGCAATTAATAACTCTACCAGCGAAAACCCCCACGTGAGCGTATGACTTATCCTAATTTTATAAAAATTACGTTGAACCCAATAATTCAAAATTTTTAGCAATTTACTGCGCAATCTAAGTTCCACGCAAAAAATCATCAATCAAGAGATTGGCAATTGAATAGGCTGTCGATGGTCGTCCGGGAATCTTATCCGCGGTAAAAAATCCGGCAGCGCGCATTTCATTGGTGTCTAAATTTATCTCGCCACCAGCATATTCGGCGGTAAATGCCACCATCAACGAATGCGGAAATGGCCAATACTGCGAGCCGAAATAACGAATATTTTTAACCGTTATTCCAACTTCTTCCAATATCTCACGTGCCACGGTTTGTTCCAATGACTCACCAACTTCACAAAACCCAGCCAAGACACTCCATTGTTCCGCAGCAAAATGATTGGCTTGCGCCAGTAAAATTTCATCACCGCGGGTCACGCGGACGATCATCGCCGGACTAATGGTTGGATAAATTTCGCGCTGGCACTCACCACAAAAAAGCCAATTATGTCCGGTCTGAATTTGCAAATGCGTGCCACAACTGCTGCAAAACCGTGTTCGCTGTTGGTAATAAAGCAGTTGTTCAGCATGAACGATTTGTTCGATTTGTTCAGTGGGAAACACCGTCAGCACAGTGCGTAATGGAACTAACTCCAGCAGCTCATGCGCGGCAATCGCATTAGCATCGCTAATTCCCGCCAGCAACCCGACTTTTGCGGATAACTGCGGATAAGCCTGGTAATCAATCCCACTAATATCGCCAGCCTGCGGCAATTCCCAGCCTAGTTCACTGCGTTTTAACAGCAGATTTTTACCGCAAAAGAGCAAATACATGGCTATGGACGCAATAAATCGTTGATCGAAGTTTTGCTGCGGGTCTTGGCATCAACCCGTTTAACAATAATTGCCGCATAAGTTGAATGGCTGCCATCGGCACTTGGTAAACTACCTGACACGACTACCGAATATGCGGGAACCCGTCCATAATGGATTTCGCCGGTCGCACGGTCATAAATTCGCGTCGATTGCCCGATAAATACCCCCATGCTGATTACCGAACCTTCTTCGACAATCACACCTTCAACAACTTCCGAGCGGGCACCGACAAAACAATTATCTTCAATAATTGTTGGATTGGCTTGTAATGGTTCAAGTACGCCGCCAATGCCAACGCCACCGGATAAATGGACATTTTTACCAATTTGCGCGCACGAACCGACCGTTACCCAGGTATCGACCATCGTGCCCTCATCAACATACGCGCCGATATTGACATAACTAGGCATCAGAATTGCATTTTTAGCAATAAACGAGCCTTTACGCGCTAAGGCTCCCGGTACTGCACGAAATCCACCGGCAGCAAAATCTTCCGCACTATAATCGCTGAATTTTAACGGCACTTTGTCGTAGAATTTCGTAAAACCAGCTTCAACCACTTGATTATTGTTCAACCTAAATGAAAGTAAAACCGCTTTTTTCAGCCATTGATGGGTAATCCATTCGCCATTAATTTTTTCGGCGACGCGCATTTTGCCAGTATCCAGCAGATTAATTGCCTCATCGACCGCCTGACGCAATAAGTTATCCTGTAAATCTAATTCCGGTAGGCGCGCAAATGCCGCTTCAATAATATTCTGTAATTGCTGCATGATAATTCCTTAAAATAAATGCTAAATTATACTAGAAACCACTAGCCAAATGTAGGATTAACCACTATTATAGTAAACGTTGCTAAATTGATTTTTGTAGATAGCGTTCAGAACAAATTGTAATAGTCATTAATCGCTAATTGTTCCAAAAATTCACGGTCATGGCTGATAATCAACATTGCGCCCGGATAATCGCGTAAAACTTGAATGATATGATTGCGAGTGGTTAGATCAATATTATTGCTAATTTCATCAATAATCAATAGCTTGGGTCGGCGTAGCGCTATCAACGCCAATGATAACCGAGCTTTTTCACCACCGGAAAGCATTGCGCCGGTCTTGCTGACTTCCTCATTCTTGCGAAATAAAAAGCAATTAAGAAACGCCCGCAACTCTGCTATGGTTAAATCCGGATTGGCATGACTGACCATCTCCAGCACTGTAGCATTGTCGTCAATATGGTTATAATGTTGATCCAGATAACTAATCTCACCCAACTGCGGCAGCAACCATTCTCCGGCAGTCCATACTTGCGGGTTACCAGTAACTGCCCTTAATAACGTCGTTTTGCCGCTGCCATTATCACCACATAATGCCAAACGAGCGTGTCCGGATAAATTAAGATTGATATTATTTAAAGCAAAATCACCAGCTAGATAGCCACAGCTCCCATCAACAATGGTAACTACCGCATTGTTCGAGGAAAATCCAGCTAAGTCAAAAGAATAATTCAACTCTTCCGGTTGCCATAAATTTTGCAGTTGCTGCTGAATGTCCTGACGTGAGTTTCTGATTTTAGCCGAATTTTTCCCGGCAGTAGTTTCAGCCCGTCGGGCTTTGGTTCCCGAGGTTATCGTTGGCCACTTTCGCTCGCTGATATGTTTCTCACCTTGCAGACGGCTGTTTTTTGCCCGCTGTTGCTCCCTCATCAACGACTGATGCTGCTGCTTTTGCTGGACCTTCAATTCATCAATTTGTCGATAGAGTTTACTCCGTTGTCGTTCAAGTTGCTGACAATAATCACTATAACCGCCATTAAATACTGTTACTTTACCATCAGCGACATGCCATAAACAATCAACATAGTTATTCAATAGCTCCGGATCATGGCTGATAATCAGCATGGTTGCCGAATTATGGCGCAATAGTTTAAATAATGCGCGGCGATTATTACCATCCAGATGGTTGGTCGGTTCATCCAGCAGCAACAATTCGGGGCAATTTGCCAGCGCCTGCGATAGCACATGGTTGAAACGTTCGCCGCCGCTTAAACTATCATGGGAAATCAATTGCGGAACGTAACCAATGGTTATACCACTAGCTAGATTAAGCGCTGGATTGGCAGTAAATTGTGCCTGATAAAATGCGTTAATCAATGATGACTTACCACTGCCATTATCACCAATTATCCCGATTTTGCTCCCCGGATAAATTGTCACACTAAAATCAGAAATCAAAATCCGCCCGGTTACGGATAGTTCAAAATCAGTTATTTCAATCGGTAAATGCATAGAAACTACCTCCTATAGAAGGCTCATTGTATACTCGTCGCGCTCACTATTTCAGCGTTGTCTTAGTTCAAAAAAGCTCTGTTTATAACTGTTTTTAGTATATAAGCTTTTTGCATAGTACAAAAGATCGATTATACAAGAAATAAAAATCAATGAATATTTACGCGGATAGACCTAGCAGAACAACAACTCAATTAATGGGTCATCCTAATAAAATCAATTGTCCACGAAAATTAGAAATATAAATGAATACCATGAATCGTTGATAAGCAATATCCAAAATACTTGCTAACGATTTGGTGTATTGAATTAGATGGTGAATAAGGTGTTCACTGCTGCACCTGCGAAAAATATATGAAGAGACCGTTATATTAGCATATTTGCAACCGACTGACAAAGCGTTATATTGTATAATTCCATGATCAACATTTTTTATGAAAGTATTTATGATGAAAAAACTGTATTTGGGATTAATTGTCGGGGTTTTGGGAGCCGGAAGTGCATTTGCCGATTGCAATGATTATAATCAACTATTTAATCTAATAGCCAAACGTACCAGCTATATGCAAACAGTGGCAGCCAATAAATATCTGGCAACACCGCAAGGAAATATTTATGATGCACCACAAGAGTTAAAGGTCTTACAAAACGCGCAGACGCAAGCAAGCAATGAGCAATTGGAAAGTAACGTATTTCTGCCATTTACCCAAATCCAGATGGATTTGAGTAAGCAAATTCAGGCCTACTGGTTTAGTTATTGGCGGCAAAATCCACAAATGGCGCCAAAATCCGGACAGTACGCCAATCTGGCAACCGTTCGCCAACAAATAAAGACCATTGACGATCAGCTTTATCCGCAACTGGCAAAGTTGATTACTAACCATCCAGAATGTCCAGCCAATCAATTGAATGCTAAATTGGCAGCACAGTTCACCAAAATCAAAGGTATTCCGCAAAACCCGGATTTTCGGTCGCTGGTAGTTGCTTCGGTAATTACCACCGTACATTCATCGCAATGATTCAATTTTAGGTTAATTCTAAGCCATTGACAATTAAATTATCCAACCGGAAATAAAAATCCGGTTTATAATAGCTTCCTGATAGCGGGGGTGCAACGCGTAAGTTGCTGAGAGAGGATGATTCCTAAACCCTTTGAACCTGATTCTGGATAATACCAGCGTAGGGAGGCTAGGAAGCTTGTGTTACAGCGATATTAACAAGCACATTTAAAACCACCAACCTCCTTGCGCTTATTTTGTGAAAGTAACAAAATGAGCACCAATCAAGCTGATATTCAGCTCCATTTAATCACCAATTGTCCACCTGCTCCAGCGGATGATAGCTACCTACGGTTCATTGAGATTGCTGCCAATTCCGGAATCAGCGACTTGCAACTGCGCCAAAAAAACTGGGCTTATGCTAATCTGCTGGCTTTTGGTCGAGAACTCCAGACCATTCTGAAACCGGCGGCGGTAAAACTAATTGTTAATGACAACCTACAACTTGCCGCAGAGTTGGATGCCGATGGCATTCATCTGGGTCAACAAGACGGCAATCCTGATTTAGCCCGCACAATTTTGGGAACGTCCAAGAAAGTCGGACTGAGTATCGAATCTTACCCGCAATTAACCATAGCAAATCGCCTAGATTCAATTGATTATGTAGCGGCCAGCGCTATATTTCACAGCAAAAGTAAAACCAACCTCAAACACCTGTGGGGAATCGACGGTTTGCAACAATTTTGCAATCACAGCCGCCATCCGGTTATTGCCATCGGCGGAATAACGCGGGAAAATCTAGCCAGTATAGCTACTGCCAAAATTAGCGGCATTGCGGTTATCAGTGCAATTCACGAAGCCGCCGACCCAGCCCACTACATTAGCCAATTACGTACAATTTTAGCCGGAGAATCTCATGAGTAATATCTACCAACTGCTTTATAGCCATTCTCAACGACTCCAGCAACAGCAGCCGCTGATTGTTAATCTGACCAATAGCGTCACCCAGGATTTTATGGCAAATGTATTGCTGGCAATAGGTGCGGCACCAATCATGGCGGAACACGCCGGCGAATTGGAAGAATTAATCACCATGGCGCACGGGATAAATATCAATATTGGCACCTTAAACCCGGAATTTGGCACTTATACCTGCGCTGCCGCAAAACTGATAAAACAACAAAATAAATGTCTGATTTTGGACCCGGTTGGCGCCGGTGCAACTGCTATCAGAACACAATTAGCCCAGGAATTATTTCCCTATGCCACAATTATCCGTGGTAACGCCAGCGAAATTAGTGCAATAATTACCGGCAATGAAGGTTGTTATGGCGTTGAAACCACCATCGAAAGTAGCTCTGCCGTAGCAGCGGCCAGTCAATTGGCTACAAAAACCGGCAAGATTATTGTAATCAGCGGCGCACATGATTATGTCTGCTCACCGCAGCAGAGTTTCCACAGTAATTTCGGAATCGAACTAATGACCAAGGTTACCGGAATGGGTTGCTGTCTAAGCGCGGTAATTACTGCTTTTGCCAGTATTGCCAACGATCGGGCGCTGGCTGGCCATCTGGCAATTATTTATTATAACCTCTGTGCAGAACAAGCGTATATGCAAGCAAAAAAACCTGCCAGTTTTAAAATTAAATTTATTGATTGCCTGTATCAGCCGGATTGGGAACAGATTCGGCAACGTTTGGCGGTACACGCAAACTTACATAAGTTCACCGCGGCAAACAACCGCTCAAATTAATTTTCCGGAGGATAATCATGAAAAAAAAATTCATCAGTGCACTCACTATTGCCGGCTTTGATGGTTCTGGCGGCGCTGGGATGCAAGCTGATTTGAAAACTTTTTCGGCACTAGGCTGCTATGGGATGAGTGTTTTAACCGCCCTGCCGATCCAAAACACTCGTGGGGTCAGCAACTGTTATCAATTGCCGCTATCCGCAATTGAAGAGCAGCTGGAATCAATCTTTAGTGATATTACGCCGGATGTTATCAAAATCGGCATGCTGTTTAATCATGACATAATTCTGTTAGTCAGCCGTTATCTTAGAAAGTATGCCACGAATATTCCAATTGTGCTTGATCCGGTAATGGTCGCCAAAAGCGGCGATTATTTATTATTACCCACTGCGATTGACGGATTAAAAAAACACCTGATTCCCTTAGCGACCGTAATAACTCCCAATCTCAATG
>JBPOJK010000018.1:0-10547 GCA_052033675.1 Pseudomonadota bacterium
TGTGCCGCATCATATTCAAATCGATCTACCCCCTTCACTATTTCTTCTAGCCCAAATACTTTCATTTTAGACAACTCATCTGCAAGTTTTTGTTCAACCATCTTAGTATGATCTATCGTTTTTTTAATACTACATGAGCAATAGTTATAATAACAATATACCGCTTCATGATAGCTAGTAACTAAATTCCTTATTAATCCCCACATTATGGGATGCCTGTGATTATCTAATCCCATGTCTAAAGTTTTTCCCGGTATCGTAATTTCATACAAATGCATAAAAACTCCTTTTTAACGTTCACATATCTAAATCATTATGAAGATAACTATACTTACTACCATGCTAGTTGGCTATGAAACAGAAACAAGCACCTTGTGTCTCAAGAATTTTCTATTCGATAGCATATATTATAGTTCTCACAGATTATTGATAATTGTATAAGCTCTTATTTAACATACAATGCACTAAAGAACTTAGGTTGTATATAATAAGAAACGGCTGAAGATTTTAACTTCAAGCCGTTTTTAACATAACCAGTCAATGATTATTTTTTGTCATTAACTTCAGTGTACTCGGCATCAATCACATCGTCTTTAGCCTGTCCGCCCGCAGCTTCACCAGCTCCGGCAGCACCAGCTTCAGCACCCTGCTCTTTTTGCATATCGGCATACATCATTTCACCGATTTTTTGTGAGGCAGTCATTAATTCCTGAGTTTTAGCTTCGATTCGCTCTTTATCATCAGTTTTAACCGCTTCTTCAACTTCGGTAATTGCCGCTTCAATTTTAGCTTTTTCTTCGGCAGAAACTTTATCACCATAATCCGCCAATGATTTCTTCACAGAGTGAACCATTGCATCGGCATGATTACGCGCATTCACCAATTCAGCAGCTTTTTTATCTTCTTCAGCATGAGCTTCGGCATCACGAACCATTTGTTCGATTTCCGATTCACTCAAACCAGAGCTTGCCTGAATGGTAATTTTATTTTCTTTGCCGGTAGCTTTATCTTTAGCTGATACATGCAAGATACCATTGGCATCAATATCAAAAGTTACTTCAATTTGCGGTACACCGCGTGGAGCAGGTGCAATGCCACCTAAATTGAATTGTCCCAGTGATTTGTTACCGGTAACTACTTGACGTTCACCCTGCAACACATGAATAGTAACTTCAGGCTGACTGTCGGCAGCAGTTGAAAATACTTGTGATGCTTTGGTTGGAATCGTAGTATTCTTGTTAATCAATTTAGTCATCACGCCACCCATAGTCTCAATCCCTAAAGACAATGGAGTAACATCCAATAACAAGACATCTTTACGATCGCCAGCCAATACCGAACCTTGAATTGCCGCACCCACTGCTACCGCTTCATCAGGATTTACGTCTTTACGCGGTTCTTTACCAAAGAACTCTTTAACTTTATCCTGAACGCGCGGCATCCGGGTTTGTCCACCAACCAGAATTACATCGTCAATATCTGAAGCTGATAAACCAGCATCTTTCAAGGCGATTTTACATGGCTCAATCGTCGCATTCACTAAATCTTCAACAATTGATTCAAATTTTGCACGGGTAATTTTCATTACCAAGTGTTTTGGACCAGTTGCATCCATAGTTACATACGGCAAATTAATTTCAGTTTGAGTGCTTGAAGACAACTCAATCTTGGCTTTCTCTGCCGCCTCTTTCAGACGCTGCAAGGCCATAACGTCTTTTTTAAGATCAATCCCTTGTTCTTTTTGAAACTCTGACACTATATATTCAATCAAACGTTGATCGAAATCTTCACCACCAAGAAAAGTATCACCGTTAGTTGACAATACTTCAAATTGGCTTTCGCCATCAACATCGGCAATTTCAATGATCGACACATCAAAAGTACCACCACCCAAATCATAAACCGCGATCTTGCGATCTTTACCTTCTTTTTTTGCCAAACCAAACGCCAATGCGGCAGCAGTCGGTTCATTGATAATCCGTTTTACTTCTAATCCTGCAATCCGTCCGGCATCTTTAGTTGCCTGGCGTTGTGAATCATTGAAATACGCCGGAACGGTAATCACCGCTTCAGTAACCGCTTCACCCAAATAATCTTCGGCAGTTTTTTTCATTTTTTTCAAAACTTCGGCTGAAATTTGCGGTGGCGCTAATTCTTTATCATTAACTTTGATCCATGCATCGCCATTAGATGCTTTCATAATTTCAAAAGGCATCAAGCTAATATCTTTTTGCACTTCTTTTTCTTCAAATCTACGACCAATCAGACGTTTAGAAGCATAAATTGTATTTTTCGGATTGGTTACCGCTTGACGTTTGGCTGGCGCTCCAACCAGAGTTTCTCCATCAGTATAAGCAATAATTGATGGAGTGGTTCTTGCACCTTCTGCATTTTCAATAACTTTAGGTTGTCCATTTTCAATCACCGCTACACAAGAATTTGTTGTACCTAAATCGATACCAATAATTTTACCCATATTTTTATTCCTTCTTTCTAGATAGATTTTCGCAACTAACCGCCGTGGTTAACCGCGATTAATTCGTTGTTGATATGAAAATAAGGTTAATCTGGTAGATTTCAAGTACTATTTTGTAAAATTTATTATTTATTTACTGACAAGCCATGTAAATCAGATAAAAAAACAATCCGCAATGTTGCAAACTTACCACACATTAATTAAACCGGAACAAAAACTTAATCCAATAAGCAACCAACGCCTACCCCACCATATTTAACTAAAACCATTACATATCAATTTGTTGTACCATATACTCAGAATAAAATACTACAATTGCAGCTTTTTCTGGAGTATTTTATTTCACCATAGAATTCTTTAATAAGTTATTATAACTAATTGAAATTTTTCATCACAGAATCAGGAGCAAAACATGAAAAATAAACCAATTAAAATTATTGGTCTCGCAACAATTATTTCTACACTAGTGGTGGGCTGTAATCAAACAGATTCAAATAATAACAATTCAGCACAATCTGCTGCAGTTCCAACATTAAGAAATGCCAAAAGTACCGCTGCAACAGCAAGTGCGGTAGATGTAACCAAATTATCACCACCTAACTGGTATCAGGAATGGCAGCCGGAAATTAGTGATTTAAATAGCGCCCAGCAACTACAGATCAAGGAAATCTCATATTATATGCGGGTTACAAACCTCGACTTAACCAAAGTTTATGATGGCTCTGCCAATAATCCTGATAATGTTCAACGAATTATTCGCGTCATGCCAAAAGCTAATTTTGAAAAAATATTTCCGCTCTCGGTTAGTATGGAAAATTTAAATGGTTTTATCCCGGGAAAAGTCTATTCGTATAACAATTTTCTAAAAGCTACGGCGGTAGTTCCTGGCTATTGCGGTGATTATTCCAGTTATCCAGAAGCACAAAGAACCACTGCAATGCAAGATCCTGATACGCTATGTAAACGACTATTGGCGACAACCTTTGCCCATGCGGTACAGGAAACCTCAGATGTTGACTCCAACTCTGTTAGTGAAGAAACCATCTACAATAAAATTAAGCGAACATTTGCCAGCGTTGCCGAAAAAAATTCGACACCAGAGAAGCGTTTAGCCGATGCGTATCTGGACAAAGCTGGACCATTTAGTCTAAGTGGCTCGCAAGCCGATTTAGTAAGAGGCAATTACTATTATGGACGCGGCGCCAAACAACTTAGTTACCCCACTAATTATGCCAATATGTCATTGATGCTTTATGGCAACTTAATGTTGCTAAAAGATCCTGATCTGGTTCAGGGTGATAATTTCTTGCCATTCTTAAGTGCAATTGTCTATTCGGTTCAGCCTAAAAGCGGTAATCCATCAATTGCTGAAATAATGGATGGTAGTTATGTACTCGGTGCAACTGGAAAAGCTAAAGAGTATGCCGAACTCGGATTTCCATTTACAGTTGCGATTGTAAATGGTGGACCAGAATGTGGCAAAGAACTTGCTAACGTGGTGAATACCAAAACCCGACTCCGTTCTTTCCGTTATTTTTCAAAAAGTGGTAATCTCTTCCCGCAAGGATTTGTACTCACTAAAGGCGAGCAGGAAGCTAATCAATGTAACGATATCGACTATACTGATCCGAGCATAGCCAAGGCCGGCGCGCGCGATTATTACTTTAGCCCGACCGAAAACTGCAAGTTAGTAAGCTGGGATAGCGGCTTCCCGATATTTGGAGGTAAGAAATTTGCCGAAATTGCCGGTTGTACCCCGCCAAAATATACTTTAACCGTCAAAATCAACGGCAATGCTGGTATAAACCTAACCTCGAAAACACACGGCATTGATGCGTGGCTGCAGCCTGGTGAGACTAGCTTTCCAAATAAGACCACCAGCGTTAAGGGAATGGAAGACAAGGAAGTCGATATGATGTTTAAACTATCTTGGGCTCCCGATCCAAAAGTACAAGATGGTCCGTATAATTGTCCAAAATTCACCTTCAACAAGAATACGGTATTGAATATTGCAACATCATCAAGCGCTGCCAGCGGTAATAGTTGCACGGTAAGTCAATAAGCAATAAGCTTAAATTTTTAAAGTGCTGATGATTAATTTATCGGCACTTTGAATAAATGATGAGGCTAAACATTTTCATGTTGTTAAAAATACTATTACTCTCTTTATCAATTCCATTGATCGGCTGCAGCAAGCAGCCAATCACAGTTCCAGTCGCCGCATCTGAAAGTGCTATGAAATATAATGGAACTGAAATCAATGGGGTTAGCTTAGTTGAAAATTTGAGGAATCTATTACCGCAAACTCACTATCAATTGCTTAATGAGCATAATCAGATTATCCAAGACCAGCAATTGGCTTGCAATAATCATGGTATCAATTTTTCTTGTTCTAAAATAAACCTAGCGGTGTTTTCATCGGGATTTTACCATCTGAAATTAACAACCACCAATGGCGGTTTGCTTGGTGTTACAACTATAGAGATTAATCCCGCTTTTATTCCCAATTCAGTTCTACTGGACGAAGACACTATGGGAAATTATTTGATTGCAACGGTTAGTCGGCAAAATAAATTAAATGAGCAGCAGTTGTATATGCGAGTCAAACAAATTCTGGCTAAAGATTCAACGGCGGATTATGATTTGAGAACCACACTATATGATTTATTTATTTTATACGGCGGGACAAATAACGAGAGTAATGCACTTAGCCAAATTAACCAATTAATAATTAGCGGTAAAAATCCACCACGCGAAACCATGAGCCAAGCTAGATTTTTGCAGCCGCTATATTAAGATGAAACAATTATGTAATGAAAAAATAAAAATCATGTCTAGACCTTTATTACTCAAAACTACAGTATTATTAGCCATTAGCTTATTACTTTCTTGCAGTCGCAGCGAAAATACTGTTGCGCCAACACCAGCGCCAACCACAAAACCCAGGCACTTAACTTATCATGGTACAACTATTAAGGCGGTATTCACTCGCGGGATCAATAAAACTAATGGTAACTTCAATCTGGTACATTATGAAGTAGAAACCAATAGAAATCAAGTCATACTTAATGATTCACTAGAATGCTACGATAAAAACACGACGATTGAATGCAGTGCTAACACTGATTTATCGCAATTAAAACCCGGAATCTACCGGCTGATGGTAGAATACAAAAATGGTTTACTTGGCTGTGATTTATTTGAAATCAGCCCGGGCATAACTCCAGTGCTAATTACCATCGACAACGAAAGTACCGGCATGTATCTATCTTCAATGATAATGCAAAAAACCGGACTGACGCAAAAAGAAATTTATCAGCGGGTCGCTGTAATTTTGGGCGGTAAGCCTGATCAAGCATATGACCTTGAACCGACTTTATATGATTTGTTTATGTATTATAATGGAGACACCGATTCCAATGCGGCTCTTACCAAGTTGATTAATGCCATTAAAAACCAGCAACCGCTATATCTCAAACGAGATACCGGCATCACCAATACTCTGAAACCGCTAATATAAAAAAGCCACAGTCAATAACTAGCGGCTTTTCTCAAAAATAAATTCTTATTTGGCAACCGTCACCATTGCAGCACGCAGAACCCGTCCGTTTAACAGATAACCTTTTTGCATAACGCTGACTATCGTATTTGGTTCTTGCTTGTGCTCTTCGACAACACTCATTGCCTGATGCAAATTAGCATCCAATTTTTCTTTTGGCTGTGGATTAATTTCTTTGATTTGGTGACCATCAAAGACTTTTATCAGCTGTTGCAACGTCAAATCAACGCCCATTTTCAACATTTCAAAATTACCGGATTGATCTTTCAGCGCCATTTCCAGATAATCTTTGATGGTGATTATTTCTTTAGCAAAATTACTGATGGCATAATCACGGGCTTTTTTTATCTCATCCTGACTCCGGCGCCCTGCATTTTGCATTTCAGCGATCAAGCGTAAATTGGTATCTTTCTGTTCAGCCAGCTCGGCTTCAAGCTTGGCAAGCTGGTCAATTTCTTCTGCCACAATCTCTTCCAATTTTTCTTCTATAACCTCAATTGGCTCTCCGGCAGGTGTATGCGTTTCTTGGTGAGATTCAGCGGCTTTAATTTCTTCACTGGTTTCGGTATCAAGTTTATTATGTTCCATAGCTTTTCCATATAGTAAATTTAACAAATATGCGTATTATATGTGACCAGTTATCTAAATTTCAAGAGGAATAATGATTTTAGTACCACCTAAACGTCGTCCCAGCGTTATAGAACTTGATTGATTAAACCAATAACAATAACCATGCAACCGAACGGAGTATTGATTAATAGATTAAATCATGCTGATTATAATCAGTTTGTGCAATATTTGCTGAAGATAAGAAATAGTAATAATTTCCATTTTTTGACAATATAGCAAATACGCTCTAAAATTGTGTAAAATCATATCTTAACTATTATTTTTACTTTACGATGCAGATTTTAAGCATAATAAATTAAAACCATTGTTCCTATTTGGGAGTTATTGACTATGACTATTGGATTATTTACTTTTTTACTATTTCTAGGTTCCATCGCTGCCGGGTTTTTAGGCTCACTGACCGGACTTGGTGGCGGATTGGTATTAGTTCCGCTACTGACCATAGCCTTTGGCGTTGATTTAAAATACGCAATTGGCGTAGCACTTATTTCGGTAATTGCGACTTCTTCCGGTGCTGCTTCGGCATATGTCAAGGAAGGTTTCAGTAATGTCCGAATCGGAATGTTTTTGGAAGTAGCAACCACCATCGGTGCAATTTGTGGCGTAACTATTGGCTTATGGTTAAATGCCAAAATAATCTCCTGCATCTTTGGAGTGGTATTAATTTATTCCGCTTACTCATCAAATAAACGCCAAACACCCGATCATGGCGCAGTCACAAGTGATTATCTGGCAACCAAACTTAGAATGAATGGTTCGTTTCCTACTCCCACCGGTGAAAAGCATTATCAGGTAACCAATGTTCCGGGTGGATTTATCTTGATGTGGATTGCCGGAGTTCTATCCGGAATGCTGGGAATTGGTTCCGGTGCGGTAAAAGTACTGGCGATGGATCAAGTTATGCGGATACCTTATAAAGCATCAACCACAACCAGTAATTTTATGATTGGCGTTACCGCTGCGGCTAGTGCCGGAATCTATCTCCATGCCGGCTATATTGTCCCCGGTTTGGCATTACCAGTGGTATTAGGCGCATTGATCGGCTCAATGACCGGTGCAAAAATACTTTACGGAATGAACACCCAAAAATTACGACTATTGTTTACTATCGTAATTCTCTTTATGGGTGTTCAAATGGTTTACCATAGCTTGCAAGGAGCACTATAATGTTGAAACTTTCAGATGAGCAATTTGATAATTTTATCGGCAATCAGCTGCGCGTTGGCGTAATTATTTCTGCTATAGTAACATTGTTTGGCGGAATTTTATATTTACTGGCAAATGGTTCACATATTGCTCAATATCAACATTTTCAGCATATTCCGGACGAGCTATGTAACATAAAAGGTATCATTCGCAGCGCTATTCAATTTAACAGTTTGGGGATTATTCAATTAGGCGTGCTATTATTGATTGCAACTCCGGTGATTCGGGTGGCTTTATCGATCATCGGTTTCATGGTTCAACGCGATAAAGTCTATGTTTTGATTACATTCATAGTATTAATTGCATTATCTTATGGCTTACTCACCAGTTAATTTTTATAATCATTGATAATCAAGGTTTCAACAAGGCTAAATCAAAATGGAACAATCAAAAAAAAATAACCATAAAAGTAATTTCCGAGAGCAAAGTCAGGAAAAAATTCTAGAAGCCAGTCTTAAACTTTTTTTAGAACAAGGTTTTGAAAACACATCAACAAGAGAAATAGCAAACCTCGCCAAATGTTCTGAAGCATTAATATTTAAATACTTTACTAATAAAAAAAACCTTTTATGTATAATTATTTCAAACTGGTTTAATAACCGAGCGCAAGCTCTAGCTGTGCTTGACCAGTCACAAAATATTGACGAAGAAATTCATCTGTTAATCAGATGGTTTTTTGTCAGTTACCTTGCTGAGAAAAATTTAAATAAATTATTTGTTAGCCAAATATTAAACAATAATGAAAATAAGGATGTAATCTTTAGCAGATATGACTATGTTTCAAAAAGAAATTCTATAATTAGTCAACGCATTGCTAAATATGGAATTCCATTTGATGAAAAATTTACTCAATTATTGGATATCGTTCATGGCTACGTCATGCTTATCGTTTTAGTGCGAAATACGCCAGTTGAAGAATATGAAGTAAAAATAAAAAACATCGCTGATATGGTGCTAACTATTATAAAAAATAAATAAAAAAACCGGCAGGTAAAACTCACCTGCCGGTTTTAAAAAATTCAACTAGCTATTACTTGTTATATTCATCTTTTACAGCCTGAACAATTGATTGCTGAGCATTCTGAGCATCACCATCCAGCTCCCAATACATCGTTCCACCCAAACCAGTGGCTTTAACCGCTTTGGCTTTTTGTACTGCCGACCATTGATCATCATAAGTCATGAAACTATTGGTCTGTGCACTATAGGCCCACGGTTGCAACGAATCTAAACCATATTGGTTAAAGGTTGTAACATTTGAGGTGCTACTGTAGAAAGCCAAACTCTTAACCCCGGCAATTGGCTTATCGCTGCCACAACCAGTGGCGGGATTATTAACTGGATTAATGATACATTTATAATCAAGGATACCATTTTCATAGTCACCGAAACCCGCACCAGTAACGGACTGGAATAAACCACCATTAGTCGCGCTGGCAACAGTCATTGTGCGAGCATATAAAGGAATCCCTGCCACCAGTTTCTTAGCTGGAACACCACGAGCAATGTAAGTATTCATTGAAGATTTGATTGACCAACCTTCATCTTTACCAACTTTATTGTCACCAAGATTCTGGAAGTCATAGTTAGCCTGGAAGTAAGCAGGGCTACCGGCATCCCATGAACCATGGTAGTCATAATTCATCACATTAATATGATTCATCAAACCACCAACCTGAGACCAGAAATTACTTACCGCATTTGGATTACCATTGCTGGTACCATCGAAGTTTTTACCCTCAAGAGCAAGAATCCGATCGCTACCACCATTGACTGCAATAGTTAAGGTATAAGTTTTACTGTCTTCTTTGCCGGCATTATCCAGTGCAGTTCTAAGAATTTGGTAGAACGCCAACATTTTCTTAGCCGGAGCTACGTTATTAGCATAATCAGACCACCATTCCCAGTCGATATCAATACCGGTATAGCCGGTTTTGCGCATCAAGGTAATCGCCTGAGTTGCAAAGTTATTCATACTGGTAGTCGAAGATGCCAATTGCTCGAACATTGGAGCAGTATTGATACCATTATTAGTCCAGCCACCAAATGATAGATGTGCTTGCATGTATGGATACTGTAACATCGCACGACTTACCGCACTCATACCCCAACTATCGGCTGACGCGTCCAATGTTTTAACATCACCGGTTGCCGGATTAAAGCCAACAAAAGCATAAATAATATCATTGATATTGTTAAATGGCATATTGTATGGATTATATTGCCGTCCCCACACTGCCCATTGTGCATAATAACCAGCATTGACATAACCATTACCCGGATCTTTACAATTAGTTGCCGCGCATGGTTGCGCCATTGCCAAGCTGCTGCCATTGATCGTAACATTATAAACAATTGGATCAATCACACCAGGCAGTACCTCGGCGCCATTATCAGTTCCCATTACATCACAAGACTTAGTCAAATCAAGAGATTGAGCAGAAGTACTGCCATCCCAGTTGGTCTTATCTTTGGCGGCAATGGTATTCAAATATTTAGCCCCGGATTTAGTGCTGGTAAAATTAATATTATCTGCAGATAAACCAAAACAAGTTCCCCAACCAGCTTTTTGCTGAAAATTGGAGGTAAATGTTAATGACTTGCTGCTGGCAATACCGTTAATACTCAGAATAATCTTATTATTGTAATCTTTGAATGGAGCCAAATAATCATAGC
>JBPOJK010000201.1:0-2988 GCA_052033675.1 Pseudomonadota bacterium
ATGCAATTATGTTTATTCCCAATGAATCATTATTTGCCACCATTTTAGAAGAAGACCAACGTTTAAGCGGCGAACTTATTCGTAGTGCCTATGCTCAGAAGGTATTTTTAGCTGGTCCATCAACGCTATTGGTGTTATTGGGAATTATCGAGCGGACTTGGGATGTTTATCTGGTTGAAGAGCGTGCCGAAAAAGTCTTGCAGCTGGCACGGGAACTTAATGATAAATTTCATTTAACTTTGCAGCGGATTGCCGATTTGGGCTATTCAATCAAGCAAACTGCAGGGCGTTATGATGATGTGATTAAATCGCTTGATAATGGTACTGCTGCCAGCGCAGTTGCTAAGCTTGAATCAATTAGCCTATTGAGCGGTGATAAAACCCAATTGGTTAAACCAGCAGCAGTTGGTGAATTAACCATGCGCTATCCGAGTACTGCCGATTCACCGGAAGTAAAACGCCGGATAAATTGTGATGATTAAGGATTTTGAATTGAAAGAATATCTTGGGCTACATAAGTCTAAACTTGATACTCCGTGTTTGGTGATTGATAAAAAGAAATTGCTCGCCAATTTGGCGTTGATGCGCGATTTAGCCACCAGCAAAAATGTAGCACTGCGCCCGCATATTAAAACCCATAAATGCAGCCAGCTGGCGTTATTACAGTTGGAATATGGTGCAGTTGGTGTTTGTGCTGCCAAAGTTTCAGAAGCTCTGGTAATGGCTCAGGCGGGAATTGACAATATACTGATAACTTCGCCGCTGGTGACAATGCATAAATTGACTCAATTGGCAAAAGTGCTCGCCTTGGCTGAAGTTGAGGTAGTGGTTGATAGTTGGTCAGGTGCGCAATTACTGGATGAATTTTGTTCTCAGCGTCAACTTAAGCTAAAGGTTTTACTGGATATTGATGGTGGGATTGGGCGCACAGGGGTTGCTTTCGAAGATGCCGTTGAGTTGGCGCTTAAAATAAATCAACTCCCGAACCTTAATTTTAGCGGGATTCAATGTTACGCTGGTCATTTACAGCATATTGCTGATTTGGCGGAACGGCGGCAGCAAACTCACGCCATATTAGCAGCGGCAGGAAAAGTCAAGGCGCAATTATTGGCGCTTGGGGTTGATTGTCACATCCAAACCGGCAGCGGAACCGGAACCTTTAGCCTTGATGCTGAGTTGCCAGAGGTTAGCGAAATCCAGCCAGGTTCCTATTGTGTTATGGATCAGGAATATGCTGAAATTGATTACCAAGAATCACCATTTTTGCCGGCAATGACGATGTTAACAACAGTGATTAGTACCAATCAAGCCGAATTTGTAACTGTTGATGCCGGAACCAAAGCCTTGTATAAAGTGGCAACCAAGCCACGGATTAGTAGCCATAATAATTTAAATTATGATTGGGATTATTTCGGCGATGAACATGGCAAAGTGATGGCGGGTGTTGGTGGAAAATTACCGGTAGTTGGCGAAGTGCTTGAATTAGTGGTGGCACACTGCGACCCCACGATTAATTTATTCGATTATTTTTATGTTACTGAAAATGACGTGGTGGTAGATGTCTGGAAAATTGATGCCAGAGGCTGTTGTCAATAAAATTAAAAAGGTTAGAACAAATGATTATTTCTAAAAATCATGATGAAGCGGATTTGCATCTGGCGGTACTGATTGATGCCGATAATGCGCAGGCTTCGGTTATTGAAGCACTACTGGCTGATGTTGCTCGTTATGGCGAAGCCACGGTTAAGCGAATTTATGGCGATTTTACGTCTTCCCATAGCTCGCAGTGGAAAAGCGTGTTAAATAAATTTGCGATCAAGCCGGTACAGCAATTTGCTTATACCCGTGGCAAAAATGCTACCGATAGTACCATGATTATCGATGCGATGGATTTGCTCTATACCAAGCGTTTTGATGGTTTTTGTATTGTCTCCAGCGATAGTGATTTTACTGGCCTGGCAATGCGGATTCGTGAAGAAGGACTGTGGGTTTATGGTTTTGGTGAAGAAAAAACCCCGGCGTCGTTTCGGAATGCCTGTCATAAATTTATTCGTACCGAAAATCTGCGGCTGGTTGATAAGCCTGAAGATGAGGCATCACCTGCCGAAATTATTATCGATGAAGTAACTCATGATAAAAATTCAGCCGATAAAGAGGCTCACAAAAAACGTTTTCCGTTAAAATTAGCAGCCAAAGCGGTTGAAGAAGCCAGTAGCGATGATGGTTGGGCAAATCTGGCAACCTTTGGCTCTTATCTCAATCGGGTGCAACCGGATTTTGATCCGCGGGATTATGGCTATGAAAAATTAAGCAGCTTGGTTAAAGCGCGGAAAAATATTTTTGAAATTGAAGAGCGGGTATCGCCGACGTCCGGTAAAAAACATCTCTATTTGCGAATGAAAAATAAAAAATAATGACAACGACAGAAAATTTAATCAATAGCTTAAAAACCCCACCTTCTTCGATTGAAGCCGAGCAGTATTTGATTGGCGGGGTATTGCTTGATGAATATGCCTATGATTATATTGGCGGAGTACTATTTCCCAAGCATTTTTACCGCAAAGAACATCAGATTATTTTTGAACACGTGGTTAAGCTCCGTAGTGAAAATAAAAATGTCGATGCGGTTACTGTTGCCGAGTCGCTTAAGCAGAATAATCAACTCGAATTTATCGGTGGAATTGAATATTTGCATAATCTGGTTGAGGCCACCGCCAGTTCGACCAATATTCAAAGCTATGCTGAAATTATCCGCGAACGCTTTATTCTGCGCGAGTTAATCAGTGCCAGTAATGTAATTGCCGATAGTGCCTATGCCCCGCAGGGACGCAATGTCGATCAGATTCTTGATGAGTCGGAACAAAAGATTTTTAATATTAAAGATCTTAATGCCAGTAATAAACAATTTGCCGAGTTTCGCGATTTACTTGATGAGGTAATCGCCAAGATGATGGAAGCCTCGCAGCGGGAAGATAAAGATGGAATTAC
>JBPOJK010000012.1:0-8991 GCA_052033675.1 Pseudomonadota bacterium
TAGCCCGATTGCATAAAAAAGACCAGCGGATCGTCATTCCGAATATGTATTATGATTACTGCACCAAAGAGGTAATTGTCATGGAATGGATGAACGGCACACCGATTTCAGATGTTGCCGCGCTAAAAGCCAAAAATATCAATCTTGAACGTTTATCACATTATGGAGTAGAAATTTTCTATACTCAGGTGTTTAATTTTGGCTTTTTCCATGCCGATATGCATCCGGGGAACATCCTGTGCAGTGACGATGGACGTTATGTTGCGCTGGATTTTGGGATTGTTGGCTGTCTATCTGAAGAAGACAAGCGGTATTTGGCAATCAACATTCTGGCATTTTTTAACCGCGATTACAAAAAAGTCGCGATTACTCACGTTGAATCCGGCTGGGCGCCCAAAGATACCCCAATTGAGCAATTTGAAAATGCCATCCGTGCAGTCTGTGAACCAATTTTCAATAAACCGCTGGCGCAAATTTCATTTGCCCAGGTGCTGATAAAATTATTTCAGGTATCTAGGCGCTTTGGAATTGTGGTACAGCCGCAGTTGATTTTACTGCAAAAAACCATTGTCAATGTTGAAGGACTGGGGCGGCTGTTAAATCCCGAACTGGATTTGTGGAAAACCGCGAAACCAATTCTCAATAAGTGGCTGCATCAACAAATGGGAATCAAGGGATTTATTCATAATCTTAAAGAAGAATTGCCGTATTGGTCATATATCCTGCCAACCATGCCGCGCAGTTTTGCTTCAACCCTGTATAAGCTTCAGGAAACCGATCAACTTAATAACAGCTATGCCGAACTGGCACGCAGCTACCGTCGCAACAATTACTTCCTAATAGCAATTGTATTACTTTTAATCCTTGTTTTGATATTGAAATATTAATGACCTTTGCTCTAATTTTTGACAACAACAGTTATCAGTTTGCCCAATTAATCGCCACCGAAAAAAAACATAGCGTGGTTTCATTAATCGATAATCCAGCCGAGAAAAAAATCAAAAATGAGAATTTGATTTATAGCTTTAATGCAGTGCCGGAGCAAATTATGCCACAGCTTACCGAGTTCCGCGACGGCTTCGATCATGAGCTGCTGTGGGAAATGTGCGAGGAAAAAGCCACCTGGAGCTGGGAAGAACTGGTTAGCCTGTATTGCAGCCATGACAATGAAATCAATCGGCTGGGACTGTTTCTGGCGATCAATGATCCGGCGGTTTATTTCGTTTATCAAGGTGAGCAAGCCTTTAAGCGCTGCAGCCGTGAAGAGATTAACGAACGCAAACTGCAACTGCAAAAAATGCGTGAATATCAAGCCAAATTCGATGCCGTATATAAAGATTTGCTGGCATTGAAACAGCCGGAATGGAGCTGTGACCCGCTGAGTTTATTGAGTAAACCTGATAAAAACTCACTGGAATATAAAGCAGTTACCAAAGCCGGCAAAGAACTGAAATTATCGCTGACTGAACTACTCTATAAACTTGGTTATATCACCTCGATTGAAGATTTGCTGTTTAAAAACTTCCAGAAACACTATTTTCCGCATGGAACGGAACTGGCGGAACTAACCATTACCGATCATAGCGACGAAATTCCGCTAAACCAGCAAATTCAGATTTTCTCGATTGATGATGCGCTGACCACCGAGATTGACGATGCTTTTTCGGTACAAAAGTTGGCGGATGGCTGGATTATCGGGGTGCATATTTCGGCGCCGTCACTTAACCGCGAATTATTGGACATTGCCAGCGAGCGCATTTCAACCGTTTATTATCCCGGTCATAAAATTACCATGCTGCCGGAAAATGTAATTGCCCATTATAGCCTTGATCAGGGCAAAACCCTGCCGGTGGTAAGCATTTATTTCACGCTGGATAATGAACTGAATATTGTTAGTCAGGAATCGCAGTTGGAGCGGGTGTTGGTGGGTAGCAATCTGCGGATTGAGGAATTGGAACAATATTTCAATAATGAAAATCTGGAACAGGAACACGGTTATCCTTACGAGCAGGAATTGAAATTGCTGCATAAATTTGCGCTCAAACTGGAAGAAAAGCGTGGCAAAACTTCGGTTAACCAATTAGTGCTGGATTATAATTTTTCATTTGCTGCCGATGGTCAAATCCAAATTAAACCACGGGTGCGTGGCAATCCGATTGACAAATTAGTCAGCGAGCTGATGATACAGGCAAATTGCAGTTGGGGGCGGATGCTCACCAATGCCTTCATTCCGGCAATTTACCGGGTCAAACAGCCAATGTATCCGGTGGTAATGACCTTAACTCCCAATTCACATACCGGATTGAATGTTGATTATTATACCTGGGCAACTTCACCATTACGGCGGGCTGCCGACTTGGTTAATCAGGCGCAAATTATCAGTCTGTTGACCAATAAGAAACCGCTGGCGGCTACCGATTTTGCTGTTGCCAATGTGGTGGAGAATTTTGATGATACCTATGCAGCCTATTTGAAATTTCAGGATAGCATGGAGCGCTACTGGTCGTTACGCTATTTTGAGCAGGAACAAATCAGCCAGATTAGTGCAACTTATACTTACCGTAATAATGTCCAGCTGGAAGGAGTGCCAATCTCAATTGACATGGGTGCTCATGGCAAAGCCCAACCACCCGGAACGGTAATTACGCTGGCAATCAGCAACCTTAATTTCATCAATCAAACTTTTGATTTTCGGGTGGTTGGCTAATAACAGCGGGAGTCTTGAGACTCCCGTTAATTTTTGGCTTACTGCGCTGCCATTAAGGTATTAGAGTTCATGCTTAAGCAATTATTTTATCCGTAGGCTAGGAATAAAGGCGTAGAGGAACGGAGTGTACACGTAGTACATGAGTACCGCAAAAGACTTTATGACAACGCATAAGGATAAAAGAAGCCGGTTAAGCAAGAAGTCTATTGTCAACTTCATCGGCTTTTAACTTCGCCGCACGCTGACTAATCCGTTCCCAATAAGCAACAAATTCTGGCAATTTTGGCAACCCGCCAAATTGCATCCCAAAACCAATATGCGAACCGACATAAACATCGGCAGCAGTAAAGCGTTCACCACAAATATATGGAGTTTTCCCTAATGCTTGGGCAAGGTTGGTAAAAGTATCATCGGGTTTGCCGCAACCAAATGATTTCTGCCATTGCTCAGTCATCTCGACATTGAGCATTTTCAGCCCAATTGCCTGTTCAACCGGACCCGCTGCGAAAAATAACCAGCGATAATAAGCGGCTTTTTCTGTCGGAGTTTGCGGTAATAGACCTGCAGCCGGAAAAGCATCCGCCAGATAAGCACAAATTGCCGCTGTTTCAGTTACTACTACCCCATCATGGACAATTGCCGGCACTTTACCCATTGGATTAATCGCCAAATATTCTGCCGATTTCATCGTCGTTCCATAATCCAGCACCTTGACTTCGTAAGGCACGCCGATTTCTTCCAGCATCCAGCGCACGATCCGTCCCCGTGACATCGGATTAGTATAAAAAGTTAATTGTGACATAATAGTACCTTCCTAAATAAATTTAACTTAAACCCTAAAAATCACCATAATCGCATTGCAAACACGTAATTCCATGACTGCGCCACATCGTTACCACGCTATCTCGATCATCAACCACCAGCTTAATTTGGTAACCTTTAGCTTGCAACTTATGCAAAATTTCTTCTTTAATAATATTATCTGCCCGATAGTCACCAAAGCGACGCATATATAATTCATTGAGTGGAATTTGCCATTTTCTGAACCACTCTTCGGTCTGAGTACGAAAATCATCAGTCCGCCCCGAGACCACAATCACATGATATTGAGTGTACAACGCCCGATAGAGAGCAACAATATCGGCTTTAGGTATATCATTCACCATCGCCTGATTAAAAGCCGCCCAATTTTTCTTCTTCTGACCTTCGACAAAATGGCGACGCTTGGAAATATCGGCTAGCGTGCCATCAATATCAAAAATCACGACTGGTTTAGTTGTCATACGACTACTGATTTTAAATTTGTTTGCAATTAAATCTTCTACCCAATTGACAAAGAGTGAAACTTCGGCTATTTTACCATTAGTAAATTAGTTTTAGTTATTAATGATCAGGGATGGAAGACACTACTATAATGTAGCAACAAAATATTCAATCAATAAAATCACTTACACCAAAACCATCTATGGCAAATTCGAGCTGCGTAACCAAATCTGTTTTGCTCACAACTGAGTAATCAACACTCTTCGTACCAAAATTTGGTACAAAGCCCCTCACAAAACAGGCGTAAACTCTGTTCCTTTCACCACTAATTTAGTTGCAACACATAATTACTCACTTCCATAATTGCAACCATGGATAGGTGTACAACAATAATGGACTATTATATGCCCTGGCTATTTTTTTTAAAGGTTTAGTCATGAAAGTTTTAAATCAGCTTATTTATTTTGGCAGCATTTCAATCCTCCTTTCCGCCTGTAATTGCGGAGGTGGTAATGCGACTCCCTCAGCTAACTCAGCAACGGGAAGATCAACCCTAATTCAAAATGGATCGGTGGTGACTGATCCTAAATTAAACGCAATGATTCCACTGATTTACCGAACTTTTACCGAAAATGGCCAGCAATATGGCAGCACCTGTACTGGGACATTAGTAGATTCTCAAACTGTCCTAACCGCGGCACACTGTGTTTTGGATATGAGCGGCTCAAAACCCGCTGGACAAAATTACACTGTAAATGACATCGTTGCAGCTAAAAGCATAAATATTATCTTACCGGTTGATTTGAATACCGCAGTAGACATAAATCAACCCGAGCAAAGCAACTGGAATGTCTATTCGGTCGCCAAGATTTATGTTTATAAAACCGCCTTCAATGGCGCGGATGTTTATGGAGAGTCTGGATTTAATATTACCGATATAACCCAATTAAATGATTTAGCGATTCTTAAACTCTCACAACCAGTCAGCGCTCAATATAAGTTTGCGACACTAGCTAACCAAAATCCAGCAATTGGTCAACAAGAAATTATTGCTGGCTACGGGGTCGATATTGGTAATGGCGTGATTGTGCCAGCGGCAGATGACGGCAGTTCCAACGTCTTGCGTTCGGCTAATTCTGTAGTACAAAGCATTGATCCAAGCGGCAGCTATATTGACGTTGGTGGAATCCTCAATAAAGCCATTGGATATACCAAAATTTGTCAGGGCGACTCCGGCGGACCAGATTTAATTGCCCAAACGAATGGCGGATTTGAAATTACCGGAGTTCACTCCTTTGGAAATGGAGCTAATTGCGGTAGCAGTAACACGCCTAGCTCATCCGTTAGCGTGGC
This sequence comes from Pseudomonadota bacterium, assembly GCA_052033675.1. Taxonomy (GTDB): domain Bacteria; phylum Pseudomonadota; class Gammaproteobacteria; order Burkholderiales; family UBA11063; genus Aquella. The sequence continues at coordinate 5,324 of JBPOJK010000012.1, forward strand.
ATATTATCAAAACTGGATCAATGGAGGTTATAAAACTGATTATATTCAATAAATTACCATTACCAACCCACTACCCTGAATAAAGATTAATATACTTCACTAATTAAAAATAAGGATTTGATTATCATGAAAAAATTTAGCCCATTATTTGTAACCCTTTTATCCGGCATCATTTTATCCGGCTGTAATGGCGGTAGCCCAGCAACCTCAAATTCGCTATCTTCTACCAATTCTGCAACTTCAGCGAGCGTGCAAAACACAGCACCGCAATTAAACAGCGCAGATATTAAACTATTATTTAGCCAACTAGCAGATAGCGATGGTGAAATCAGTACCACTAAAGCGGTGAATATCATCCAAGGTAATGACGCAACCAGTTATAACGCTTTGCTGGCATTGCCAACCACTGGATACGCGGCGGCCTTACAAGCACAGCAACAAATTACTGCGACAATGCCCGAGTTTGGTACATTGGCATCAACTGGTTCACAACAAAAATATAATCTGGCCTTATTTGCGGCAATTTTCTTAGCCGATGTCACCGACTCTTCCAGCGGAAGCGACGGTACCGATCAGTTGGGGAGCATAACTTTAGCCAACACGATGAGTAATATCAATATGGTATCCCATCGCTTTTTTGGCGGCTATCGTTTGCCATCACAATTCTATACCTGGAGTCAAAATCCTGGCACTTTTATGTCAATATTGAATAACAGCCATCAGCTTGGAGATAGCACCACTGTCAGCTACAATAATATCCATCAAGGTGCCGTAGGAGATTGTTATTTCTTATCCACATTGGGCGCGTTGATTAATCAGCGTGGCGCGGCAGCAGTTTTAGCAATGATCAACAATAATAACAATGATTACAGCGTAAATTATACGAATATTCATTCTCAGGAAAGCGCTGTACAGGTTGGCATTCTTAATGATTTGGAAGTCGCAACTGGTGCCTATGATGGAAGCAACGGGAATTGGTTGACTATTCTTGAGCAGGCATACGGAAATGTATTGATGAGCAATGAATACTCATTTGTCTATTTTGGACAAAATGTACCCACTGAAGGGATTTACTCTTTGCCAACTTTCTTTGACGGGATGGTCTCTTCAGTGCTTCCAATTGGTCAATACTATCCGGCGTTCAAATTCCTAACCGGACACGAAGTATATGAGTTTTCCACAGATTATAACAACAAAGGCGATACTAAATTCAAGAATGTTTATGCTAGTGACCAAAGCGGTTATGTCAACTTCTCAACTAAGAAAGTAGCACCAGCGGACATGATTAATATTATAATTCAATCTCTCGCGGATAAAAGGGTTATAGTTTTAGGGACACCTTTGGACACCAAAGAAGTTGCCGTCGGTAGCTCTGAAAGCGGTGCGGTACTGTTACCTCCGAATATTGTCGGAACGCATGCTTATGCGGTATTGGGGCATGAAAATGGTAAATTGACCTTACGCAACCCGTGGGGTACGAACTATAGTGCCACAGGTGTTGAAGGATTACAAAACGGTTATAATATGACAGATGGCGTATTTCAGGTTCCAGATGATCAGGTATTCAAAATATTCACACAAGTAGATATTGAGCAAATTCCTGGGCTGGATGCTACCCCAGAAGTACAAAATGGTCAAGTGGTTCTAAAAAATGGCGCGCCAGTTTATTCTGCCGCGACCAGTACGTTATTTGCAAATTTTGTCACCAGCAACCAAAGTTATATCAAAAATAATTTTACTGGTTCCGTATCCAATAAACCGACCTATTTTAACCCACCAACAAATTAAGTTAAGTTAATTTTTGGAGACTATTTCCTACTGAGATGGTCTCCCCTTGAATCGAAATAATGAGTAATTTAGAAAAATTATTAACCACCAGAAATGCACAAACTTTAGTAAACATATTCCTAAAAAACACCTTGTCCTGCGTTGTAGACGCTAAAAGCCAGCAAATTTTAGCCATCAGCGATGAGTTAATCCAGATGCTAGAATGCAATAATCCGCTCCATACTCCGTTAGCAGCAGTTGAACACCAACTGTCAGGTCTCGCCAAAGGCTTCTTTCTCAAGCGCCTGAACAGATTTCGGCTTCAACAGCTTTCTTCTACTTGGTTTATGATCTTGCAAAAACGTCATAGCTCACAACTTCAGCTCTTTGAAATAAGTGATTGCCCGATTTATGATGCAAACGAACTGGTCGGCAGTCTCATCAGGATGAAGGAAGTAAGCATGGCATTTAACAAACGTCGTTATCAATTCATTAACAAATTATTGGAAAATACCACTGAGAAGGCAGAGCATGTTTTATTCAGTCGGCTGGAATATGAGGTGCTTTATTTATCCGCCATGGGTAAATCTCCCAAAGAAATTTCGACCTTGCTGGATCCGATCGCCGACAGGAGGATTAGTCACAGCTCAATTGCTGCGGTAATAAATAAGCGCATCTATCCCAAAATGGGTACTTTTTCGATGAGCCAAACGGTTGAAAAGGCACTGCTATCGGATAGCATAACCTCGTTTCCACAAACTTTTTTGGAGTTATCCAAAAACAAATTCGTCCTGATTGAAACCACTCAAGATATAATTAATCTGACGCGCTAAGCACACTAATTTATTGACGGAGCTCACTAGTCAATTGACCAGCAAAACCCCAGTCATCCAACTCAATCTCTTGAATTACAATATGAATATGCTCCGGCTTCTTACCTAGCACCGTGACCAACGTTTGCGTAAATTCGGCTACCAGCTGTCTTTTTTGCTCAACCGTAGCACCTTTGGTGATTTGTAGATTAATGTATGGCATAAGTAACTACCTGTCTATATTTGTTATTATTGTAAATCCAAATCTTGAAAAATAACTTGTGCTAATTGGCGTGCAAATTCAACCGCCACCGCATTTCCAACCATTTTATAACCATCGGCAAGATTAGAATACTTAAAAATGAAGTCGTCAGGAAAGGTTTGAATTCTGGCGCATTCTCTTATGGTTAGACGACGATATTGGTCTTCTTGTTCTGGGACAAAAATGCGTTTATTTTGCTCAACAAATAACATTTTAGGAGCTTTAGGATGCAACGGAGCATGCCGTCCACCCGCTTGAATGGTAAAGGATGGCTCATCCCAGCCGCGCACTCTATTTCTTGACATATAAATAGTTGAAAACCCACCTGTCATATACTCATGATTTGGTGCTGCCAAATTATCATCGCCATTTGTATAATTTTTATCTAACGCTGGCTTAGATTTACCCAATGTCCATATAGCATCTTTAAGTGTTGGTTTATATAAATTTGACGACGCTCATAAGGCTAGCGTGCCATCAATATCAAAAATTACTACCGGTTTTTGTTTCATAGTGATTCACTACCCAACTGCCATTTTAGCGGTATCTTTCCATAAGTACGCAGGAATTGGACGCTCCAATTTCCAGTTGATACTCATCGGTTTTGATCCATAATGGTCAATGTAATTAACTTTACCTAAAAACACAAATGAATTAGTAGTTTTATATTGATTTTTATTTGTCTCACGAACAAATAATAGAATATTTTGTCCATTCAATCTCTGTTGAGTATAAGCCAGTCCTCTCCCTCGATCTTCCCGAGCAGAATTTTGAGATTGCCAGTGAAAAATTACATCACTCATCGCATAGTCATTATACATCGTTGT
>JBPOJK010000043.1:0-33245 GCA_052033675.1 Pseudomonadota bacterium
TACCCCCTTCATTTAACATTTAATTTGCCGGATATCCACCAGGAATGCTTGCGGCATAACCATTTAATCCAGATACTCCCGACTCCATGTAGACGCCATATAAGTAATTTTGATAAACGGTGTCGGCAGTTGATGTTTTAGAATTAGGATACCAAACATCTGTCCATGTAGCACTAGTGTTGAATCCTCCACTTGAGTTCCGGGTAATATGTACAAATGAAGCATAAGAAACTCCAGCGGCTTCACTGCCCGCCGCCAAATTATAGCCCCCGGCACCGTCTGTCGTAATCCCCTCAAAATGAGTAATTGCTGCTGGTTGATTATTATGGGTATATTCTGTCCAGTTGCTTAGCAACTTGGTAGTTGAATTATAATCAGCTACGAATCCTACTCCAAGACCACTTTCATTTGTTGCGCTATATCCACCAGCGATAGTGTAGCTCTCACTACCATTCCACCAGATACCATAAATTGTGGTATAACGGGCGGCTGGATGCTGAATGGATTGATAAGAATTAGTTGCAATATTATAAATAAATCCATTTCCGGCAGTTGTCCCAGAAAAATAATTTCCAACAATCAAACCACCCATTATGCTATGTGGATAGGTATTACCAACTGGAAGATTACCAGGTACTTGTGACTCAGGAAAGACCAAAGTTTGCCAATTGTCTGCTTGCTGTGTGTTACTTACAGCGCCATTATAGTAAAAACCAAAGGCATGGCTTTCTCCTGATTCGGCTGTAGTATAAGTTCCGGTCAGAAGGACATTGCCATTGGCGCCGTTGTCCGCGCTATAAACGTTAGTTCCTGAAGTAGTAGCGCCAAGAGAAGATGGATAATTATAGACATAATATGTACCGCCACCAGATACTCCACCAACGTATAACGTTCCATTACTTAAGCCATTGACAACATAACAACCAGTGATATAAACATTATTTGTCGTACCAACTTGACGAATACCCGTTAGCCCAGTAGTACCACCAGTAGGAAGACTTCCGCTATAATTCATCTGTGTATATTGAATACTGCTGGAACTATTTGACGAGCTACCACTTGAACATGCTGATAGCAAGGTAGCACCTAAAATTGATAATAAAATAGTATTTCCTAATTTCATGTTTGTAACCTTTCAATAAGTTATAGCAGAACTGAGCAATATTTATTCTAGCATATGCGAAATCTTATTATGTCAAACTATCTTGCGGTACGCAATTTTTTACGAGTAATTTGCCATTATTAGCGTTTTTCGTGTGGCAAAATTGCGACAATGCCAGCTGTGCGATCTTTTATCCAGATTTCAACGCAATTGTTAAAACTATTATGAGTCATTAGACTAGTTAGTTACTTAATAACCATTCTTTCGACTGAGAAGTACAAATATCATAAAATTTAGGTGACGATTAACTTTGGGTAAGCGGTTACAATATTTCTGACATCGGGGATTTAAGTTAAAAAATTACAGCGGGATAAAGCGGTCGTTTTTGGTCGTCACTGACTCGATTATGATATAATTTAACCTTATTTTTATAGGGGAGAAATCGATGAGTCAAATTCTAATAATTAAGCTGATTGTCACGATATTAGTAGTAGCAACCTTTGTCTATTTTTTAATAAATTTTAATCAAGCCAAAGAAGTGCTAAACTTTCGTCAAAAGTGGCAAACTGCGGTTACCGGGTTTGTATCAACTTTTTTTGATACCTTTGGGATCGGTAGTTTTGCCTCCATTTTTGCCTTTCGCAATGCCTTTGGTTTAATGGAAGATAATAAACGCTTCAATGGCTCAATGGTAGTGCAAGCAACCTTGCCAACGTTATTACAGTCAATATTATTTTTACAATTAGTTCAAATTGATGGCTTAACACTAATAACTGCTTGTGTCATGATTGCCTTGGGTGGGATAGTTTCCGGTTATTTTGTTAAATTTGTTACCCGCAATGCGATTTATAATGTGATGTTGCTGACTTTTATTATAACAGTGATTATCCTGATATTAAATTCGATGCATATGCTTAGTATTGGTGGTTCTTTAATTGAAGTACGGGGTGGCAAACTAATTGCTTTGGGAGTGGTAATGTTTCTTGCCGGATGTCTACCGGCGTTTGGCGTTGGCTATTATTCAATTGTTTTGGTGGTGATTTTCTTGCTCGGCTTATCACCGGCTGTAGCATACCCAATTATGACAACTGCCAGTGCGGTACAAATGCCGATGACTGCGGTGCCAATGATTAAAAACCGCCAATATTATTCATGGAGTGCACTATTGATGGCTATTCCGGGGTGTATTGCGGTGATGATCGCGGCACCAATAATTTCCAAAGTAGATGCGTCATTCTTAAAATGGGTATTGTTAGTGGTGATATTCTATAATATCTGGACATTAATCAAAGCTAAAAAAGCCTTGTTGGTTAAATAAAATCACTAAACTCAATATAGTTATTACTAAAATTTAGAGGTATGTGTAATATCAGTTTTGATAAAAAAAGACCACGTTAGTGGTCTTTTTTTATTGCCATTGTCGCGATTTTACCATCTTGGCAAAATTGAAACATAATATTGCCATGACGATACCGCAAATTAAATTTAGCAAAGTGAAACCAAAAATACTGTAACCAAATAGGCTACACAACTTGTTGAGAACTTCAAGTCCCAAAGCCAACATAGATGCCTGAATAATATTTAGGGTAGCGGCACTCATGCTATTGGATTGTCCGGTGGCAGTAATTGCGATCCGGAAGATTGAGCCGTTAAATAGGCCAATTCCGAATGAGGCAATAAACATTCCCAGAATAAACATTATGTGCGAACTATAGCCGACAAATGAAATCAGCAAACCGATTCCTGCTAGGGCACTGCCGCGGGTAATTAATTTATAAAAGCTGAAGCGCCCGGCGGCAAATTGAATACTAATGCTGCTAAGAATAAATCCACCAAATACCAGTGTTTGATAAACCACATACGCCGCATAGCTTTTGCCCATAATCTTCATTACCAGAATCGGTGCCAGACCAATCCAGCTAATCATCGGTAGGCTGGCAATCGCGATAATAAATCCGCCTTGTATCAGCGTACGAGTTGCAATGATTTTTTTATAGGTACCAATAACTTCACTAAAGCTTTTTGCGGCTTCCTGTGGCTTGTTGTTGGGCATATTTTTAGCCAGTCCAATCAATGAGGTTATGGCTAAAATCGCAGTTACAATAAATACATAGCGCCAGTCAGTAGCCACAATAATCGCACTGCCGATTACCGGTCCGATTAATGGTGCAAAGACACTGATATTCGCAACCAGCGAGCAGAGCTTGACTGCCATTCTGTCATCAAATAGTTCGTGTATCATCGCATAACCGATGAAAATAAAACACAGCCCCAGTCCTTGGAAATAGCGCGCAGCTAAAAACTGGTCTATATTGGTTACAAACGGAATAATCCCGCTGGCAATTAAAAATAACAAATTACCAAATAACAGGATATTGCGTTTCCCAAAACGGTCGCATAACGGGCCTAAAAATATTTGTAGGCTACTGCCACCAATAATAAACAGTGATAATGATTTAGCAATATTCTCAACCGGGGCATTAAATTCATTAACTACCTGAATCATTCCCGGCATGATCATATCATTGGCAATGTAACAGTTAAATTCAAAGATAATAAAAAATACGGCAAACAGGGTGAGGGCTTTTTTATTATTCATATTGTCCTCCATGAAAAAGGACGAGATTATAACATATATTATGGATGAGGTAAAATTATCTGGTGTTGAAACAAATATTTAAATTGAATAAAAAAGAGCACCGCGAACGGTGCCTTGGATGTGAAGAGAGAGCTGTTTAATCATCAAGACTTATTGACAACTATATAAGACCCAGGCATCAGCCCAATATGCGCCGCTAGCTGGTGCATAAGCCCATTCGGCGGTGCTATTGCACCAGCCGGCAATATTACATTTATAGAGATTACCATCGCTGGCTTTGACGATTGAATTAGAAGTATAGCTTCCGCGACCAGCTGGATATACTTGCGGTGTACTTGGGCAAGTTGTTTCACCGGTGCCGCTACCGCCACCACTAGTACTGCCAATAGTAGTTTGGGTAACTGCCGCAAAATTTATATTTAAATTGGTCGCCAGATTGTTGATAGCATCATCCAATAATTTAAAGAATTTAGCCCGAGCAGTAGTATCAGACAATGCTAAGAAACCGGAGATACTTAGGCCATTACTGGCTAAAGCTGCCTCAAATGCGGCTTTGCTATCAGCTGGTGCAATAAATACATATTGTGATGAGCTATTGATGTAAGCCAAGGTTCCCATGGCGTTTTGGAAGACAAATTCAACATCCTGTAAACTGAAGTTAACGACATTGGTGCCACTAATTGCGGCAGAGTTATAGGATTTTTGATTATAAACTTGATCCAGATAAATCCGCACTTGCCGTGGATAAATGATAAATGTTGAGCCAATTGCTTCGTTAGTACCGATAGTACTGCGATAGATGCTATCGCTCAAAGAATAATCACCCATTGATAATACTTGGGTCATTTCAGGTGCAGTGGTATACATACCGGCACAAATCCGGAAATAATCTTTAATAATAGTTGAATAAGTTCCGGCATTATAGGCGGCATTTAAGATCATATCATAGATATTATGAGCATAATCCGCTGACTGACTTTGTGCAAGATTTGCCATACACTTGCTATAATATGCATATTGCGGACCCCAAGTATCGGCATTATTCATTGCCAAACGATTCATGTCATTCAGATGGAAATATGCCGCAGCCATTGGTCCAAAGAATTTATCATCTAAAGAATCCGGACCTTTACTACCGGTTTGGGTGCCGTTGTCTTGCAATTCTACGCTATAACCCAAGCCTTTTTGCAGTGCTACAAAGTTAACCAGACCGATACCTGCGGAAGTTTCCAGTCGTTTAGCGTAATCATTGATTTGATATGGGCCACCTTGGCCACCAGCTAAAAGCATTGCCCGTTCACCATCACCGGAGTTAATGAAGTTACTGGTACGGGTGTAGCCGGCGGTGTTAATATTTTCTTGCAGCAATTGCGCCAACAAACTACCATAGATATAATCATGATTAATCTTTATTGTCGGTGCTTTTTCATGTATCATACGTCCCAATAGTGCACCGGCAACATAATTCGAGATTATTAGATCGGTATAGTTATTGGAGAGTGTGAGTGTCTCAACATTGCCTGAGCCATACGGTAAATTCAGGTGATAATAAATTTTGCCGCTGGCAATACTTTGCGGATTAAAGTTAATGTGTTGTGGCAATCCTTGGGTTGCAGGTAATGGTGCAATTGTCGGCTGTGGTACCGGGCTCACCGTTGGTACTGGACTTGGCGATGGATTCACTGTCGGTGATGGACTTGGTGATGATAGCGGTGTAGTCGCAAATGCCGCAGTTACGGTTAGATTTTTATTTATCAATTGGGTGGCAGATAATGGATTAACCGAGTATCCACTAGCACCAGCTGTCACAATATAGCCAAGATTGGTATTGTTCTCGATTTTATACACTGTAGAAGCATTCAATTGATCACTGTATTTGACATAATTATATTTTCCGGCAGCATCCTGAAAACTCACCCGCGCGCTATCATTGGCTTTTAAGCCGCTAATTTTAAGGGTGACATTACGCTTGGTGGTGGTTGATGCTTTAAATGGAATATCTAAAGTAGTTACCTGATTATTTTTAATTGCTAAAGTCGGTAAACCGCTTTCAACATAAAATAATCCTGCCAAAGGGTCGGCAATTCCTGCTACTTTTACTTTATAGGTGTGTTTGGTGTCACTAATTGGCAATTTGGCTGTGGTTGCAAAACTACCTTGTGGGATGTAGTAAGTTGCCACGATGGCGTTAGATTCTTTAGCGTTCAATATTTCAATTTTTAAATTGTCGGTAAAGTTGGTAACATAATTTCCGACTTTTAAAATCGCGCTACCAGCTTTTGCTGCCGGCGTAGGGCTTGCGGTTGGCACCGGCGATGGGCTAGGAATAGGCGAAGGAATTGGTGATGGAGTAGGAATCGCACCATTTATTGACAAGGTATTGTTAGCACTATCGGTATCAAAGGTGCCAGTATGAATATCCGCACCTCCACTAAACTGGATAGTCTGATTAGCATGAATTAATCCTTCGTTATCAGCTTCAAATGTTCCAACTGCTTTATTATTTCCACCATTACTTAAGCTTAAGGTATATTTAGCACCGTTTACCCACCAGTTGGTGAGTGTTCCCAAATTTACATAACTACCGTTGGTGGTTTGTGACATAAAGGTAAGCGTTTGTCCGGGCAGTTTAATATCGCTGCTGCAGGTGTTGGTTATATCAATAGTTCCATTTACCCACCAGCCAGTCCCAGAGAATTTTACCTGTCCGGTTAGACAAGTAGAAGTGGCAAATAAACTAGGTTCGCTGGCAGCACTAGTTGTCGAGCTGGCTGGACTTGTGCCAACATTGTTACATCCGCTCATTGCGAATGCGGCAACAACAGTGTATAGTAAAACATTCGGTTTCATGATGGTTTCCTTTAAAGTAACTACAAATAGTCAATTAAACGCCAGTCAAATTAAATTGTTGGGTTTTTAAATACCCGATGTTGGCATTGTAGCACTGTTGTTGTGAGCTTGAAAATGCAAAAACTGGCATATATATTTATGCCAGTTTTAGACTTGAAGATTGCAGACTGAATGTGTTAACGGCTGAAGTTACACACCGGTCGACTTTTTTGCGCCAAGTTATTGAGGTTGATGATTTTGTGCGCTGAAGAGTACAGATAAAATCAGCGAACCATAAGAAAAAATCAAGAACTTAGCGCTAAAGTCACTTTGTTGGAGAATGTCAATTAATTATTTTCTGTTAACTCGGTAGTTAAGATTTCATCGCGATAGGGCATGGAGGTTTGGGTTCCTAGCCGTGTGACCGAAATAGCCGCGGTCTTTTGTCCATAACGGATGGCAGAAATCACCTCCTCACCAAGTGAGAGTGCGGTCACAAAACCACCATTGAAAGTATCACCGGCACCAGTAGTATCCAGCGCATTGACTTTAAAGCCGGTTACCAGTTGTGAACTATTTGCATTGGCAAAATAAACTCCACGGGCACCCAACGTAATAATGACATTTTTTACGCCACGGCTTAAAAACCATTGTGCCGCCGTTGCTGCTGATTGTTCATCGTTGACATTAATTCCGGTGAGAATTTCGGCTTCGGTTTCATTTGGTGTTATATAGTCCAATTTTGCCAAGTATTGTTCAGGAATTTTTTGTGCCGGTGCTGGATTAAGAATTATGGTTTTTTGTGCGGTAAAAGCCAGGTCAATTGCTGCGAGAACCGATTCTACCGGAACTTCCAATTGCAGTAATAAAATATCACAAATTTTAATTTCTTCGTGAGCGTTGGCAACTACTTCCGGGGTTAGTAATAAATTGGCCTCCGGTGCCACTGCAATCAAATTGTGTCCGGTACTATCCACCATAATTTGTGCCAATCCGGTTGGTTCACCAGCTAATATCGAAATTTTACTGATATCAATCCCATCTTTAGCATATGATTCCAGTGCCATTTTACCAAAGGCATCATCACCAACGCAGGCGATAAATTTTACTTCGCCACCACTACGCTTGGCAGCAACTGCCTGATTAGCGCCTTTTCCTCCACAGGCAATATGGCATTTGCCGCCCAAAACAGTTTCGCCTACTTTGGGCATATGCGGTACTTGAATCAGGACATCAGTATTGCTACTGCCAATTACCAGAATTTTTTTAGTCATTTTAGACCACCTTTGAAAGAATAATTAATATTAACCCACATAAATAGCAGAGGAACATTAAGGTTAAGCGCCAGTTGGTTCCAGTCGGTGCATTTTTGAATTCTTTCCAGACAAATACGCCCCATAATGCAGCAATCATGGTGGCACCTTGCCCCAGCCCATAGGAAATTGCAAAACCAGCCTTATCTGCCGCTAATAAGCTTAATAATGTACCAATTGCCCAAATTGCGCCGCCTAAAATGCCGACCAAATGCGCACCGAATGATAATTTTGCATAGCTGTATCCGGTTAATGGTTTACCGCGCAATGGTTTTTTAATCATCCAGGTGTTAAAAATTAAGCTTGAAATTACGATACCCAGCGAGAAAATTACGCTGGCAGTGTAGGGGGTTAGTTTGCCTATTTCCGGGTTGCTAAAATCGCTGCTCATAGAGGCGGCGATGAAACGGAAGAACAAACCCATTAAAATTCCTGAAATTAATGAAATGATGATTCCACCTTTACCGCCTTTTTCGCCACTTTTATTCATGCGGGCATAAGCGTTAGCTGAAAAAATCATCGCAAAAACTACCAGAATTACGCCAATTGTTAATAGCTGTGGATTACCCAGAGGTTGTGCCAGATAATTGATGATTACGCCTAAAACTAGCGCTAGTCCGATTGCTATCGGAAAAGCGACACTCATTCCGGCAATATCAATTGCCGCCACTAAGAGTAAATTGGCTAGATTAAAAATTACGCCACTAAATAATGCCAGACCAAGGTTACCGCCTTGTGCCTGTAGCAAATCGGGCATGAAGCTGCGACCCAGTTCGCCATGGCTGCCTAAAGTTAGCGCCGCTAGTAATGACAGAATTAAGACTCCCAATCCATAGTCCCAATAGAATAACTGGAACGGGGTGGTGGTTAATTTTTGGGTATTTGCCCACGAGCCCCAACAAATCATGGTGATGATACACATGAATACGGCTATCCCGTAGCTACCAATAGTAAACATAGTAAATCCTTTTATAAAATAAGGACAATATTGTAGCACATAATGATAGACAAAACTAAACCCCGCAATGATGGCGGGGTTTTAGATTAGGCTAGTTTGGCTTGGAGATTTTTATCTAAAGCATCCAAAAAATCTTCAGTATAAAGATACTGATCTGGGGTAACTTTGTTACCATGAATACATACTGCCAAATCCTTGGTCATTTTGCCGGACTCAACTGTTTCAACACAAACTTGCTCTAATGTATTACAGAAGTTAATCAATTGTTGATTATTGTCTAGTTTACCGCGATGAGCCAAGCCTCGCGTCCAGGCAAAGATTGAAGCAATTGGATTGGTTGAAGTTTTTTTGCCAGCTTGATGATCGCGATAATGACGGGTAACCGTTCCATGCGCAGCTTCGGCTTCCATAGTTTTACCATCAGGAGTGATCAATACCGAGGTCATTAAACCTAATGAGCCAAATCCTTGGGCAACCGTGTCAGATTGGACATCTCCATCATAGTTTTTGCATGCCCAAACAAAATTACCGTTCCATTTAAGCGCTGAGGCAACCATATCATCAATTAAACGGTGCTCATAGCTGATTCCGGCAGCTTCAAATTTAGCCTTATAATCTGCCACGTAAATTTCTTGGAAAATATCTTTGAAACGACCATCATATTTTTTCAGAATGGTGTTTTTGGTCGATAAGTAAAGCGGCCATTGTTTAGTTAATGCCATATTAAAGCACGCATGGGCAAAACCACGAATTGATTCGTCGGTATTGTACATTCCCATCGCCACGCCATCGCCTTGATAATCATAAACATCGTGAGTTTCAGGAGTGCCGTTTTCTGGGGTAAAGGTAATAGTTAACTTGCCTTTGCCTTTGGTTACGAAATCTACCGCTTTATATTGATCGGCATGAGCATGGCGACCAATTACGATTGGCGCCGTCCAATTTGGCACTAAACGCGGCACATTTTTGCAAATAATTGGTTCGCGAAAGACCGTACCATCTAAAATATTGCGCACTGTACCATTTGGTGATTTCCACATTTTTTTGAGGTTAAACTCAGTAACCCGAGCTTCATCAGGCGTAATGGTGGCACATTTAATTCCAACGTTATATTTTTTAATCGCATGAGCTGAATCAATGGTTACTTGATCGTCGGTTAAATCACGATTTTCCATTCCCAAATCATAATATTTTATTTCAACATCAACATAAGGTAAAATCAGTTTTTCTTTAATGAATTTCCAGATAATCCGCGTCATTTCGTCGCCGTCTAGTTCGACAATCGGGTTGGCTACTTTAATTTTTTGCATTTGAGATATCCTTATTAAATAAAGCGACAAAATTATAGCACATTAGGTTTTAATAATAGCACTATTATCGGCGGTGTTATTTTTGTGTTTATTCCCAAGCGCGGTTTTTATAGCGGTTAGCAAATGTGAGGTTGATGAAAAGGGCAATCGTTCCGGCTACTAAACAACTGGCCGTAAAACTGAGAGCGGAGTAATCAAATTTGGCACAAAACCAGTCGCTGAATTCAATCCCTACCGCAAAAGCTAAAGTTTGAGTAAACGTCATCACTGATGCAGCCATGCTTTGCGAAACCGCTTTATTGCTCATGATAATCCGAATGATACTACCATTTGTCAATCCTAAACCAAGACTGTAAAAAAATAGTCCGATGGATAATAACTCAATTGAAAAATGCAGACAGAAACTGATCAAAGTTCCGGCAAAAGCAATGTAAACCCCGCGGCGAATTAGCTGGTGTAGCTTCCAGCGTCCGGCTAAAAATTGCATTGCAATACTTGAAATTACCAACCCGCCAAGGCTGATAATTTGGTAGATGATATATGAACTATAGCCTAATTTGAGGTGATGCAATATCAAATTGGGAGCTAGACCAATCCAAATTAATAATGGCATAGCTCCGGCAATGGTGCAAAATATTCCCAGAATAAAATTTGGGCTGACAAGAATTTCGCGGTAATGTTTCAATATTGGAATTAACTGCATCTTCTGGATTTTTGGCGTACTTTCAGGAGCAAAGTAGAATAAGCCAACTAAGCTAATTGAACCAAGAACTCCAGTTACTGCAAAAATATAGTGCCAATTGGCAAAGCTGATGATTATTCCCCCGATTAATGGTCCAACTAACGGTGCCAAAATCGAAATATTTCCCATAATCGCAATGGTGCGGACAGCATCTTTATCATTGAATTTTTCATGAATTAAGGCATAGCCCATGGCAATAAAAGCCATTCCGCTGCCCTGTAGCCAGCGACCGACCATAAATTGTCCGATACTCATGCTGGTAGCGATAAGCAAGGTGAAAATTAAAAACGAAAAATTACCATAGAGAATAATTTTGCGGTTGCCAAAGCGCTCGGACAGCGGTCCCAGTCCGAGTTGCACGACACATTCACCCAGCATATACAAACTTAACGATAGCGCAACATAGCTTAGCGGTGCGTTAAATTGATTTACCACTGCAATCATCCCCGGCATAATCATATCGTTGGCTGAATAAGTGGTAAATTCGTAGAGAACTAGAAAGAAAGCAAAAAAATACAGTTTACGCATTTAGGCTCTAATCAAGGTAGATCTTACGTCCAATTTGAATATCGTTGGCGGTAATATTGTTAAGCGTTGTTAGCTGTGTCGGCGTTTGATTGCTGCGTTTGGCAAGATTATAGAGCGTATCGCCCTTTTCCACGATAATATAGTGGCGACCGCTGGCATCAGTTTGTACCCGTGTGGCTAGTGCCGGATAATTACCGGTAGATTTTGCTACTGCTGGCGTTTCGTCTGTTGTAACTGCAGTTGCGGTGCCGGTGGTCGCACTATTATTTATCCGAACTTTTGTTGGAGTATCCTGCATCGGTGCGACGACGGTTTCGTCGCTGACATTGGCTGTCAACGAATCAGCACGGGATAACGGAGCGGCAGCAACCGGTGCCGCCGGTTGTGGTGCGACATTTTGTGGTATATTGGAAGCTGTGCTGGAACTATTAAACCATGCACAACCTGAAAGAGTCAATAAGACAGAACTAATTAGTAGCGATTTTTTCATGATGATTTTTTATCAATAAAAGATTATAAAAGATTTTGATTATAGCATATTTTAGATATAGGCGTTTTGTTGTGTGAGTATTTTTGTAATTCTAAATTGGTTATAACGTGCTAAAATTGCGCTAAATATCAGGGTGAGTAAACTATGAGAAAATTCATTTTATGTATGGTTGGCGTTTTTATGGCAGCAAGTTGTTTTGCTGGGTCAGAAGACATGGCAAAGGATATTTTGGTGCAGATTATTCATGGCCCAGTTAATTCCAATCCCAATTTGGATGAAATTACCGCCGATAAAACCGTTATATTATCGTTAAGAGCCGCAATTGTTACCTTAACTTGTGCGCAAAATTATCGTGGTGAATCGGCAGCGATTGACAAATGTTTGAGTTCTAAACAACCAACTGATAAAACTTTGGGGGCGCAAAACTCACTCTCGGTGGATGTTGGTAAAACGGCCGCTTTTTCAGCGATGAATGGGCATCAGGAGCTAAAAACCGATAACTATGCTCAGGTCGTCAATTTTTTGGAAGTCTATAAAAATAATTTGATCAAGCGGGGTATGTCAACCGCTAGTTCCGAAAGTACTATAAATTAGGATAAAAAATTTTAAAAACAAACAGCAATGTCTTTTTAAAACGAATATAAAACCGGAATTTTGTTACTTTAAAACTTGTTTATCAAGTAGCTGTGCTGAGGATTCCTACTGTTCTATCGACTCTGTTACCGGTTATCAAGTGCCAACGCCTTTTGAGGATGCTCAATTGGAGCATTGCCGGTCGGGAGAGCCTTCCTTTAACAGTTAGCTATCAGCAATTTTGACCACCCTAAGCATCTGCCAGGTTTGGGTCTCAACTACCTAGGCATCATCACCTTTGAAAATGTTAAATGGTTAATCTGCTTTATCTGGAATTACTCCGCATATCATTCGACTACCCCCACCGCCCAATGCTGCCGGGTTATCGGAATAATTATCCCCGCCATGATGAATCATCAGACTGTGCCCAAGAATTTCTTTAACTTTCAATTTTGGAGCGACAACCGGCACAGCAATAGTTCCATCTGAAGTAACATAAATTGCCGGCAAATCACCCAAATGCCCGTCCGGATTATATGGACCTTCATGATGTCCGGTTTTCTTTGGATCAAGATGTCCTCCAGCCGCCATACCATTTTTGGCACAGGATGGGTTTTCGTGAACATGGAAGCCATGTACACCACTTGTTATATCGGGTACCAGATTATGTAATTGGAATGTAAATTCGACCCCGTATTTAGTATCGGTTGCAATAATATTACCAACCGCGGTTTGTGATTCATTGGTAAGATTCATTGGAATGGTTACCGTAGCAGCATCTGTGTATACCGTGAATGCGGCGAAGAGAGCGGCAACTAAAAGTTTTTTCATCATGGTATAACTTCCCAAAAAAATGATTAACAGTGTATTTTATACTTATCAATAGGTTAAATGTAAATATATTAATAGTTATTTAATTGTGTCAAGCTTAATTATTTATAGTTTTTCATTGAAAATTTTGGGACAATGTTTCGCCTTTATTAGCGAGGTATAGCTAGTGAGTGAATTATAGTCGGCAACCCAACGATCGCGCGCCAGTTGATAATTGCCGGAGTGGCGGTTTGCCAGATTTTAATCCATCGCGCAAATGAAAGGTATAGCGGGTCTGGTTATTGCTGATATCCCAACTCTCAGCCATGCCCGGAACTGTATTGTTCTAGATAAAGAAATGCGGGTATTTTAACATATGAGGATAGTAAGGTTACTTTGGTAGGCAGTATTAATTACCGGAAAATGCCCAATATGATAAAATCAGAAACAAGTTCCTAGAAAACATAAAACGGGTAATAAAATAATATAAGCTAGCCATAAATAAAAATGTACAATGCAATGAGCGATAGTACCGATAGATGGTAACTTAGGAATGAATCAAACAGTACAGTTCTTGGAATTAGTTAGCTATGGTTGGAGGCCGATATTATGAGTTCAGACATCCAAAAACGGGTTAAAAAAACCGGACAGCTCCCCGGAACTCCGGTTTATACCGGAAGCCGGGGGGATGTGACGCCAGCAATTACTATTGTGTCATACAATAACCATGAATTTAATGAGTATGTTAATACGCAGGTTGATAAAGGTCAAATTCAGTCTGTCGCTGGCAATATTATCTGGATTCAGGTTGAAGGCTTGCGCGATATTGATTTAATTCAACAGATTGCCACTGAGTATAAACTTCATCCGCTGACAGTTGAAGATATTTTAAACGTTTCACAGCGAACCAAGATTGAAGACTTTGAGAATTATATTTTTATTACCTTAAAAACGCTGTTCTGGAGTCGTAAATTCAATCGGATGAACAGCGAGCAGTTGAGTTTGGTTATCGGAGAAAATTTTGTCCTGTCGTTTACCGAAAGTCAATTTCAACCATTTAATTTTATTCGGGAGCGGCTACGTACCGGGCATAGCGTCCATCTACTTGAAAACGGCAGTGATTATTTGGCATATCGGCTGATGGATACTACAATTGATCAGTATTTTGTGGTTTTGGAAAAAATCAGTGACCGGATTGAAAATATTGAAGAGAGTATTATAGTTAACCCCAAGCAGGAAAATGCCCGTGAGATTTTTCAGTTAAAGCACAAAATTTTATTACTGCGCAAGGCAATTTGGCCGATTCGGGAAGAAGTCAGCCATCTGTTGCAGGCCGATCATAAATTTATTACCGCTTTTACCCACCTTTATCTTCGTGACCTTTATGATCATATTGTTCAGGCGATTGATGCAGTTGAAACCTTGCGTGATATGGTTTCCGGAATTATAGATATTTATCTGTCGTTGGTCACCAACAAGATGAATGAAATTATGAAAGTATTAACGATTATTTCGACCATTTTTATCCCGATTACTTTTGTAACCAGTCTGTATGGGATGAATTTTAAATATATGCCAGAACTGAACTGGCGCTATGGCTATCCGGTGGCACTATTGGCAATGGGATTAATTGCCTGTGGAATGTTGATGTTTTTTCGGCGGAAGAAATGGCTTTAATTGTAAGTATAACCAAAACTGAGCGGTTATTGCTCCGTGAGTTAGATGACAGCGATGCGGAATTTATTTTCCGGTTGCTAAATCAGGAATCATGGAAAAAATATATTGGCGATAAACAGATAGATTCCGATGAGGCGGCATTGCGTTATATCCAGAGTGGTCCGGTCAAAATGTATGGGAATTATGGCTTTGGTTTATGGGCGGTTGATTTGCTGGCACTAAACCGTCCAATAGGGATTTGTGGTTTAATCAGGCGTGATACTTTGCCGGAAATAGATCTGGGCTTTGCCTTTCTTGATGGGTATACCGGACGAGGTTATGCCTATGAGGCGTGCTTCGCTGCAATTAATTATGCCAAGAATTTGCTATGTAAACAGCAACTGCGGGCAATTGCATTGCCGGATAACCATCGCTCGGTAAAGCTGCTGGAAAAACTGGGATTTGGAGTTAAAAACCCGCATTTCACAGCGGGCAATTCCGACAATGAATTAACTCTTTTTCAGCTGAATTTATGAAAAAATTACCAGCTGCAGTTGTGCTGCTTTGTTTCCTATAAAGGGGTACTTCCCAGTTTTTTGATAATGATTTTATTGATGACACCATCTTTTATCCCGACTACGCAGAAAATGAGATTTTCAATCTGAATAATTTCATTTTCGCGAGGGGTACATCCTAGTTGTGGGTAATTAGCCTGAGCAATAGTTGGAACGAGTATTCAAGAGCCAGATTGCCGGATAAGTGACAAAGTAAAATATAAATATTGGCACTCCGGTTATCAGCGAGGTTTTAAACTGAAAACGGATTGACAGGGATTTTGGCAGTAGTTCCCCTGCAACAATGTGTAAAAATGAAATCATGATAAATGCAGCACTGAATGAAATCGCTTCAATAGCTTTTAGGTCGGTAATCTGCATTAGTTCAATCAATGGTTTTAATAATACTGCAGCAGCAGGTTCACCAATCCAACCTAATGCGAGTGAAGTCAGAGTAATTCCTAGTTGGCAGGCGGATAAATAAGCATCTAGGCGTGAATTAATGGTGACCAAAACTCGATTGTAAAATTTTCTACTGTTTTTTATGGTGTTTATTTGGGTATTTCTTACTTTCACCATGGCAAATTCAGCGGCAACAAATACGCCATTAAGAAAGATTAATAATAGGGCTAAGAGAATATAAGGCAGATTATCGACCATTAATTTTCCGATTAATGTTTAAAACACAATATTCTAATGTGGTTTTATAAATTAAATTAGGCCATTGCAGTGTCTTTTCGGGAGCTGGTGTGGTTTCAGATAATGGAATAGCGGGAAATAAACTCCCGCTATTGTTAATTGAATAAAAGAATTTTATTTTGTATAAAATCAGTTAGTTAAATACGATTTTATTGTCAGCGACATCGACCAGTATGGTTTGCTCGGGTAGATAATTACCACCCAAAATAGCTTTCGCCAATGGATTTTCAATATATTGCTGAATCGCCCGTTTCAACGGTCGTGCACCATAAACCGGATCAAAACCGACTTGCGATAATAAATCCAAAGCTTCGGCGCTAACTTGCAAATTCAAATCCATTTTACGCAAGCGAAGTTCCAGACGCTTCAATTGAATTTTGGCAATCTGGCGAATTTGTGCCTGATCCAGACCGTGGAAGACCACGACTTCATCTACCCGATTAACAAATTCGGGACGGAAATAATTTTTCAATTCTTCCATCACGGTCGCTTTAATAGCTTCATAGGGTTCATGGCTCATGCTTTGAATTTGTTGTGAACCAATATTAGAAGTCATTACCACTACGGTATTGCTAAAATCTACTGTGCGACCCTGACCATCGGTCAGCCGTCCATCATCCAATACCTGTAATAGAATATTGAACACGTCGGGATGCGCTTTTTCGACTTCATCCAGCAAAATTACGCTGTAAGGTTTACGTCGCACTTGTTCGGTCAGATAACCACCTTCCTCATAGCCAACATATCCCGGAGGGGCACCAACCAAGCGTGATACGCTGTGTTTTTCCATGTATTCCGACATGTCAATCCGAATCAGATGCTCTTCGCTATCGAATAAAAATCCGGCTAAAGCTTTACAGAGTTCAGTTTTACCGACCCCGGTTGGACCTAAAAAAAGGAATGAACCATAAGGTCGATTCGGATCAGATAATCCCGAACGTGACCGGCGAATTGCATCGGCAATGGCGGTAACTGCTTGGTTTTGTCCAATTACTTTCTCATGGAGTTTATCTTCCATCAAGAGTAATTTATCTTTTTCGCCTTGCATCATCTTAGAAACCGGAATTCCGGTCGCCCGCGAAACGACTTCGGCAATTTCTTCGGCACCAACTTCGGTACGCAGCAATTGCATTTGTTTATGCTCACCTTTTTCAGCCTGATGGAGGCGATTGGTTAAATCTGGTAATTTGCCGTATTCCAACTCGGCCACTTTTTGCCAGTCGCCTTTGCGTTTGTAGCTTTCAATCTCGGATTTCAATTTATCAATTTCATCTTTAATCGACTGCGCACCTTGCACCATGGCTTTTTCATTATTCCAAATTTCTTCCAAATCGGCATATTCTTTACCCAGGGTGGCAATTTCTTCCTCAATAATTTCGAGACGCTTTTTGCTGGCATCGTCGGATTCTTTTTTGACGGCTTCGCGTTCAATTTTGAGCTGAATCAGACGCCGTTCAAGTTTATCCATCACTTCGGGTTTAGAATCAATTTCCATTTTAATCCGCGAAGCCGCTTCATCGATTAAATCAATCGCCTTATCGGGTAAAAAGCGGTCGGTAATATAACGATTGGATAATTCAGCCGCTGCCACAATTGCCGGGTCGGTAATTTCCACGCCATGGTGAATTTCATATTTTTCCTGCAAACCGCGCAAAATCGCAATCGTATCTTCAACCGTCGGTTCATTGACCAAGACTTTTTGAAAACGCCGCTCCAACGCCGGATCTTTTTCAATATATTTACGATACTCATCTAAAGTTGTAGCACCGATACAATGTAATTCACCACGCGAGAGGGCAGGTTTTAGCATATTGCCGGCATCCATCGCACCCTCAGCTTTACCCGCGCCTACCAAAGTATGAATTTCGTCAATAAAAATCAAAGTTTGACCTTCGTCTTGAGCTAATTCATTAAGCACGGCTTTGAGGCGTTCTTCAAATTCACCACGATATTTCGCTCCAGCCAATAAAGAGGCTAAATCTAAGACTAATAAGCGTTTATTTTTTAGGCCTTCGGGGACTTCGCCATTGACAATCCGTTGTGCCAAGCCTTCGACAATCGCGGTTTTACCGACACCGGGTTCACCAATTAAGACCGGATTATTTTTGGTGCGGCGTTGCAAGACCTGAATTGCACGACGAATTTCATCATCCCGTCCAATTACCGGATCGAGTTTGCCAATCCGAGCGCGTTCGGTCAAATCAACGGTATATTTTTTGAGTGCTTCGCGTTGCTCTTCCGAATCAGCATTATCAACTATTTTACCGCCGCGGACATCCATAATTACTTTATTGATATCGGCGATTTTTACATTAAATTGTTTCAAGATTCTGCCGGTGTCACCTTTATCTTCCAGCGCAGCCAGTAAAAATAATTCGGAAGCAATATAGCTATCCTGTAATTTGGCAGCAATTTTTTCAGTGACATTGAGTAAATTAGTTAAGTCGCGGGAAACTGAAATTTCGCCAGCAGTTCCGGATACCTTTGGCAAGCGCGAAACCGACAGATTTAGTTCCTGTTTTAGCGGAGCAATATTGACCCCAACTTTAGCCAGAATGCTGGCGATAGTTGAATTTTCTTCGTTTAACATTGCCAGCAACAAGTGCTGCGGCTCAATATAGGCATTATCCTGTGCTAATGCCAGTGACTGGGCTTCTTGTAATGCCGTCTGAAATTTAGTAGTAAGTTTGTCAAAACGCATAATATGTTCTCCATTTCAATTAACTATTCCACCAGAGTTATTGGTATATAACCAGTGGTAATCAAGATTGTTATGTCATATATATATGGTCGGTGAAATAGATTTCAATAGCTTACGGAAAATAATTTAGTAAAATCTAAATTAGATATTTTCTAACTAGAGTTCGCTAAGTGGAAACATGAATTCGCCAAACAGGCTAAAAGGGAGCTTTTTATGATAACCCTGGGCATGAGCTTTTTCTTTCAGGGCTTCAAGATTTATCACATTGAATTGTGGGTATAATTTGCGGCTGATGGTTTTGGCAATAATCCCTTTGGTATAGATTTTGCGATTAGTCAGGCTTAATAATTCAGCAATTTGTTCGTAGTTGGAGCAATGAAAGAGTAAAAATAAAACTTCCTGCTCAAATTGCTGCTGGGCATTGCTCTCAGAAATTATCTCCACTTCGCGATGATGACTGGATAAGGCGATTAGTTTATCCAGACGATAAAATGCCAACGGAAAATTCGGTTTTTCGCCGCTGACTTTATAGCCAATGACATTTTTGGTTGTCTGATTAATCAATGGTTGGTAGGTTTGAATGATTAACCAATATTCGGGAATCCGTGAAAAGCGTAATGATAACCAATGTGATGTTTTTCTGCTATTGAAGCAATTGGTCAGTGCTTGTTGAACAATTTCAATCCGCCACGGTGATTTGGCGAGATCGGGAATCAATTTACGACCCAAAAAGCTACCGCCATCGGTTTGTGTTAGTAATGCCGATTTGCCATCTTCATACAAAATGTTATATTCAAGATCAACAATTGCCACCAAGCGATTTTCATCAATGTTTTGATGGTAACTTATTACCGATTCAAGTGCTTCACGATCATTCATTTAAAATATCCGCTTAATTAGAGAAGATTTAAATCATACATGAACTCTCCCAGCAAACCCACTGGGATTTTTTTGTGGTAACCTTGTTCATGGGCTTTTTGTTTCAGTGCCTCAAGGTTTATTACTGCAAATTTGGGATAAATTTTACGGGTAACTACTTTTGAAACCATAAAGCGCGTGATTTTGCGCCCATTGGTCAAAGATAATAATTCGGCAATTCGTTGATAGTTTTCACAGTGAAAGAGTAAAAATAGTATCGCCTCTTCCTGCAATTGTTCCTCACTGGCACTATCCAGCGGTGGTTTATTTTCGTAATGGGAGGATTGAATAATTTTTTCCAGATTGTAGAAATTTAGCGGAAAATCTGGTAGGACTCCGGTAATTTTAAAACCAATTACGTTATCGGTATCTGGATTTATCAATGGGGCATAAGTCAATATTATCAGCCAATAAGAGGTTTGCCGCGAAAAACGCAATGAGAGCAGCCGTTGAGGTTTACGCAGTTGTTGGCATTTGTTTAAGGCTTCTGCCACAATGTCGCTGCGCCAGGTTGTTGATGAAATATCCGGGTAAATTTTGCGACCCACAAAGCTGCCGCCTTCGGTGTTGGTTAATTTTGCTGAAATACCGTCTTCTGCCAGCACGGTATAATCCAAAGCGGCAATCACTCCCATCTGGTTTTCAAATTCTTTTTGGTGATAGTTAACTATTTTATTGAGCGCTTCCTGATCAGTCACAACATACTCCTAAGCTATTCGGTAATTAAACCGGAGTTTAATTTTACCACTATTCGAGGTAAGCTGTAGTTCTAATTAGATGGAATTGACGGAAATAAAGGATGAAATGAAAAAAGATACCGGTCTAAAAGACCGGTAATACGGAGCAAATAAGGGTCTTATCATGTGAATTGATTCACCCCGCTATTATATTTGAAATAATCACCTACAGTTGTACACATTTGTGGACAACTCTTAAAAAACTGCAAAATAATGAAATTTCTTGATCAAAGTTTAACGATTATCGGTGATATTGGAATAGCTAAGATTTTTGTTTGCCGGTGATTGTTTGATTTTATTATGGTGGTATTATCAATTAATTACAGTTGGTTAATGTGGTTGAATGAAAAATGTACTAGTCAAAAATGCAACCAGATATTTTTGTCGATTATTAAGAAATATTAATCACCATATAATGCCAGTAGCAAAAATTTTTTGAAGTTGCGGATATACAATATTGCAAAAAGTTGATTGTTAATAAATTTTAATGTAAAATCTCTTTGCAATTTACTTATTGCCGCAGCAATAAGTAAATAACTTGGTACAATTATACCGACTTTCTAAAAGGGGAAATAATAATGAAAAATAAATTCTGGTTGTTACCTGTGATGGTTGCTCTCGGAGCGTGTTCCCAACAAGCGCAGCAAAGTACTCATCCACAGGATACTATTCGCATTGCTTTGGGTGCCGCACCGGGTGCTCTGGATCCTACCTTAATTTATGATCTTGAAGGCAAGCGGGTTTTAGATGATTTATTTGCCGGATTGGTTGACTATGATAATTCCAACCATCCGATTCCAGGGCTGGCTGAGAAATGGGAAATTTCGCCGGATGGTAAAACCTATACCTTTTATTTGCGGAAAAACTTGCATTTTTCGGATGGTAGTCCATTAACTGCCAAGGATGTCATTAATTCCTATTATCGGCTGGCAGAACCGATAAATCACGCTGGCTACGCCTATTTGCTGAAAAATCTTACTAATGGTGCTGAGGTTATCAGCGGGAAAATGGCGCTATCGGCGCTAGGAATTAAAGCAATCGATAATAAGATCATTATGACCTTAGTCAAGCCTAATAATAACTGGCTGGATATTTTGACCTTGCCGTGCTTTTTTGTGGTGAAAACTGGTGTAATTGCCAAATACGGCACGGACTGGCTTGATCCGCAATATATTGTAACCAGTGGCGCATATACATTGGCAAACAATGTTACCAATGGTATTATTGATTTGCGCAAAAATCAATATTACTATGCAGCCAATCAGGTGCGAATTACTAAGGTTGAATTTCAGACAATGGCGAATCGCAACAGTGAATTTAATTCTTACCGTAGCGGTAGTCTGGATATTACTTCGGCGGTACCGATGGACTTGAGTCCGGATATTCGCACGGAATATAAAGACCAATTTAAACGCGGGCAAAATGAAGCGTTGGTCTATTATGATTTTAATAATAACGATCCGATTTTAAAAAACAATCTCAAACTCCGGCAGGCGCTGTCGATGGCAATTGATCGGGAAACACTGGTGAATAAAATCATCAACGATGAAAAAAGATTGCCGTTATATTCAACGGTAACACCAACAATTGATGGCGGTGCTTACGCTGCGGTGGGCTATAACTGGCAGTCGTTGCCGCGTGACGAACAGGTAAAATTGGCGCAGAAGCTTTACCATGAGGCGGGTTATGATGGTGCGCATCCATTGTCGCTAACGATTACCTATAATACTGATGAAGGGAATAAAAAGCGGACTTTGGCGATCGCTTCAATGTGGCAGAGTGTTTTAGGGGTAAAAGTTGAAGTTGCCAATCAGGAGTGGAAAACTTTTTTGGAAACCCGGCGGCGGGGAAATTACCAGATTGCCCGCGATGGCACCAATGCTGATTATAATTCGGTAGAAGCATATGCGCAGATGTATGTTTGTGGCAGCTCGCAAAATAACTCCCATTATTGTAATCCGGAGTATGATAAGCTGATTCAAGTTGCCGAGAATACCACCGATAAGGCATTGCGGGTGAAAATTTATACTCAGGCACTAACATTGGCTTTAAATGATTACCCGATTATTCCGCTTTATCAACCAACTTACACTCGATTGGTTAAACCGTATGTAGCTGGTTATAATCCCGAAAGTAATCATTTGGATCGCTATCAGTCCAAGTGGCTAAGTTTGAAGTAGCTAAATGCGATTAAGTTATTTATTTGGGAAAGTCGGTTTAATGGTTGATGATTGTTTTCATCGGATGTTTCGGTTGGATGAATTGGCGGTGTGCAAATGTCTTGCGGGAATTTAAAACACTGGTGGGTCGTGTCGGGTTCGAACCGACGACCAACGGATTAAGAGTCCGCTGCTCTACCAACTGAGCTAACCACCCACAATATAATTGAGGTGATTATTGTAACACAATCACCCCTAACCGTAGCAATTAAACTTTAAAACAACTTACCAATCGACCGTGCAAAAACTTTTCTTCCGGACGGGCACGCTTACAATTTTCATCTGCCAATGGGCAGCGGGTGCTAAAGACACACCCTTGTGGTGGATTTACCGGCGATGGCAAATCTCCTTCTAAGAAGCTGCGCTCTTTAGCTTTTTCAATTTCCGGATTTGCTACCGGTACTGCAGATAACAATGCCTTAGTATATGGATGTTGTGGGTTATGGTAAATTTGTTCCTTATCACCCAATTCCATGATCTTGCCCAAATACATGACCAAAATTCGATTGCTGATGTGTTTAATTACTCCCAAATCGTGGGAAATAAACAAAATCGTTAACTTCAATTTTTGTTGCAGTTCTTGCAGTAAGTTAATAATTTGGGCTTTTATCGAGACATCCAAAGCACTGACGGATTCGTCGCAAATCAGTACCTTTGGTTCGAGAATTAAAGCGCGGGCAATGCCGATCCGCTGACATTGACCACCTGAAAATTCGAGTGGATAACGATTAACCTGATTATGGCTTAAACCAACTAGTTTCATCGTCGCCAAAACTTTTTCCATGACTGCGGCTTTTTTCATTTCAGGATAGAGCGTGACCAATGGCTCGGCGATAATTTCGGCAACGGTCATTCGCGGATCGAGTGCCGCAACTGGATCCTGAAAAATAAATTGTACCTGCTTATGGACATCGTTCCATTCGCGCGCCGAGGCTTTGGCTAAATCAATTTTATTACCAAAAAGAGCCTTCCCGGCGGTAATTGGATTAAGTCCGCATAGTGCACGAGCCAGCGACGATTTACCGCAGCCGGATTCGCCGACGATTCCTAAGGTTTCGCCTTCAATGACATCAAAAGAAATACCATCGACGGCATGGACGGTTTTATGGGCTTTGAACCAGCCACCGCTGAGATTAAAATGTACTTTTAATTGATCAACGCTAAGAATTTTATTCATGATTGCGCTCCTTTTGGTAATAAGGTACATTTCATCACATGCCGCGGTGCAATTTTACGTAATGGAATTTCGCCACGGCAGGCACCGCTCACAAAATCACAACGTTCCTGAAACGGGCAACCGACCGGCAAATGTAAGAGATTTGGCGGCTCGCCGGGAATGGTTTTTAACATGGTATCATTAGTTTCCAGATCAGGGATCGTTCCTAATAGCGCACGGGTATAGGGGTGCTCGGGATCATTGAAAATCTGTCCGATCGTCGCAGTTTCCATCAGCCAGCCGCCATACATCACGTTAATTCGGTCGCAAATATTGGCAACCACGCCCATGTCATGAGTAATAAAGATTACCGACATATTTAACTCTTGTGTGAGTTCTTTTAATAACTCGAGAATTTGTGCCTGTACCGTAACATCGAGTGCCGTAGTTGGTTCATCGGCAATCAGTAATTTGGGACGGGTAAGTAATGACATGGCTATCATAACCCGCTGGCGCATACCGCCGGAAAATTCGTGTGGGTACAGATGAATCCGGTTTTTGGCATCGGGGATTTTCACCCGATCAAGCATTTTTATTGATTCGGCCAATGCTTCCTTGTATTTCATTCCTTTATGTAACATCAGAACTTCAGTCATTTGACTGCTGATTTTTAAGTATGGATTCAATGACGTCATCGGGTCTTGGAAAATCATGGCAATTTGATCACCACGGATTTTATTTAATTTAGCTGTTGATAAACCGATTAGTTCCTGCCCGATAAATTTTACCGAGCCGGAAACCTTGCCATTATTCGCCAGTAGCCCCATCAGCGCTAGCATGGTTTGACTTTTGCCGGAGCCGGATTCGCCGACAATTCCGATGATTTCACTGTTGTAAACTTTAAATGACAATCCGTTTACTGCACGAACCATCCCATCTTGTACTTTAAATTCTACATTTAAGTCGCGCACGACTAATAGCGGTTCGTCATTATTTGCCATCGGTGGCGTGATATTTTTCTCTGCCATGTGGAGCTCCACAAAATTAAAATTTTATATCTGTTATTAATGTTCTATGAAAAATCTATACTCGCAGTATTTGAATCGTGGACGCGGAATATTGAAAAAAAGACGAGGATGTGTACATGTAGTACATGACGAGTCTTTTTTGAGATATGACAATGTCCAAGATTCAAAGACCAAGAGTATGTTATCGTGGGTCAAGCGCATCGCGTAATCCATTGGTAAAAAACGCAAATGACAGCAGGGTGATAACCATTAATCCTGCCGGGCACAGTAATAGCCACCACGCTTGCATATTTTGCGCTCCATCAGAAATCAGCATTCCCCATGAAGTCATTGGTTCGGTTACACCCAAGCCAAAAAAGCTCAACACCGCTGAGAGGACGATCATATTCGGAACAGTTAACGCAGCATAAACAATTACTACGCCTAATAAGTTGGGAATAACGTGACGGGTAATAATTTTGAAATTGCTAACCCCGCCAATTTTTGCCGCTTCAACGTATTCTTTATGTTTGATACTCAAGGTTTGCCCGCGAACGATTCGCGACATGTCCAGCCATGATATCGCGGCAATCGCGACAAATGACAATGCCATGCTATTTCCAAAGAGCGTAATTAATAAAATACAGAAAAACAGAAATGGGATACCATATAATACATCAACAATCCGCATCATTACAGTATCAACTTTGCCACCGACATAACCAGCAACCGCGCCATAAAAAATTCCGACCAATAGCACCACAAAGGCTGCAGCAAAGGCAATTTCAAAAGTTATCCGCCCGCCGATAAAACAGCGGACAAATAAATCACGGCCAAGACTGTCAGTGCCAAACCAGTGTTGTCCATTGGGCGCTTGTAAGAGTGCGCTCCAGTCGGTTTTATAGTAGGGGATGGAACTAAACATCGGTTGAAAAATACACAATAATGCTAACAAAATGATAATCAGTCCGCTAGTCATCGCCAATTTATTGCGCCGTAAACGAATAAACACACTTAGCCAGAACCCGCGGGTTTTGGGAGTGTCAAGATTGAGATTTTTGGTTTTTAATAGCATGTCGGCTCCTATTGCTTGATTTTCGGGTCAAGCACCATATACAATAGATCCACGATTACATTGAAAATTATTGTTAGGGTACTACCTAAAATCGTAATTGCCATAATCATATTGTAGTCGCGATTGGTTGCGGCATTGGTGGTTAATACTCCCAAGCCCGGCAAGGTAAAGATCTGCTCGGTAACGACTGCACCAACCAATATTCCGGCAAACATCGGACCCAGTAACGAAATTACAGGTAATAGGGTTGGACGGATTGCATGTTTAAAAAGAATGGTTTTAGTTGGCAGTCCTTTGGCGCGCGCAGTACGAATATAGTTTGAAGAAAGTACTTCAATCATGGATCCGCGGGTAACAAAGGCAATAGTTGGAACATATGCCAGAATCAGGATCGTAACCGGTAAAAACAATTGAACAAATCCGCCGTCACCCCAGCCCCCGGCGGGGAACAGCCGCAGAGTAACCGCGAAAATCAGGATTGCCAGTGGTCCGGTTACCATGGTTGGTACCGCGGTAAAAAAGATGTTGGCGGACACCACAATCCGGTCGAACCACGAATCTTTGTGTAATCCGGCATAAGCACCACCAACAATTCCCAACGGTACGGCAATCATCATGGTGTAGATGCTTAGGCGCAAGGTTACCCAAAAGCCACCCATATTATCCGGAAACAATAGATCATTTATTGGCTGACCAAGGTATTTCATCGAAATGCCGAAGCTGCCATGGATGAGATCTTTCAGATACAGCAGATATTGCTGCCAGATTGGTAAATCCAAGCGATATTGTGCCATTAACGATTTCAGAGCTTCCGGAGTCAGCGCTCGTTCACCGTCAAAAGGATTTCCCGGGGTTAGGTGTACCAGAAAAAATACTAGAGTAATAATTGCCAACAGAGTAGGAATTGATACCAGTATTCGCTTGATTGCAAACTTAAGCATGGGAGATTCCTTGATTAATATTTATACCATTTACTAAGTACGTGATCCATATGGTTATTGGTTGGATCGTAGTTTTTGACGTATGGTTTAACTAACCGTGAATAAGTGTACTGATACAGTGGAATAATTGAATAATCCTGCATCGCGCTTTCAATTCCCTGGCGGATCAATGTAACTCGTTCTTGTGGGTCCAGCGAATTTTGAGCTTCTGAAATTAGCTTGTCGTATTGTGGATTACAGGTTTTAGAATTGTTTTGCGGATTTTTGCATGCAAATAGTGGTGTGTAGGCATCAACACTATTGTAATCGGCAATCCAACCATCGCGAGCAACGTCATAATTGGCCATATTCCGTGCTTTCAAGAACGTTTTCCATTCCTGATTGGCCGAAGTTACCTGAATTGCATTGGCACCAAATACCTGTTGCCACATCGCACCAACGGCCAAAGCAATTTTTTTGTGGGCATCAAGGGTATTATAGGCTATCGAAATTTGCAACGGGTGATTTGGTCCGTAACCGGCTTCGGTAAACAATTTTTTGGCATCGGTGATTTGTTGTGCCCGTGGTTCTTTTGCCCAGGCATAATCTAATCCGGCAAATTTGCCGCCTTCAATGGTTGAAGTAACATAAGAGTACATTGGTGTTTGACCTTGACCTAAAACATCTTTCACCAGTACTTGACGATCAACGGCCATTGATAATGCCTGCCGTAATTTTAGATTGTCTTTAAATTTTGGCAATGTCATATTCAAATCGTAATAGTACATTCCTTCTTGTGTGACAGTATGTGTTTGATCCGGGTATTCAGCGGCAATTGCTTTATACTGATCAACTGGTATCGTATAGGTCACATCAATTCCACCGGATTGGTATTGGCTATAAGATGAGCTAGTATCAACAATTGGTAAAAATTTAACTTGCTGAATTGCAACATTTTTAGCATCATAATAATTGGGATTTTTGTCAACCAGAATATAGCCCTGAATTACCCATTCTTTTAGTTTATAAGCACCAGAAGTTACCATGTTTTTTGGATTTGTCCATTGTGCACCAAATTTTTTAAGATTGGCTTGCGAGACTATCCCGACATTGGGCATTGAAGCCATTTCCAAAAATGAAGCATCCGGATGAACGAGTTTGACTTGAACTGTGGTATTATTCATCGCGGTTATGCCTAAACTGGTTGGTGCGCTCTTGCCATCAATGATTGCCTGACCGTTGACTATGTTACTGCCAATATAGTTATACGGTGAAGCGGTTTTTGGATCAACCAATCGTTGCCAGGTGAAAACTACGTCTTGTGCAGTAATCGGTGTACCATCAGAAAATTTTAATCCCGGACGGAGGTGGAAAGTGTAGGTTTTTGCATCAGGGGATATCTCCCAGCTTTGCGCCAATCCGGGAATAATTTTGTTGCTTTGATCAAAAGAGGTTAAACCTTCAAATAAATCATATAATACTCTAGCGCTGTTCGTATCCTGTGTCATAACGGTATCCAAAGTTGGTGCATCGGCGCCGTTGTCAACAAATATTATGTCTTTTGAGTGAGTTATCGTGCTATTGGCACTGTTGCCGGTAGCGGAATTATCTTTATTACAGGCAACCATTAGGGTACTGGCTGCCGCCAAAATCGCGATTAATAGTGGTTTGTTAGTGGACATCATATTTTCTCCTTTAATATCCTCAGAGGCAAACGAAAATTATAGCGTATCTTGTACTGGTGTAGCTGTATTTTTATGCAAATTTACTGATTTTATCCTCGATAAAAAACCCCACTAATTATTGTAATTAGTGGGGTGAGATTAATTTACCGGGTTATAGCTACTTATTTTGCGCCTCAACCGAGGCAAAAGCAACCATGTTGACAATCCGGCGCACGGTTGAAATTGTGCTAAGAATATGTGCTGGTTTCTTCAACCCCATTAAGATCGGTCCAACGGTTACACCATCAGATGACGATACCCGCATCAGGTTATAAGAAATATTCGCCGCTTCAACATTGGGCATAACCATCAAATTGGCTGGTCCGACTAATGGTGAATCCGGCATGATGCGGTTACGGATATCGGGAATTAGTGCTGCATCGGCATTCATCTCGCCATCAATCATCAGTTCCGGATTGCTGTTTTGAATCAAATCCAGAACCGTCCGCATTTTTTCTGCACTTGGTGAATCTTGATGCGAGCCAAAACTACTGTGTGATACCAGCGCTATTTGCGGTTCAATGCCAAAGTGACGAATAGTTTTGGCGGCCATGCGGGTAATTTCAGCCAATTCTTCGGCACTCGGATTATCATTTACATGGGTATCTGTGATAAATAAATTGCCGCTTTGTAATATCAATGCGGTCATCGCGCCGGAAATTTGTTTGTCATTATCATAACCGATTACATTGTGGATAGATTCCAAGTGATTGCGATATTTACCAACCAGCCCGCAGATTAAGCCATCGGCATCACCATTGTGTACCAGCATTGAACCAATTAAAGTGTGGCGAGTCAATAAATGATCACGGGCAGTTTCTTCGGTAATTCCTTTACGTTTCATTAATTGGTAATATTGCTGCCACAGGCTCTTGTAGCGCGAATCATTTTCAATATTTACCAGTTCGAAATCAACTCCGGGACGAATTTTTAAACCGAGCTTTTCAATCCGTTTTTCAATTACAAACGCCCGTCCAATCAATACCGGATGAGCTAATTTAAGCTCAATTACTTCGGCAGCCGCCAATAATGCCCGCTCTTCTTCACCTTCACATAATACAATCCGCATTGGACGTAATTTGGCGGCGCTCATTACCGGACGCATGAAATTCGCCGAACGATAGACATATTGCGATAATTGCTGCTCATATTGTGCAAAATCGGCAATTGGGCGGGTAGCCACGCCGGTTTCCATTGCGGCTTTGGCGATTGCTGGGGCAATGATTTGAATCAACCGTGGGTCTAGCGGTTTAGGAATCAAATACTCACGCCCAAAATGTAGTTCCTGTCCACCATAGGCGCTAGTCACCATTTCGTTGGGTTCCAGCATTGCTAATTGTGCAATCGCTTTAACCGCGGCAATTTTCATTTCTTCATTGATGGCGGTAGCACCAACATCAAGTGCGCCCCGGAAGATATACGGGAAACATAAAGCATTGTTAACTTGATTGGGGTAATCGCTGCGTCCGGTAGCAATAATTGCATCTGGACGAACCTCACGCACCAATTCCGGTAAAATTTCCGGGGTTGGATTGGCAAGGGCAAATACCAGCGGATCCGCCGCCATTTTTACAATCATTTCCTGGGTTGCGGTATTTGGTCCGGAGAGCCCCAAGAAAATGTCGGCCTGTTCAATCGCATCTTCCAAAGTTCGGTAAGCGGTATCTTGGCAATATAATTGTTTAGAGGGATCAAGCTTACCTTCGCGCTGAGAATGAATTACGCCTTTGGAATCACAAACATAAATATTTTTTTTGTCTGCGCCCAATGAAACCAACAGGTTTAAACAGGCGATGGCTGCGGCGCCGGCACCGGATACCACAATTTTACATTTTTCCAGTTGTTTATCAACCAAGGTTAAGGCATTGATTACTGCCGCAGCAACTACAATTGCGGTTCCATGCTGATCATCGTGAAATACCGGAATTGCCATCCGCTCTTTTAAGCGCCGTTCAACCTCAAAACATTCTGGGGCTTTGATGTCTTCGAGGTTAATTCCACCAAAAGTCGGCTCGAGCGCGGCAATCGCATCGACCAGTTTGTCAATATTGGTTTCATTGATTTCAATATCAAATACATCAATGCCGGCAAATTTTTTGAACAGAATCCCTTTGCCTTCCATTACCGGTTTACCGGCCAGCGCACCAATATTTCCCAAGCCCAGAACTGCGGTACCATTACTAATTACCGCAACTAGGTTACCTTTATTGGTGTATTGATAGGCAGTTTGCGGATCGCGTTCAATTTCGAGGCAGGGTGCCGCAACGCCCGGCGAATACGCCAGTGATAAATCCCGCTGAGTAACAACTGGTTTGGTTGAAACTACCTGAACTTTTCCTGGTTTTGGCAAGCGGTGGTAATCTAGTGCATCTTTAGTTAGTTGTTCATTTAATTTAAATTTATCGCTCATTTTATATCCCTCTAGTAAGGTTTGAAAAATAATCAGATTATTGCTGCG
Source organism: Pseudomonadota bacterium (assembly GCA_052033675.1). Taxonomy (GTDB): domain Bacteria; phylum Pseudomonadota; class Gammaproteobacteria; order Burkholderiales; family UBA11063; genus Aquella. Next base: position 31,079 of record JBPOJK010000043.1, read on the forward strand.
CGTATTCGAATTTCCTGCGGTAGGTAGTGTTATTTGCAAATAATTAATTAGCCATAGCAGACAATGGCGTATTGTACTACTTGTTTCTGGTCTTTTCTAAATTTCTTATGGTGCAGTGCGATATATTCAAACAAATTTATCTCTGGATTGCGAACATATTTTCATAGCCCATAGTGGTAAATATAGTTATGCATTGCTTACCAATCGGGTTTATTTACGTATAACAAGCTATTTCACCTAGAACTAGTGGCTTTGGCGATAAAAAAGAGCACCTCACAAATGAGGTGCTTTCCAATGCGGAGAGATAGAGAGGTTTTAATTAATGCTGATGTCAGTAAATTGATTCAGTGATTTTTCTTCTTGAGTTAGTTTTGCACCATCGGTTTTAAACTCGATTTTTGGTTCTTGGGTAGCCATTTTTGCAGCACGCTCATCATTTAATCTTTGGATGCAGGTGCTGATATGCGCCGAGAATAAATCAACCAATTTATTTTTATAGCTGGTAGGTCGCGCTAGATAGACATTAACCGGAATTGCCTGATATTCGGGTAAAATTCGCACCAAGCGTCCGCTTTCCAGATATTCTTCGGCAATGCAATCATACAATGGAACAATACATTTTCCAGTCAGGGCAAAATTGATATTGTTGGTTGATGAATTAACGGCAACACAATGGCGATTGAATTTTTGGCTGACTAATCGGTTGGTAGCAGTGTGGATTCCTTCCAGAATACTGTTGCCACGCATCGAAATCAATGGTAAAATTATTTTGTGTTGCTCAAGATCTTTGAGGCTTTTAGGATTGCCAAAGCGCTTAATGTACGCAGGAGCTGCACATAAAATTGTATGCAATTGCCAGATGGTTTTGATTACTGCGGTTTCCTGCGCCGGTTTTGACAGGGTAATTGCCATGTCATAGTTATCTTTTAACAAATTGACATCATTCAAGGTATAATGAATATCAAGCATTATTTGCGGATGATGAAGAGTAAAATCTAGAATGTAGTTATTGATGTCGGTGGTTGACAATGACGGCGACATCGCGATTGATAGTTTTCCTTCTTGCACCTTATCATCTTGATTAACCACATTATCCAATGATTTTTCCATCGATTCAAAATGCGGCTTAAACTGTTCATAAAGATATTGACCTTCGTTGGTTAATTGAAGGTTACGCGTATTGCGATTGATTAGGGTTACCCCCATTTCTTCCTCAAGGCGCATAATTTTTTTACTGATGGTTGCCTGATGGGTTTTAAGTTTTTGTGCCGCTTGAGTAAAACCACCGGCATTAATTACTTGAATGAATAAATAGATATCATCATACATTATATTATATTCCCCGCCGCCTAAGTTGGCGATATTTGTATTATTAAGCGAGTATTGTAACATCATGACAAATAAGATACCCAGTAGTAAACACTACTGGGTGTTGGTAACATATTGATATGGAAAGATATATATTTTATGTTTTCGTTAACATTGGCTACAAGTTAGCTAAATCTGCGGATTTTAGTATTTAAGATGGCGATTTTTTGAGATTAATTGACGGGCAAAGACTATCCCAATCACCCCTTGCAAGATGATAAATAAGCCCAAACACTCCTGTGGTTGCCCATAGCGCGACATTAATGAAATAAATCCGCTTCCTGCTGAACCACCCAACATTTGGATACAGGCATAAACGGCGCTGGCAGTTCCGGCGCTTTTAGCAAATAAACTTAATCCGCCAGCGCTGGCATTTGGGTAAATAAACCCGCTGCCGCAAGTCATGATTATCATCGGGATGATTATCGCAATGGCTGAGGAAAGATTGAATATTCCACCGAGCAGAAAGATGACTCCTGATGCCGCCAACAAAATAACGCCACACAATAGTAATTGATCGATAGTAAAACGATGGATTAATTTACTATTAATATAACTTGAAATAATCAGGGTTGCCGAAATTAATAAATTGGTATAACCAAAAACTTCCGGCGATAACCCAGCTTTGATTTGCAGTAAATATGGTGACAGTGTTAAATAAGCAAAGACTGAACACAGTGCAAAAGCGGTAATTGAATTATAGCGAAAGAAGATGCCATTGGTTAACACTTCTTTATAATCATGCAGCAAATATTTAAATGGCCGCTCTAGTCGTTCATGATTGGTTTCCGGTAATTGG
>JBPOJK010000118.1:0-2064 GCA_052033675.1 Pseudomonadota bacterium
CTGCAATGGATTTGCATGATTTAATTCAAGAGCAACGCTTAGATGAGGTTTTACTGGAAAAACAAGAAACTATCTCAAATTTAACATCACATATTGCAGATGGTATCGGTAAATTCCCAGATTCAGAACGTTCGCAAAAACAAAGTGAGGTTGCACAAAAATTAGCGGAAGTACCAGATATAGCCGTACTTGCAGGCGCGGCTGGGTGTGGTAAAACTAAAATTGCTCTAGAATGGACTAAGTTAACCAATGCTCAGCAAATTATTTGGGTTTGTCCACGAGTACAAATTTGCCAAGGTATATTTCAAGAATTAATTGATACTTATTTACCAGATGCAAATATCGAAATATTTACTGGTGAGTTTAAATTTACCAATGAATGGGATACACCAACCAAGGAAGAAAGTTATTTTTCTGGTGATGTAGTTGTTACCACAATAGACCAGATTTTAGGAGCAATTACCACTCATACTAATGTAAATAGTTTATTACCTTTTGTTAATGCTCATGTAGTATTTGATGAATATCACGAATATATCGGAATGGACGTATTTAATCTGTTATTTGCGGAACTAATCGCCAATAAAAATATGCGTTGTAAGAATGATAAACGCACTCTATTGGTATCAGCAACTCCGCATTATAGTTATTTGAAAGATATTTTGGATATTGAGAATAGTGATGTTATAGAGATGCCATCGTTTAATAATAGCCAATATCAAATTCAATTTATTAACTATGACGAAAAAGAACTACATAATAACCCATTTTACCAAAGTTACGCAAATAAAACCTTTGTGATAAGCAATACGGCAAAAACCGCGCAGCTTAGCTACTTATTTCAAAAAGAAGCTGAAAGAAGTTTATTATTTCATTCAAAATATAAACGTAGTGATAAGAAGCATTTATTTAATGAGGTTTATGAGTCATTTAAACAAGATGGGATACAAAAATATGAAGTGTTGCGTGCTGGTCCGATTGTTCAGGCCTCACTAAATATTAGCTGTAACCATATGGTTAGCGAAATGAGTACGCCGGAAAACGTTTTACAGCGGCTTGGGCGATTAGATCGTTTTGGTAAAAATTTAGATGTTAATATCTTGCAAGTAGCCATTACGGATGATATTACGCGAGGAAAACAAACTGGGGCATCAGCAAAATTCCTAGCTTCGTTAAACGGGCTGCAATCCGCTGCTGCATGGTATAATTATCTGGTTGATAGATTAGGTGATAAAAAATTTCAACTGCCTGAATTGTATCAACTTTATAAAGAGTTCTACGCATCAAGCTATAATAACGTAATCTTGCAGGATTTAGAATCGGCGATTAAAAAAAGCATTATTTTGCTGAATAAAAAAGTTACTGAACCTGTTAAGGTTATTAAAAATAAGACAGACGATAAAAAACCACGAATCAGCAAAAACTCACTACGTGGTGATAATCGATTTGTGCAAATGGCTAAATTGGATGTTAATGATTATACAAACCCGCAATTTATCAATGAATATGCTTATCAGTTTCCTATATCAGAACGCGATGAATTTGATAATTTAACTGAATCATGTGCCATTATTCAAGGAATAAGTGCCAACGGGCAGCGTGACAGTTCAAAAGATTTATTATCACACATGTTTAAAAAACATCATAATATAGCTGGCGAGAAAAAACCTTTTAGTGATAATGCGTTACTCAATTTAGCTCGTGATCCAGAATCACCAATCTATTTGAGTTATATACCGGAGCACCTAGATAAAGTTGGTGGCGAGTCAGCGAAACATGCTGAGGCAATTTATTATGCAGTCTGTGATAAACAGTCTGTGGGAACAATTTCATATAAAACTATTTTAACTTTAACTAATCATAAAATGGAGGAATAAATTATGTCTAAAGTAACTGGTGTTAAAAGTGTAGATTTTAAAATCACAGCTTATGGCTATGGTGTTGTAAATTGGAATGGCCCAACAGATCTTGAGATAGTAATTGATAATAAAAGAAAGAAGGTAACAAATCATTCAATGCCAAAGTTGCGTGGCTATACTAATATTAGAGGATATTGGGAAGATG
>JBPOJK010000061.1:0-5465 GCA_052033675.1 Pseudomonadota bacterium
AAATTATTAGCTGTTCTTATCGCTGGTGCTTTCGCTACTTCTGCTTTTGCTGCTGAAGCTTCTGCTCCAGTTAAAGCTGAAAAACCTGCTGCTTCTAAAGCACACAAAAAATCTCATAAAAAATCTCATAAAAAAGCAGCTTCTAAGCCTGCTGCTGCTCATCACGAAGCTTCTGCAGCTAAATAATTGCCCGCGTAGCGATACGCAAGCAACGAGATTTAAACCGAGAGTTCTACTCTCGGTTTTTACTTTTATAACAAATTAATATAATCTGCAAATAACAGGTGTTTCAATGCAAAAATATCCAATGACTAAAACCGGCGCTAAACAACTTGAACAAGAGTTGGCAAATTTAAAAAGCGTGGTACGACCTAGCGTAATTCAGGCAATCGCCGAAGCCAGAAGTCATGGCGATTTGTCTGAAAATGCCGAGTATGACGCAGCCAAAGAAAAACAGGCTTTTGTCGAAGGACGAATCGCTGACATAGAATCGAAACTCTCTCATGCACAAATCATTGATTTAGCCACCGTTAACAGCGATGGGAAAATTGTTTTTGGTGCAACAATTGATCTTCTTGACTTAGAAAGTGATGAAAAAATCAGCTACCAAATTGTCGGCGATGATGAAGCTGATGTTAAGATCCGCAAAATTTCGGTTAATACGCCAGTAGCCAGAAGCTTAATTGGTAAAAAACCCGGCGATGTGGTTGAAGTAAAAGTTCCCAATGGTATCAAGGAATATGAAATTCTTGATGTTCGTTTTGACGAATAATTAATCCAATATGTTAACTAGTTAGTTACTAATTCGTGACTTAACGCCATTATTCGGTCAGCCGCCATCAAATGCGGCGCGACAACTTCATCTGCCCCAACCGCTAACGCTTTGGAAATATTTTCTTCATAATATACCCGCGCAACAATTCTTGGTCGCGGATTAACTTCTTTCAAAAATTCCGCCACATTCATAATCGCAAAGATAGTATCTGAATCTTGTTCAAAACTGACAATAACGATTCGTGCCTCTTCCAGCCTCGCCCGTACCAAAGTATCTTTATTGCCTGGATAGGGTGAAATTAACAGCAAATCTTGTTCCTGCAAAAATTGGCGATCGGTATCCATATTCTTACCGGAATCAATAACGATAAACTCAAGACCGGATTTACGATAGCGTTCAATTAAAATCTTGGTGAAAATACCATAACCAACAAAAACAATATGATTAGTCATTGAAACTTTTCCTTTATTCAAATGAAACAATATCTTACGAATTTTATTATTTAAGGCATAGACTATCAGGGTAATCCCTGAAGTAAACATTACCAGCCCCATAACAATCATTGAAATCACAAAGTTTTTAGCACCTGCGGTTAGTGGAAAAATATCACCATAACCAACCGTACTATACGTAACTAGCGTAAAATAAACTGCATCATTGAGGGTTTTTAAATTGACAAATTGCGAGCGCAGAAAATAACTACCAAATACGCCATAGACCAAGGCAAAAATTACAAATGCGGAGATAAAGACAAAGCCATAGGAAAGATATAATTGTTGATCAAAAATCCGGAAATTTAATATCAAAATAAACATGGTAATAATAATCAATGGTAAATGTAATGGCATCCCATGCGAGACAATATTGCTGGTAAAGTTTAGTACCAATAAAACAATGCTGATCCACCATACCACCCGCGACCGCCCGATTAAAGCAATCCCAAAAACCAACAACATATATGCCAAAACTTCGCGGGTAATCAGAATCAGCACAAAGCGCGGATTGCTGATATTATGAGCCAAGCGATAATTATCGTTCAATAATGGGTAAATATTACTGATAAATGCAATTACCGCGCATGACATGACCAATAGACCACAAATAACACCAATATTTTTATAATGCCTCACGCGACTAAACATTTTATCAAATTTCAAAATTGAGTAACCTCTTATCGCTGGCAAAATAGTCCAGTTTAACATCCCATTCATCAGAAATTAATTGCGGCACTAACTGCCAATCATAACCAATCCCACACAGCTGGGGACGATGAGCTAAATTATGCAGGCTGGCATCATAATATCCACCACCTTGTCCCAAGCGATTACCCCGATAATCGCACGCCAATAACGGAATCAAAACCAAATCAATTAGCTCCAGAGACACAGGGGAAATTGGAAGATAATCATCACTGACAAATATATCGCGATTACAATCAGAGCTTATTGGTTCAAACTGCAAAAATCTAGTTGAACGATATGCGATCGGGCGATAAACTTTTTTATCCTGGGCCAGACAATAGTCAATTACCGGAGTCAAATCCAGTTCATGGTAAGCGGCAAAATAAATGGCAAGCGAGTTAACGCCTGCCAATAATGGTTTTATACTTGTAAGTAGCGCCAGAGCAGCAATCCGCTCTTCCGCCACCGAAATATTTTTGCGCCGGATACGCATTTGCGGGCGTAAATCAGCTTTAGTTAAAATCACTATTCTTCTACTTTATGCTGTTTCTTGCCCATAATTACCACAAAGAACAGCGGTACAAAGATAATTGAAATCAAAGTTGAACCTAGCATTCCCCCGATAATCCCAGTACCAACCGAATGTTCAGCATTGGAATTGGCTCCGTGAGCAATTGCCAACGGTAATGCACCCAAAATGAATGCCAGTGAAGTCATGATAATTGGTCTAAACCGTTGTTTAGCCGCAATCAAAGCTGCTTCGACGGTTGATGAGCCCATCCGCCAGTGCTCGATGGCAAACTCGGTAATCAGAATTGAATTCTTCGCCGAGAGCCCAAGTAAGGTAATTAAACTAATCTGGAAATAAAGGTCATTATCCAAACCACGTGCAAATAGAATCGCTCCCGCGCCAAATAACGCAAACGGAATCGCCATAATTACCACTAACGGTAAGCGCCACATTTCAAATTGTCCAGCGAGAACCAAGAAAATCATCACCATCCCAAAGGCAAAGGCAAAGGCCGAAGTGGCACCGCCGGAACTTTGCTGATAGCTCACGCCATACCAAGTATAACTATATTCTTTCGGTAGCACACTATTGACCGTTTGCTGCATCAACTGCATAATCTGCTGGATAGTATAACCCTCTTTCGGCTCAACCACAATTTTAGTTCCCAGATAATCATTGAAGCGTTCAATCACATCCGGCGAAGTGGTCATTTGAGCGGTTACCAGACTATTCATCGGCACCATTACACCGCTCTCGTTCTTAACAAATAAGGTATCAAGATTTTTTGGTGAACTCCGATATGGATAATCACTTTGAACGGTAACCCAGAACAAATCCCCCATCCGATAGAAGTAATTTACCAGATCCGGGCCATAGTTGGCTTCCAGCGTATTATAAATATCACTAATCGAAACTCCATAATATTTGGCACGATCAATATTCGCCAAGACACTAAAGGCCTGATTATATGGATTGAAAGTATAATAACTCCGCGCAACCATTGGACTGGCACTTAACTGAGTGGTAATTTCTTTAGCATAGCGATCCAGCGCATAATAATCACCAGTAACCTTGTCCTGAATGTACATTTCGACACCGTTGGTAGCACTAATCCCGTCAATTGCCGGCTGGTTATAGGCAATAAAGGTTGCGTCCTTATTTTGCTGACCATATTCATTAGCTTTGGCAATTAACGCATTGACATCTTCTTTACGGTGATCCCAATCCACCAAATCGGTAGTAACGGTTGCAACGTTAGTTTTAATTGATCCGGCATGCAGTTCATCAATCCCGATCAAACTGACGGTATTATCAACATTGGTTTTGTCTTTCAGCATTGCGGTAACGAATTTGTCGGCAACCTCTTCGGTTCGTGATAACGACGAGTTATTCGGCAAACTGATCTGCGTCAGGAAAAATCCTTTATCTTCATTGGGAATAAAACCCACTGGCAACACATAATAAATCAAGCTGGTTAAAACCAATACTCCGCCAAACACCCCCATAAATGCTTTACGATGATTAAGCAGATATTTAACCGCTTTAAGATATTGCTCGGTAAACCAATCAAAATAATGGTTAAACTTGATAAATGGTTTAAAAGTTACTTCATGATGCGCGCCATCTTTTAGGAAAATCGCACACAATGCTGGGGTTAAAGTCAGCGCAACCACCCCTGAAATCACCACCGAAATGGCAATCGTAATGGCAAACTGACGATAGAGAATCCCGGTTAATCCGCCAAGGAATGCTGATGGCACAAACGCACAACACAGTACCAAGACAATCGCAATCAACGCGCTAGCAACCTCTTCCATTGACTTGATTGAAGCTTGCTTGGCACTACAACCGTCCTGTTTCATAATCCGCTCGACATTCTCAATCACCACAATCGAGTCATCGACGACAATCCCAATCGACAGAATCAAGCCAAACAACGTCAGATTATTAATACTGAAACCGGTTGCATACATCCCGGCAAAAGTACCGATTACCGCCACCGGAATAGTCAAAATGGGAATAATCGTTGCCCGCCATTTTTGCAGGAACAAAAACACCACTAACACCACCAAAATACAGGCATCACGTAAAGTCTCGGCAACATTAGATAAGGCTTTTTTAATGAATTTGGTATTATCAAACGACACTACATAACTCATACCCTGCGGGAATTGTTTGGATAATTTATCCATAGTTTGCAAAATTGCCGCATGAGTTGCCAACTGGTTGGCCGATGGGTCAAGATAAATCTGTAAACCAATTGTCGATTGATGATCAAGCTTGTTAATCGTATCGTAGCTTAACGCACCCAATTCAACCCGGGCAATATCTTTAATCCGGATATATTGTGTTCCTTGCGAGCGTACCACGATATTTTCAAACTGTTTCGGATCACTATAATAGCTTTGCCCCACCAAGTTGATTGCCATCAAATTGGTGCCATCGGTTGGTGGCGCTGCTACCTGACCAACTGCCACCTGCACGTTTTGCTCATTAATGGCATTTTGGACATCTTCAACTGAAACCCCCAATTTCGCCATTTTATCCGGTTGTAACCAAATTCGCATTGAATAGGTACGATCACCAACGATATTGACATCACCCACACCTTTAACCCGCACCAATTCGGTATAAATTGCACGATAGGTATAGTTACTCAGATAAACCTGATCAATTTTGCCACCACCCTGCATTGACAATGACATTAACAGATTTTGCGAACTCTTGCGCATGGTCACACCCAGACTTTGCACCATCTGCGGCAGCATCGGTAACGCGGTATTCAAGCGATTCAAAGTATCACCAATTACCGCATTTAGATTGGTTCCAGTAGCAAAAGTAATCACCAAGTTATAATCACCATTACTTGACATCACCGAATTCATATAAATCATCTGATTAGCATTGCCGATGAATTGACTGAGGCTGGTCTTAAAGTAGTCTTTCATTCAATGAAAGATTATCAGCAGAATATCATTATTGCTAATACTTTTGGTGA
>JBPOJK010000206.1:0-8901 GCA_052033675.1 Pseudomonadota bacterium
CAGCATGGGACGTTCTGCCGTAAAGTAGTCGTACTTAGTTCCATTTAATGGTATGGTTCCGGATACCGAAATACCCCAGTGTGGCGGAAGCACAATTGCATCAGGTGTCAGATGAGTGTTTACATAGTAATGTCCATCGTTATTGCTAAATGTCATACTATAGTTAACCCCATCACTCCAGGTTGTACTTAATTTAGGTAGTGCAATTGGATAACCTGCTAAATCCTGAGATAAAAACGAAATCTCTTTATTTTTCAGTGATTGTGGGGTGTCGCAAGTATTTTCAACATAGATAGAGGCGTTGGCTTTCTTCTTGGTATCTACACCAAGGAGGGTTAGATGTGATTTTAAGCATTGGTCGGCTATTGGATTAGCGGGATCAGTTAATTGCAATGTTGCATTGGCGGTTTTCCAGTCGTACGCTACGCCATTTAATGTGCCGTTCCCTTTTAGCATAATTCCTTCTTGGGGTGCCAAGGTAAATTTGCTATTGCTACTGCTTTGAACTGCGCCGGTTTGTGGATTTACCTGACCAAACGTCAGATTATATTTCTTGCCATCGGCACTGGTTGCACTAAATTTAAGTGGTGCATCCACTGGTGTGCGCGCAACATCTTGAGATAAAAAAGACAGGGTTTGCGTATCTAATTTTAATGTTTCACTGCAATTATTTTGAATGGTTAATAGTAAATTATTTTTGGTTTTTGAATTTGGGGTGGTTGAGTTTAAGTTTATCATTAAACAAGATGGCGTTGTCGGTGCAACTTGTGCTACTACTGGGGTGGTTGTCGTTGCGGTGGTTTGATTGCTGGTGCCGCTATTACAGGCATTCAACCCGAATAAGCCGAATGTAGAAATCACAACGCCCAAGTATTTTTTATTTGAAGATTTCATTTTAATGACCCTTTTAAAGTTGGTTAAATTTATAATCACAAAAAGATTGGCAGTGAAGGGCGTATCTAGTTTTTACTGCTTGGTTAGAATCACCCATGACGGAATAATAACAATTTTATTAGCAGAGCGACAATCATCTAATTGGCATATAAACATATGTAAATATTAAGCTTTACAAAAGTTGCTATGGTATGTTATTTCTAGTGTTTTGTTGAAAAATATATGGATATAACAGATTGATATGTTGTTGTACTGATTTTTTATAATACAAAAAAATTAATGTAATTGTGGTGTCCGTAATAAAAATATCAGTGTTGTATTTTGCGACGATAAGGCGGAAGCTATTCCGCCAGTGATGTTACTGACGGAATAGTTTGGAGTAAAAAGTTAATTAGTCAATATATTTCAAACGCGCGGTAAAGTGACGCAAAATAGATGGTTCATATTCAAAGTCTAAACCTTTAACTTGTTTAACATCTTTCAACACGTCAATGAAGGTATCGACAATATAGTCCATATGGTCATTGGTGTAAACCCGCCGCGGGATGGTCAAACGCAATAACTCAAAGGCGGATTTCTTTTGTAAACCAGTTTGTGGATCACGACCCAATAATAATGAACCAATTTCAACACCGCGGACGCCGCCTTCGATATATAAGGCATTAGCCAACGCATGCGCCGGGAATTGATCGCCAGGAATGTGTGGCAATAAGCGTGCCGCATCAACAAATACCGCATGACCACCAGTCGGATTTTGAATTGGAATACCTGCAGCCATCAAACGATCGCCAAGATATTTAACCTGACCAATCCGGTAGTTTAAGTATTCTTCATTCATACCTTCATACAGCCCAACTGCTAACGCTTCCATATCGCGACCGCATAAACCACCATAAGTGACAAAACCTTCAAATGGAATACAACGTACTTGTACCGCTTTGTAAATATCTTCACGTTCTTTGATACAGCATAATCCACCCATATTAACTAATGGATCTTTTTTAGCCGACATGGTAAGGATATCTGCTGAGCGATACATTTCCATAATAATGGCTTCAATCGTCCAGTCTTTGTACTTAGCTTCACGTTGTTTGATAAACCACGCATTTTCGCAATAGCGCGCAGAATCCATAACTACTGGAATATCGTATTTTTTAGCGATTTCGGCAGTTGCTTTAATATTTTCCATAGATACGGGTTGACCACCAACACTGTTACAGGTTACGGTAATAATAATCGCCACCACGTTATCGGCTCCGTATTCGGCAATCGTTTTTTCCAAACCCACCAAATCCATATTACCTTTGAAATCATGGTAAGTTTGAGTATCCATCGCTTGTGGCGCTACTACATTGATTGCTTTGGCGCCACTAATTTCTACGTGCGCCGCAGTCGTATCAAAGTGATAATTGGAAATAAATACCGGCTTAGTCAAATTTTTAACTTCTCTTCGGCGATCCATCAATGCCGGGAATAAAATTTGTTCAGCACCACGTCCCTGATGGGTCGGTACCACATATTTGTAATTGAAAATATCATGCACCGCGGCTTCTAATTTAAAGAAACTGCGGCTACCGGCATAAGCCTCATCACCTAACATCATGGCTGACCATTGGCGGTCACTCATCGCGCCGGTACCGGAATCGGTTAACAGATCAATATAAACATCTTCACTTTTTAGCAAAAATGGATTGTTACCGGCTTCTGCTAAGGCTTGAATCCGATATTCTTTGGTAGTTTGTTTTATTGATTCAACCATTTTAATACGGAATGGCTCAGGGATGCGTTTAGTCATAGAAATACTCCTAAAAAATTTAAAAATTATTAATTAAAACCAAAATTGAATAAATACCACACCCAAGCCAACGACGAACGAGAGGTTCAAAATTGCCTGATTGTGTAGAATTGCTGCCGAAAAATTATGCCCACCTTTGATCATTTGCTTGATAATCAAGATTGGAATTAAAACAAAAAGGATTGTTGCGCCAACTCCAGCATAGCTCAGCGCCATGATAAAGATATTTGGATACAGAATAACAATCAACAACGGAATAATGAAAGTCAAAATAATGGGAAATACGGTATGGGTCATGGCATTGTCACGCTTGTGACCAAACAAATCCTGCACAAAATGGTATAAGGAAATCGAAGTACCCAAAAAAGAAGTAGTCACTGAGATGGTTGCAACGAAGTTAATCGCACCAACAATCAAACTACTCGGGGTATTATTAGATAGAATAGTCAACAAGTCGCCAACATTCGCATCACTTCCCTGTGCATACAAAATATCAAAGCTATTCGCGCCATGCGAAGGAATGTTACCAATGATTGCTAAAACCCACACAATATATAGCACCAAGGGGATTAAGCTCCCGATGATAACCACACGCCGTAAAGCGCGCTGGTCATTGCGTAAATAGTAACGCACGGTAGGAATAATGTTGTGGAGAATAAACGCAGTGATAATTGCCGGGAAAGAGGCGATTATACCGTTAAAGTGCCCAGATACCAATAGATTATCCAGTTTGAGCGCTCCGAGCAATAGAACAATCGCGATAATGAAGGCTCCAAGTTTGATGCTTAACAAAATCCGGTTTACATAATCAACGGCTTTAGTTCCAATCAGAACACAGATAGCAAAAATAATCACGAAGATAGTCGAGGTTAAACCGGCGGACATTTTTAGCATACTGTTAAAAGTCGAGCCAGCGGCTGAAATATATGCCATGGCAATGGCAGATAAGGTACACCAAAAAATTACGGTTAAAAATATTTTGCCGGGGTTACCCAAAAATTTACCTGCCATTGAGGCGAAACTAACTTTATCGCCCAAAGTCGAATTGGCTTCGCAAACTAAGAGCGCGGTATAAAGCATTAATGCCCAGGCAAAAATCAAAATAATTGAACCAAAGAAAATTCCGACATGTGAAATAATAATTGGTAAAGCCAGAACTCCGGCACCAATTTCGGTACCGACGATCATAAAGATGCTACCAATTTGCCGGTTTAGTGAACTGCTAATCATATCTCCTCCATGATTTATTAAATTTAGCGACCATAGAAGTGATTTTACTCTGGTGTGCGCTGCACAAATTAGCTAATAAAAAATTATTTGTTGCGTATAGTAACATAAAAATTTATAATAGACTGATATGTAATAAATATGTGCATTTGTAAAGATGTATCAATACAACACTTTATCGGTGTTTTATGTTGTAAAAACAAACGATTATGGTTGCAGGGTGGATTTTTAGGACAAAATTTTTAATTACTCGTTGACTTACTTGTATAGACAAGTTATAATTGGGCTTGGAGTATTCTTAAGATATGAGATATTACGTAATAAATTACGTAAATATAACAATGTTAGTTATTACTAATGTTGCGCGTGCTTCTATGTTTTAGCACTAAATTTTTTATCATGCGTAACATCACTTTATTTGGAGATATTATGAATTCAAACTTAGTTAATGCTGCTTCTGTGGCGGAAATCATTGCTGCGGTTGGCGGTAAAGACAATATTTTGGCAGCAACGCACTGCATCACTCGTTTACGCTTGGTATTAAAAGATGAAAAGCTTGCCCAATTGGATAAATTAAACAATCATCCGCTAGTTAAAGGAGCTTTTAGTGCCAATGGACAATTTCAAATTGTTATTGGTCCGGGAACCGTTGATGAAGTTTGTGAAATAGTTCAGCAGCAAGCCGGCATCAACCATGCCAGTAAAGAAGAAGTTTCGCAAGTTGCCAGCAACAAGATGTCTTTCCTGCAGCGCGGAATTAAAATGTTAGCGGATATTTTTATTCCATTGTTGCCTGCGATTGTTACTGCCGGTTTGTTGATGGGCTTAAATAATATTCTGACCGAGAAATTATGGCTCGATCACACCCAGTCACTGGTAATGCTCTATCCGGCATTAAGCGGGGTTGCCCAGATGGTCAATGTGATTGCTTCAACCGCATTTGTGTTTTTGCCGGGCTTAGTCGGTTGGTCGGCGGTGCGTAGTTTTGGCGGTAATCCATTATTGGGGATTGTGCTGGGGTTGATGCTGATTCATCCGGATTTATTGAATGCGTGGGGCTATGCAGCGGCGCTCGAAAGTCATAGTGTTCCCCACTGGCATATTTTTGGCTTAACTTTAGAAAAAGTTGGTTATCAGGGGCAGGTGCTACCGGTAATTGTTTCGGCTTATGTTCTGACACGGATTGAAAATTGGCTGAATAAGCGGATTCCCGATGCCTATAAGCTATTATTGGTTGCGCCAATAGCGCTATTAATTACTGGCTTTTTATCATTTATGGTGATTGGTCCGGTAACTTTTGCGATCGCCAATGGTTTAACTACTGGAATTTTGTTTATTTTTACTAAATTTGCACTGGCAGGTGGTTTAATTTTTGGTGCGGTCTATGCCCCGATTGTAATTACCGGCATGCATCAATCATTTTTGGCAATTGATTTCCAACTGATTGCCAGTACCGGTGGGGCATTGATTTGGCCGATGGTAGCGCTATCAAATATTGCACAGGGTTCCGCTGCTATGGCGGTAATGGTAATTGCTAAAGATGAGAAAATTAAAGGTCTATCACTAACTTCAGCAATTTCGGCGTATTTGGGAATTACCGAACCGGCAATGTTTGGGGTTAATTTACGCTTTAAAATTCCGTTCTTCTGTGCGATGGCTGGTTCAGCTTTGGCTGGTGGATTGGTGGCTTTAAATCATGTCAAAGCCTCGGCAATTGGGGTTGGTGGCTTGCCGGCATTTTTATCAATCATGCCGCAATACTGGATAACCTATTTTATGGCAATGGGCATTGTGTTGGTGGTACCATTTATTTTGACGGTGATTTTGGCTAAAAAAATTAATTTCCGGAGCAACTAAGATGACTAAGCAATGGTGGCAATCGGCGGTAGTTTATCAAATTTATCCCAAGAGTTTTAAATCGGCACATAATAGTTCAACTGGTGATTTAGCCGGGATAATCAGCAAATTAGATTATCTCAAAACGCTGGGCGTGGATGTACTGTGGCTAACTCCGGTATATGCGTCACCGGGCGCGGATAATGGTTATGATATCAGCGATTATTACGCAGTTGATCCGGCCTATGGTGGCTTGGCAGATTTGCGGGAGTTACTTAAGCAGGCGCACCTACGCGGAATTAAAATTATCATGGATATTGTCGTTAATCACACTTCAACCGAACATCGTTGGTTTAAGGAAGCGCTGACTAATCGTAATAGTAAATATTTTGATTATTACATTTGGCGGGAGGGCAAATCGGCGACCCAACCACCGAATAACTGGATTTCCAAATTTGGCGGTAGTGCCTGGCGGCATGTTGCTGCGCATAATTTATTTTATTTGCATTTATTTGATGTCACTCAGGCGGATTTAAATTGGGAAAATCCTGAATTGCGTAGCGAAATTTATACGATGATGCGCTGGTGGCTGGATTTTGGGGTCGATGGTTTTAGATTGGATGTGATAAATTTAATTTCCAAAAATCAGGAGTTCCCAGACGATACCTTATTAACCGCTACTGCCGATGGACGGAAATATTACACTGATGGTCCACGGATACATGAATATCTGCAGGAAATGAACCGTGAGGTCTTTAGCTACAAAGAGGGAATTATTACAGTCGGTGAAATGTCCTCGACCTCGATTGCCAATTGTATCCGTTACACCGATCCACGGCAGCTCGAGTTGGACATGGTATTTAGCTTTCATCATCTAAAAGTTGATTATCGCGATGGACAGAAATGGAGCTTGATGGATTATGATTTTCGGGCATTAAAAAAAATACTCAGTGACTGGCAATTGGGTATGCAAGATGGTAATGGCTGGAATGCGTTATTTTGGTCAAACCATGATCAGCCGCGGGCGTTATCCCGTTTTGGCGATGATAAAAACTATCCCTATCATTCGGCAACCATGCTGGCAACGGCATTACATTTAATGCGTGGAACTCCATATATTTATCAGGGCGAAGAAATTGGCATGACAAATCCCGGGTTTACTGACATTAGTGACTATCGCGATGTTGAAAGTCTTAATGCTTACCGGCTGATGACCGAGGAATGGAATTATTCCCAAGCGGAAGCCTTGGCAATACTGGCTCAGAAATCGCGAGATAATGCGCGCACTTTGATGCAATGGGATGCTAGTGAGAATGCGGGATTTTCGGGTAAGACACCGTGGATTGGGGCTGCCGCAAATTATCCTGAAATTAATGCCGCTGCGGCAGTTGCCGATTTCAATTCGGTATTTTATTATTATCAACGCTTGATTCAGTTACGCAAAGAATATCCGGTAATTGCTGCTGGAGAAATCCGTTTTTATTTACTAGAACATTCGCAATTACTGGTTTATTCTCGTCATTATGGTGATACGACTTTGGTGGTAGTCTGTAATTTTTCGGCGCAAGAGTGTGAGTTGGTAGTTGATGGTACTAGCGATTTAACGGCTAAGATGACCGAGATTTTAATTGCTAATTTTACTCCCGAACCTAGCTCAAATCAGTTAGTCTTTCCTCCATTTGGTTGTGTTGCCTGGATAAGTTAATTTCATCATCAATAAAAAAGCCATAGCGAATTGCTATGGCTTTAAAGTTGATAGTTTTACTATCAACGTTTACTGCGATATAAAGCCAGATAAGTGAGAGTGAAAAACACCAATAACACAATCCCTGAATAAACCACGATCCGTTGAGTTGGATCACAAAGCATTCCCAAGATTACCAATGCATTGGCAAGAATGCTGATTAGTGGCACCCACGGATAACCGCGGACTCGAAATGTTAGTTTATTGGCATCGACACCACCGTGTTTAAGGTAACGGCGGAAACCCATGTGACTTAGGCTAATCATAATCCAGATTAAACAGCCGACCATGCCTGATGATGACACAATCAAGATAAATAATTTTTCAGCACCAATAAATTTGCTTAATAAACACAATGCTGATAACAGTGCAGTAACCAAAACCCCCCAGAACGGAACGCCGTTTTTATTGACGTGGTGATAGAATTTGGGTGCCTGTCGTGATTCTGCCATTGACCATAGCAAGCGGGCGCAGGCATAAAAAGCTGAATTTACTGCCGATAAACTTGCTGCCACAATCACAATCTGCATAATCACATAAATGTAGGGAATTTTTGCCTGCTGCAAAATGCTGATGAATGGACTATTGGCGACCGATGATTGTTGCCACGGAGTTATCATGGTTACAATGAATACCGATAAGACAAAAAATAATAGTATCCGAAAACCAACATTGCGGATTGCCTTGATTACGTTTACTTCCGGATTTTCCGATTCGCCGGCGGCAATTCCGACTAATTCCGCACCCTGATAGGTACAGACTATCACTACCAGCCCATATAAGAATGGTAATATCCCATGCGGAAACCAACCATCTGCATAATAGTTCTTAAATCCGGGAATTGCACTAAAATGGGGAACGATGCCACACAAGATGGCAATCCCGATAATAATGAAAATTATAATCGCGGCGATTTTAATGCCGGCAAACCAAAATTCCAATTCGCCATAAGCTTTAACCGGAAAAAAATTCAAAAGGGTAATTATGGCAATAAATAAGATGCTCCACTGCCAGACGTCGCTTGCCGGAAACCAGCCAGTCATGATGATTGAGGCTGCGGTGAGTGAAGCTGCCGCAGCAGTAACCCAGTTAATCAGATACAGCCAGCCGGTAAGAAATCCGGCTAGCGGCGAAATAAAGCGGGTAGCATAGGCTTGAAAGGAACCGGAAATCGGCATTGCAACTGCCATTTCGGTAAGACTGATTAATGCTAAAAACATCACAATCCCACCGATGATAAATCCCAGTAGCGTGCCAAATGCGCCGACTTGTTTTAAAATGTCACCAATTCCCAAGAAAAAGCTTGCAGAAATGGTTCCGCCAATCGCAATCATCGCCAAATGGCGTGATTTCATTCCCCGATTAAGTTGTTCGTTATTTTCCATATTTTTATTCTTAAAAATTA
>JBPOJK010000138.1:0-2631 GCA_052033675.1 Pseudomonadota bacterium
CGGGCATTGCCGGTACCGCAATTAAAAATACCCGAAACTTCATTTGGACTTTGGGTATGATTCTCAAAGAAATGCATATTGACACTGACCACGTCTTCAATTGAAATAAAATCGCGTTTTTGTTCACCATTACCATAACCCTGACAACCAGCAAATAATTTAACTACGCCGTGTTCTTGGTATTGGCGGAAATTATGCAGTACTACCGATGCCATCCGACCCTTGTGGGATTCCCGGTGTCCGTAAACATTAAAGTATTTCAATCCAACCACCGGAGCCCGCAAACCGCCCTCAAAGTAGCGGCGGACGATTTGGTCAAACAACATTTTGGAATAGCCATAAACATTTAGCGGAATTTCATTTTCGCGGTCTTCAACAAAGACTGAGCCACTACCATAGGTGGCAGCTGATGAAGCGTAAATAAATGGAACCTCAAATTTTTGGGCAAATTCAAGCAGTAAGCACGAATATTCATAGTTGTTTTTCATCATGTAGCGACCATTGGCTTCGACTGTTGCCGAGCAGGCGCCCTGATGAAAAATATAATCAACCTGATTATCATATTCTCCATTAACAATTGATTGAATGAAATCTTCTTTGTCAACAAAATCAAGAATATCCAGATCTGCTAAATTTTTACATTTTTCACCATTGGTGAGGTTATCCACCGCAATAATATCATAGTGTCCACGGCGATTAAGTTCTTTTACAATGTTTGAGCCGATAAAACCGGCGGCTCCGGTAACTACGATTAACATAACAGTGATCCTTATGAATTCAGATGTAGGTTTAGGTGATTAATTAATTCCTGTTTGCTGACGGTGGCAGTACCCAATTTGGCAACTACCACACCAGCGGCGACATTGGCAATTGATACGGCATCGGTAATCGGCACCTGATTAGCAAGCATTAATCCCAATGTTCCAATTACCGTATCACCGGCACCGGAAACATCAAAGACTTCTTGCGCAAAGGTCGGGTAGTTATAGGTTTGTTCGGCAAATAACGTCATTCCCTCTTCACTGCGAGTGACTAGCAGGTATTCAAGGTTCAAATCCTGCTTAAGTTGGGTGGCTTTCGCAATTAATTCACTTTCACTATTCCAGTTACCGGTGGCATCCGCCATCTCACTGCGATTCGGCGTGATAATGGTAGCATTAACATATTTGCTGTAATCTTTACCCTTGGGGTCAACCAACACCTGTTTATGATGGCTGCGGGCAATTTCAATCATTTTGGCAGTATGCGCCAAACCGCCTTTTCCATAGTCGGATAAGATTATTACTTCAAATTGGTCAATGATTGATTCGTAGGTATCCAAAATTTCAGCTAAGATTTCATGGGATGGTTTGTCTTCAAAATCAATGCGAATTAATTGTTGATGCTTGGCAACGACGCGTAATTTGACGATGGTATTTATGGTGTCATCTTTTTTAAGGAGTGGATTAACGCCTTCTTCAAGCAATAGCTTTTCAAGAACCAATGACGGCTCATCCAATCCAACCACCGATAATAAGGTAACATTTCCGCCCAAGCTGGCAATATTTCGTGCCACATTGGCGGCACCACCGGGGCGATCTTCAATTTTATTGATTTTTGCAATTGGAACCGGTGCTTCTGGTGAAATACGGTTAACATCGCCAAACCAATAGCGGTCAAGCATCACATCACCGATAACCAAAACTTTATGGCGGCTAAGATCCTGTTGGATAAATTCTAAATGCTGCTGGTTGAACACGTGCTATTCTCCATGCTATTGTTGAATTAAAGCAGTATTATAACATGTCGTTAAAAGTCCCTGAAAGTTTATCCCATCAAGGATTGAGGCGCGAAATGTACTATAGATAATTGCCAACCGCGATCCCCTTGATTAGAAAAATTAACCCCCTTGGCCGGGGGCTAATAACAGAATCAAAAATACCTGAGCGCGTTGTTGCAAAGTTACAGCCAATGGGCTAGTAGCTGGGTATCTTTTAGTCGCAAATCATAAATAGATGCCAAACTCGGTTCCAGCCTAATGACTAAATTTAATAATTGTTCCTGCCTAAAGAGTGTTAAGCTAATTTCAGCACCAGCGGAATAAAAAGCTAATTGACGCTCCAGATTGGTTAATTTGACATTATTGATAGCGATAATTAAATCTCCTCCAGCAATTCCAGCGGTTTCTGCCGGAGTGTTGGCATAGACATTTTTTACCATATAACCAAGCGTCTGCTTTTCAAGCTTAACTCCGAGATCAAGCGCTTTATCTGCGCCCGATTTTTCAGTAATGGTGGTGGACAAATATTTACCATTATCTTGATGATTTTTGGCTGGGCGTGAATCAAGATCTAAACCAAATTGTGCCAGCAGTTCAACTAGCGGTAACATTGCGGTAGTTTCGGTTGCCAGATGAATAAACTCGGCAACATCGACACCGGTTGCCGCTTTAACCAATGCCGGGATTTGATCTTCACCAACACCCGCGGCGGTCGCTTGCCACTGCTGGAATAAATAACGCATTACATCATCCAGTGAATATTGTGACTGATTGCGAATCAGTAAATCAAGTCCCAATGCCACCAATGAACCTTTGACATAATAGCTCACAATGCTGTTGGGGCTATTTTCATCTTGGCGATAATATTTTAT
>JBPOJK010000161.1:0-14861 GCA_052033675.1 Pseudomonadota bacterium
AAAGCAATCAAATCTTTAAATTGACTAATGTGTTGCTTAAGGAAATTGCCAAATTAAACAGTTTAATCAATGATCTTAAAGCTGAAAAAAAGACTCAGGTTGAGCAGCTTGAAATTAATAGTATTAATGAAGCATTACAAAGCGTTGCCAATAAAATTATTAGCCTGAATTATCTAAATTCGAGTCGGGATAATCTAGTGGCAGTGCAAAATTTAACCCGTGAAATTGAGAGCGAATTATCTCAAATTTCTACTAAATTAAGTTGACAATTATGTTATATAAAATCAGTCCCCTACTTATAGTTACCAGTTTTATAACCGCCTGTTCGTTGATGGCGCCGGATCGTCCTGATCCGAGTGTGAAATTACCCGCGGCATGGAATTATCCCAGCGCTCCGGCTGAAAGTAATTTGCCGTATATTGCGTGGTGGCAAAAATTTAATGATCCCGATTTAAACCGGATAATTGAGAGTGCTTTAAAAAATAATGACAGTATTGCTGCGGCTAAAGCCAATATTGAGCAGGCACGCGCGAGTCTTTTGAGTGTTGAAATGAGCTGGATTCCAAGTTTAAATGTTCTGGCTGGGGCTATGAATTTGACACCACTATTGCCGCAACCACAGCTATTATATGGAATGTATGCCGGTTATAGCTCATTAAATGTATTTAATATTATTGCCCAGCACAAAGCGGCTGAACTAGGCGTAGAAATGGCGCAAATGCAATTGCAGGGGAGCAAGCTTGATGTAATTGCGCAAACGACCAGTGCTTACTATACTTTAATTGCCCAGAAAGAAGAATTGCGGCTGAATCAGGAAAATTTAAACGATTTAACTACCGAGCTGCAGATCAAACAGAATAGCAAAAGCGCGGGGCTAGCTGCGATAGAGGCAACTAGCGGTGCCAAACAATCATATTATCAGGCGCTAAGCCAGGTTAAATCGATTCAAAACAATATCATCAAGTGTCAAAATGCGCTCAATTATCTTTTGGGTGACGCTCCCGGCACTGAATATCCTACTGCCGATTTTGCCAAAGTTGAAACCAGTTACGCCAATATCTCGAATCTTCCGGCGAAAGTTATCGGTAATCGTCCCGATATCGCGGTTGCGGCGCTGGAATACAAGGTTTATGCGCAAGATGTAACCGCGACCTATACCCAGTTGCTGCCATCATTTATGTTTGGTATTGGTCCGGCAGCGGGTACTAGCGGTGGGGTGGCTGGTTCACCATCAACTTTCTCAACGACAATGCAAAATAATTTCATCACCTGGTCGCTAAATCCAGCAGTATTTGGTCAGGCGGCTGCCTACAAGGGGCAGGCTAAATCGGCATATGTAAACTATATTGATACGGTACATAAGGCACTGCGGGATATCAATAATGATTTGGCTACCAACCAGATTACCAATGAGCGTTACCTATTACTCAAGCAAGCCGGAATGAGTGCCTCCAGCAAATATAACGACACATATTCGGCGTACCGGGTTGGATTAAAATCGCTTGATGATACGCTTAATGCCAAGCAAAATTTGAATCAGTTGCAGCAAAATATCAATCAGATCAAATTGGCGCAAATGCAGGCAATTATTTCGCTGTATCAGGATTTGGGCGGCGGGTATCGCTATTTCAATGAAAGTGCATAGCGATGAGTATGGTTTATCCGCTTTAATTTGTCGGTTTGAGAATTAAGTAGTTCGTTACTACTACGGATAGACCATTTTACCGGGTTTTCAGCTCTTTTACTATTACAGTCCCATCATAAATATTCTACAGTATTTTATAGCAAATTCACCAAAGGTTACTTCGCCTGTTATCACTTCTAATTTTACCTTAAGTTTGAACTCATCTGAGTAATCTGTTCGTTTTGCCATCTTGTCAGTTCCTTAAGTTTAATTGTCGGCAAATTTAGCAAATCTGTTCATATTTGAGGCGTCTCTTTTGTAGGGGGGGATTATTGTCATGCGTAATGTTAATTACTTTAATTTATTTTTTATGAAATTTAAAAATAGTGTTTTTCGAGCAGACTTTAATGAGGAAGATTGAACAAAATAAATGGGAAGATCGAATAATACATGATGATCGGGCATAATTCTAATTAATTCAGGATAGTGTTCAACCGGTAATATTGCAATTAAAGGATTCTTTTTGGCTAGAAAGGCACTGTCGTTGAAATCTTTACAACCAAATTTATTGCTGCTAACTACTATTTTTGATTCATTGCCGAGATTATCTTGTAATGTTAACTCATCAACCCGGAATTTGCCGCGATAGACATAGCGGATCAGTTCATGCTGATGCTGTTTGAATTCGGCTATGGTTGTCGGAGGGTTGAGTTGTTCGAAGTAATTTTTGGCAATATAAAGCCCGTATTTAAATTTTGTAATAGTTTGTTTAATGAAATGACCAATATTGGGAACATGGTATGAGCAGCCAATATCAAAATTTACAATTTCACCGGCTTCATCATAATAGTGATTGAATAAATTTACGCGAAGATTGGGATAGCTGGCTACCATTTGCCAAAAGTCATGGTCAAGAATTATCTTTTGCAGATTGGGAGAAATTACCAGGGTTATTTCACCGTTGATGGCAGAGTCAAATTGATAGTCTAGTAATTTTTTAGTTAAATTCTCTATTGGCTCAGCAAAGGCGTGAAATAACTGTTCACCATTATCACTGAGGATAATTTGATTATGCGCATTAATTGTGAGTAAACGATAACCGAGCGTTTTTTCCAATCCATCAATCCGCCGCCGAATAGTCGTTGCATGGGTTTGTCTTTGCCTTGCTACGGCTTTAAAACTACCTAATTTTACCAAGCTGATAAATAATGAAATATCATCGAGCATTTGCTATCCTTTTTTTATCGCTGATGCTAATGTGATTTAGAGGTTACAAGATTGTACAATATTTTGTGGCTATTGTGTTGTTTATCTGCAGCATTTTTTGAGCGGTGACATTTTGCAGATTTACGTGGCAGTTTTTTATTGTGTTAAGTTGGTGGTTTTATGTATCGATGGTAACATCTAGATTTATATGTGAATATCTGAGGAGTTTTGCGATTGGACTTGCATTTTTGCAGCCGGATGCTTGCGGTTTTGTGAGAAATTATATAACATTCGCTGGTGTAAAATTATGTTTGTATTTTGCATTAAAATGTTAAAGGATGAATTTTGATGAAGCTGAAATTAATCTTGTTAGGAGTTGTGTTGGGTGCTCAAGTGGGTATCCCGGCTTTTGCGGATGAGGTACTGTTAAATAATCCAATCTATATCAATTTGAATACGGGGATAGCTAAATTATACAATTTGCCGACCGGCGAATGGGCGGGTAATATTAATGCCGGTTATGAATTTAACTCCTATTTTGCGCTTGAGGGTGGTTATAACCTGATTGCTGGTTCTCAATTTGGCGTTACTACGGCAACCAGTATTTTTGATGTTGCCGCCAAGGGGACGATTCCATTTGGTGATGTTTTTAGTTTGTATGGGCGCGCCGGGCTTGGTTTTGGGATGAATAGCTGGAGCGGAACGCTAACCAATACGAGTAATTGCATTTTGTGTAATAACAGCCTTAAAAACAATTATGGTTTGGCATTGGTTGGTTTGGGCGGCTCTTTTGCATTGACTCCGAGCTGGAGTTTACGCCTCGAAGATACGGCGTATATTCCCTTTGTTAATACAACTACCGGCACGATTAATGTGGTGACCGGCGGCGTACAGTTTAATTTTTAGAGAGTAGAAATTATGAAAAATATTCCAATAAGGCTAAACAAGTATATTAAATTTTTGGTAATTATCGGATCAATTTTGCTTACCGCTTGTAGTGGTGGAGGGGATTGTGCACCAGCGGGTAGTGGAAATACCGGAGATATCAATTCATTGAAGATAACCGCTCCAGTATCTTACCCTGCCGGAGTTGCTGTCAGTGTTCCAATTGTAGTCGGTAATACAGGAGCTAGCACTGTATTTAATCTGTTTTATTCAATTGATGAGGATTCCAATACAACTGGTGCTACAATTACAATTACTGAAAAAAGTGCAGCTACCTGCAAAGTTATTCCACTCGGTCAAAGCTGTACATTGATTGCAAATATTCCTGCAATATCCCATCCTGGAAGTTTTACTTTGACTGCCGAGCAAAAAACCATTCAAAGTACAAAAGCTATTCAACTAGGAGTTACTAGCATAAGTTCACCAATAATTGGTTTAGTGAACAGCCCAAATAATATCGGAACCGGAGCCAACGGGATTAACCTATTCTATCCATCTAGTATTGTTGCCAATAGCGGTGGAAGCACGCAGATTATGGTTACTGCATATGTTAGTTCTCCTAATGGCGGAGATTTCAATACTATTCAGTTAGTTGATAGCAAAGGTAATTTACTGAATTATACAGTTACAAGCGGAAACAGTGGTAGTGGTATGAGTAATTTAACTCAGGGAAGCATAGTCAGTTTTCTGGTAACGGTGCCATATGGTGCTTCGCAATTGCAATTTAAAACTCAAACGGCAAAAGATGGGGTAGTAAAATCAACAGCAGGTAATTCTAATACCATAATTGTCAATTCCGCTGCTGCTAAAACCGGAATATTGAATGTGACACCTAATTATTTTAATCTGACAGAAAGCTATGAAAGCCAAATTGTAACACTGAGCAATAGAGGTAATGGATCTTTGTCCGGTCTAGATATCGCAGCACAAAGTGGGCTTGACATTGCAAATAATACTTGCGGAAGTTCGTTGGCGGCTGGGGCAACGTGCAGTTATGTGGTTAAATTCAATCCACTTAATCCGGTTTCTGGTACTAGTTCAGTAGTATTAAGTTATAACAATGGAACAATAGCTCAGAGCGCAACAGCTACAGTAAATTATAAAGGTATTGATGCGTATGCTGATCTAACTATTTCCAGTTCAAACAGTAACTTTGATTACACTACCAGAACCAGTTCTCCCACTCAAAGTTATGTTGTAACCTTGACTAATAATGGTAATTCACCGGAAAGCAATTTTACTTATGCATTGCCGAGCCATTTCTCGGTAACTACTGAGGGAGTGAGCAAGCCATGTGCTGCCGGTACGGTATTGCAGGCTGGTGAACAGTGTAACATCAATTTAATTTACAGTAACAGTTCAGCGTTGGATCAAACTACTAATACAATTATAGTAAACTATAAATACGGTCAGGAAAATAAGAGCGCTTCCAGCAACGTTTCTGTAACTTATCAAACAATTCAGTCAACGGCAATATTGTCATTGACGCCAAATCCAGCTTCTTTTGCCAATATCCATAACAATGGTACAGATAGCAACACTGTAACTATCACTATTCTTAACGAGGGTGATGCCTCAGCAACGCTGCAACAGCCGGCAATTTCAAATAATGCAGTATTTACACCGGGGAATTGCAGTAAAGGTTCGCTGGTTGCGGGTGAAAGTTGCAGTTATAGCGTTAATTTTGGACCAGTTGGCAACAGCATAAGCGGTAATGAATCAGGGATAATGACAGTTAGTTACACTCCATATACCGGCGGCAATCTAATCGCAACTACCGCCAATTTGAGTGGATTTGTAGTTCAGGCGCAGGGCGCTAATATTTCTTTTGCAAAAACAACAGTTAGTGGCTTTTCGAGTGGTAATGGAGCTTCAGGGACACCATATATGATACAAAATGGAGCAGCTTTGCCAACTATTACCTATACCATAACTAATAGTGGTGCTGTTGCAGCAAATAATTTTTATATTAATGGTATAACCAGTTCTGGTTGGACAATGATCGACAATCAATGTGGGATTATTGGCAGCAAAATAACTCTTAGTGCGATAAACGGTAGTTGTACAGTTAAATTCCGGCTAAATAGCACAACAGGTTCAACTACCACCACTGTTGCAGCTCCGACACTGGATTTAAATAGTCTG
Organism: Pseudomonadota bacterium; assembly: GCA_052033675.1. Classification (GTDB taxonomy): domain Bacteria; phylum Pseudomonadota; class Gammaproteobacteria; order Burkholderiales; family UBA11063; genus Aquella. Next base: position 5,921 of record JBPOJK010000161.1, read on the forward strand.
AGCCTAAATTGGACTGATCAGGATAGTCCTGATGGGCAAACTGAGCCAATGAGTGGTCTAGCATATGTTAGTATTTATCCGCCGGGTAGTATCGTGATCACTCCGACAGCGGCGACATTATTCCCTAGTGGAAGCGTTACGATAACAGCAACCCTTGTTGGTAGTAGCATTGCAAACCAAATCATAACGTTGACCGATCCCTCCGCTCCTGCTGATGAAATAACTATAACTCCCGCTTCGTGTGTCTTAAATTCAGGTACGTCAAGCTGTTCATTTGTTGTGCAGACAACGGCAAATACTCCCGCTGCGACTTATCCACTTACGGTTGGGTATAGTGACATTGTACCAGATACTACCACAGTAAATATCAACGTATCTGCAGCAGCGGCACAGCTACTACTGGCACCCGGTTCTGATTATAGTTGTATGTTGAAAATTGACACAGGAGTAGCATATTGTTGGGGATATAACGTTAATGGAGAGCTGGGAAATGGCACACAAACAAACACAGCCACTCCAACAGCTGTTGCAATTGGCGGTTCTTCAGCTATTCCTAGTGGTACAAAATTGATTGCGATTTCTGGTGGTACTTCAAATAACGGTGGTGGCGTAAGTTGTGTTATTTCTGATTCTGGTAAATTATATTGCTGGGGTGATGGTCATAATGGTGCCTTAGGTAATGGTACTACAACATATAGCAATCCACACCCAGTTGCAGTTTCAACTGGAGGTAGTAGTGCAATTCCTGTATCAGCTACCATGGTCTATGTGGCATCAAATAATGCTGTGAGTTGTGCAGTAGATTCAACCGGTGATGCCTATTGTTGGGGACTGAATTATCTTGGACAATTAGGTAACAACTCCACAACTGATAGTTCTACTCCGGTTAAAGTCCTGAAAGGCTCGCCAAGCGCAATCCCGACTACTGCAAGACTAACATCAATCTCTACCGGTGGTAATCATGTTTGTGCTCTTGATTCAGATGGGAATGCTTATTGTTGGGGCTCAAATTATAGCGGTTCTTTGGGCAATGCTTCAAATACCAATAGTTTGGTACCGGTATTGGTAGTTCGTGGTGGTTCCAGCGCGATTCCAAGTACTGCGAAATTTACTCAGATACAGGTGTCTGCAGATAATAGCTCTTCTGCGGCAACCACTTGTGCGGTTGCAGATGGTAAAGGCTATTGTTGGGGCTATAATGGTAGCGGCGCCTTTGGAAATAGTACTACGACAAGTAGCAATGTAGCTGTAGCTGTTTTAACAGGTGGAAGCAGTGCGATTTCTACAACGGCGGTATTTACCAATATTTCTACGGCAAACCAGTAGTCATGTGCTATTGCCGAAGGAGTGGCTTATTGTTGGGGGCAAAACTATCGTGGACAATTGGGTAATAACAGTATTAACAATTCATTAATTCCTGTTGCTGTTATCGTTGGTGGAAGTAGTGCAATTCCTACTGGGGTAAATCTAGTAAATATTGGTACTGCTTACGATAATGGAATTACTAATGGGGTTAGTTCGTGTTCACAAGGTTCAGATGGTAATTTCTATTGTTGGGGTGATAACACTTATGGCGAGTTAGGTGGTGGTACAATTGATACTCCGCCATATTCTATGCTTCCGGTCAAGGTATTAATACCATAATTGTGTTATCCATAATCAGAACTTAATCAGATGCCTCAATTCAGCGAGGCATTTGATTTATGCTTCGATGAGTTCTGATAAAAACATTTGAATTAATTGTAATATAATCAAATAAAGTGCTATAATTACGCCCCTGTGCCACATTGGTCGCGATGGGGCATTGTTTTATTAAATCAAAAGGAAATTTTATGTCAACTTTTAAATTAGTCGCTGAAGCTCGTAATGCAAATGAGCAAGGTAGAAGTGCGAGCCGCCGCCTGCGTCATGCTGGAAAAGTTCCGGCTATCGTTTACGGTGCAAACAGTGATGCTGTAACTGTTACTTTAGATCACAATACAATTTTCCATGCTTTGAAAAAAGAAGCATTCCATTCTTCAGTTTTGAGTCTGGAAATCGCCGGTAAAGCGGAACAAGTTGTGTTGCGTGATTATCAATTTCATGCTTTCCGTCCGGAAGTATTGCATTTGGATTTCCAACGGGTTTCTGCTACCGAAGAACTGCATATGAGTATTCCATTGCATTTCTTGAATGAAGAAATTTCACCAGCTGTTAAAACTCAGGGTGCGCACATTACCCGTGTGGCAACTGAAGTTGAAGTTCGTGCTTTGGCTAGCAATTTGCCGCAATTTATCGAAGTGGAATTAAAAGACCTTAGTGCTGGTCAAACTGTCCATTTATCTGATTTGGTATTACCAAAAGGTGTTAAACTGGAAAAACTATTGCGCGGTGATGATGCTGCGGTAGTAATTGCCGGTGGTATTGCCGAAGTTGCTGATGCGGAAATCGTATCACCAGCTGACATCCCTAGCGATAAAGGTGCTGCAGAGTAATTTGTTACCTTGTGACAGATATGAAACCTACGTCTATGGGACGTAGGTTTTTTTATGGGTTATATTGATGATACGTTTAATTGTGGGGTTGGGGAATCCCGGGCATGAGTATGCCGAAACCCGTCATAATGCCGGTTTTTGGTTGATTGATCTGCTGGTGCGAAAAAATAATTTGAATCTAATTGCCGAGGGTAAATATTTTGGTGAAGTTGCCAAGTGGCGAAGTGACGGAGCAGAGGTTTTTTTGCTCAAGCCGCAGACGTTTATGAATTTATCCGGAAAGGCCGTCGCCGCATTGGCGAATTTTTATAAAATCAAGCCCGAAGAAGTTTTGGTCATCCATGATGAATTGGATTTTAAGCCCGGAGTGGCAAAATTAAAACAGGGTGGTGGCAATGGCGGTCACAATGGTTTGAAGGATATTGATCGGGTGATTGGTAAAAACTACTGGCGCTTGCGCTTGGGTGTTGGACATCCCGGTGATGCGGCTAAGGTTATTGGCTATGTGTTGAATAAACCGCTGTTGGATGATCGGATTGCGATTGATCTAAGTATCGATAAATCCTTGGGGGTTTTGCCATTGATGGTTGCTGGTGATTTTCCCGCCGCACAAAAAATTCTTCATACCAAATAGCGGAGTTTGATTATGGCTGAAAATTTACAGATTATTTCCACCACTAAAGAAGATAAATACCGTGAGTTACTCCCGCAACTAGAGGCGTTGGTTGCAGGTGAGGATAATTTAATTGCCAATCTTGCCAATGTTTGCGCCGCGCTAAAAATGACCTTTGATTGGTTATGGGTTGGTTTTTATCTGGTGGACGGTGAGGAGCTGGTATTGGGACCTTTTCAGGGACCAATTGCCTGTACCCGAATTAGCTATGGCAAAGGTGTTTGCGGGAATGCCTGGGCACAACGAACAACCCAGCTAGTTCCTGATGTTGAGCAATTTCCCGGACATATTGCCTGTAGTTCATCCGCGCGTTCGGAAATTGTGGTTCCTCTTAAAAAACAATCTGGACAAGTTATTGCTGTATTAGACATTGATAGTGTCAATCTTGCTGAATTTGACGATTGTGATCGTCATTATTTGGAATTAATCGCTAATATTTTTTAAGAAGAATTTTTGTGGCAGCGCAAACGCGGTTTCAATTTATACTGTTTCTGGTAGTAACCAGCACCATTGGGCAAATGGCGGCGGAAGTCTATATTCCGTCATTGCCGTTTATCGCCCATGATTTTCAGGTTAGCAGCTCACTAACCCAGATTTCAATTGCGGTATTCTTATTTGGAATGTCGATTCCCGGAATCTTCTTTGGCTATATTTCGGATTTTTTCGGACGGCGGCGAATTTTACTGGTTGCAACCTCAATTAGTTTTGGTGGTACATTATTGTGTATGTGCGCGCCGAATATCTATATTTTGATTCTGGGGCGCTTTATTCAGGGGCTGGGTTTTAGCGGGGTAGGTAGTCTGAGTCGGGCGATTTTGCGCGACCGGATGACCGGGGTTGAACTGGCGCGCTTTGCTTCCAATCTGGCGATGATTCTGGCCTTTGTCATTGATGTTTCGCCGTTTATCGGTGGCTTTTTGCAGGAATATCTGGGTTGGCGACCGATTTTTGCGATGTTGTTGCTCTACAATGCGCTGGCAATTTACATGAGTTATCATTACCAGGATGATGGACAAACGACGCTCAATGAGCATCTGCAATTAAGCCGGCTATTACATATCAGCCTGGGCACGCTCAAGAATCGCACCTTTTTAATTTATAATACTCTCGCTGCGCTGACTTATTCGGTGTTAATGGCTTATCTGGCGGTAGCCAGCTTTTTGTTTGAAAAAGTTATTGGGATTTCGCCAACTGAATTTGGGGCAACCACCTTGGGCTTATCCTTTGTCTATATGTTTGGCTCTTTTTTAAATGGACGCTTGCTCAAGCATTTTGCGATGAATCGCCTGATAAAAAACGGCATTGTTTTGATGTGGTTAAGCTGTGGTCTCTTATTATTATACGCAACGATTTTGCCGCTAACGTATTGGGGTTTGGTATTATTTGTCGCGGTGGTTTATCTGGGATGTGGGGCATTGTTTTCTAATAGCAGCGCCCAAGCATTTACTTCAATTGATAAAAATGTCGGCAGTGCTTCGGCGGTCTATAGCACCATGCAGGTACTATACGGTGCCGGATTTACATTATTAATTAGTTGGTTTCATCCGACAACTACTTTACCCCTAGCAATGATTGTTGGTGGGATATGTATTTTGATGACGGTAATTGCCATGAAGTTGAAAACACCAGCCGAAGAATAAAAGTTGAAATTTTTTATCAGGGAGATGTAATGTCACAAATTAATTTACAAACTAGCGTTGCTGGAATCGGATTTAATTCTTGCATTTACAATGCTTCCGGTCCGCGGGATACCACGCTTGCCGAATTACAGCAATTGGGCGAATCGGCTGCTGCGGCGATTTTGATGAAATCCTGTACCCTGTTAGCCCGTGACGGTAATCCCGAACCACGTTATGCCGATTTAAATCAGGGTTCGCTGCAGTCAATGGGCTTGCCCAATCTCGGTTATCATAGTTATCTGGAAATGAGTAGTGCGTTAAAGGAATACGGCAAGCCGGTGATTGCCAGTGTCGCCGGACTACAGATGAGTGATTATGAAACCATGGTTGCGGCATTTCAAAATAGTGCGGTGGATTTGATTGAAGTTAATCTCAGTTGTCCGAATATTGTCGGGAAACCGCAACTAGCCTATGATCTTGAGGCGACCGAAGCGGTGTTAAAAGCGATTAGCCGCGTGGGTAGCAAACCGTTGGGATTGAAGCTGCCAGCCTATACCGAAAGTTATTATTTTGAAAATATTGCCAAATTGGTGAAACGTTATGGAATTAGTTTTGTTACCTCGATTAATTCGCTGGCAAATTGTCTGGTTATTGACCCGGATAGCGAAACTGCGATTATCAAGCCAAAGCAAGGCTTGGGCGGCTTGGGTGGCAGTTATATCAAACCGCTGGCATTGGCAAATGTGCGGGCTTTTCATGAATTATTGGCACCCGAAGTGGCAATAATCGGCGTTGGCGGAGTAATGAGCGGAGTTGATGTATTTGAATTTATTCTTGCCGGTGCCAGTCTGGTTCAAGTCGGAACATTACTTCAGCAACAGGGAGCCGGATGTTTTGCGCATTTGGGGCAGGAATTGTGCACTTATCTGCAAACCAAACACTATTCAGATTTGCAGCAATTTCGCGGAAAACTGAAATTTCTATAATTTTATTTGTAAACGGAGATTGTTAGCGTAGTATAGATTATGCTATAATCAGCAAATTTTTAAGCAAATATCAGATTAGTATGTCAACTAAATTAAATTTATTCATCCAATTAATCGCTGGCGGAACAACGCCGGATCGGGTATTGTTTTTTGAAACTCGCTATTAATTAGTGAGTTTTTTTATGAGTAAATTATTATTAACTGATATTATGCACATACTTATATTTTAGCGCTAAGTTATTGAATTTGACGATTTTGCGCGCTTTAAAGCTCGTGTAAAATCAGCGTGCCATGAGGAAGAATCAATAACTTGGCACTAAAGTCATTATCATGTGTGCATCAATTACTAACATGGTTAGCCAAGGTGACATAATTAGCTAAATACTAACATGGAGCAGTGTTATGACAATCAATTTTAAACCGGCATGGCTTTATCTTGCCAATGGTGTGGTTTTGGACGGGCAAGTTCCACAATGGGTGGCGGATGATTATGCCGGAGAGGTGGTATTTAATACCGGAATGACCGGTTATGAAGAGACGCTGACCGATCCTTCATATGCCGGACAAATTCTAACTTTTACCTATCCGATATTAGGTAATTATGGAGTTTCTTCCGGTGCACGTTGGGAATCCGGGAGAATTCACGCGGCGGGAGTAATCTGTGAAACTTTATATGATGAGCCGCATCATTATTCGGCACAGACAACATTTCTTAAGTGGCTGCAGGACAATAATACTCCGGTAATGATTGGTGTTGATACCCGCGAACTAACTAAGATAATTCGTGAACATGGTGTAGTGAGCGGCGTAATTACTACCAAAAAAGATGCAGTTATTGAATTTGGCGACAGCATGAGTGAAAATCTGGTAGCTAAAGTTTCGCCGGCCGAAATAAGCCAGATTGGTAACGGGCGCTATAAAATTGTTGTTGTTGATTGCGGAGCCAAGGAAAACATTATCCGTTGTCTGCTCAAATTTGATGTGACTTTGCTGAGGGTGCCATTTGATTATGATTATTCAGCGGAACAATTTGATGGAGTGATGTTATCCAATGGTCCCGGTGATCCTAAATTGTGCACTAAAACCATTGAGGTGCTTAAGAAAGTACTGTCCAAGAATAAGCCGGTATTTGGAATCTGCCTTGGTTCGCAATTAATGGGGCTGGCAATTGGCGCCAATACCTATAAATTGAAATTTGGTCATCGTGGGCACAATCAGCCCTGTATTGATCTGGCAAAAGATCGTTGTTTTCTGACTTCGCAAAATCATAGCTATGCAGTTGATGAAACTACTTTACCGGAAGGCTGGGAAGTTACTTTCCGTCATCTTAATGATAATACCGTTGCCGGAATTCGCCATAGCACTTTGCCGTTTTCGGCGGTACAGTTTCATCCCGAAGCCAGCAGCGGACCGCAGGACACGTTTTATCTTTTTGAAGAATTTTATGCACAGATTGAAAAGGGAGCAGCCAATTGATGAAAAATATTCTCTTACTTGGGTCCGGCGGACTTAGAGTCGGGCAGGCCGGTGAATTTGATTATTCCGGTTCGCAAGCGATTAAGGCCTTCCGGGAAGAAGGCTATCGGGTCATTTTGGTAAATCCAAATATCGCTACGGTGCAGACCGATGAAAGCATGGCGGATGAAATTTATTTTGTCCCGCTGCAGGTAGAGTTTGTTGCCCCGATTATTGAAAAAGAACAGATTAATTATATCGCATTGGGTTTTGGCGGGCAAACGGCGCTCAATTTGGGACTGGAATTACATCACAGCGGAATCTTGGCTCGGCATGGGGTAGCGGTACTGGGGTCATCGGTTGAGACCATCGAAGCAACGGAAGATCGTGATATTTTCCGCAATCAGTTGGAAATCAATGCAGTTAAGACGCCGCGGAGTAAATCGGCGGTCTCGGTCGAAGAGGCGATCAACATTGGGCGTGAATTTGGCTACCCATTAATGCTGCGTGCCGCGTTTTCTTTGGGTGGTTTGGGTTCGGGCAAAGTCTATGATGAGGCGGATATGCTTGATAAAGCCGCCAAAGCCTTGAGCGGTGCACCACAGGTGCTGCTGGAAGAATATCTAACCGGATGGAAAGAGTTTGAATATGAGATTGTCCGCGACATCCGCGGCAATAGCCTGACGATTTGTAATATGGAAAATCTCGACCCGATGGGCATTCACACCGGCGAGAGCATTGTTATTGCGCCGGCACAAACGCTTAATGATGAAGAGCATCAGCATTTACGAAACATTGCCTTGCAGTGCGCCGAGATTTTTAATATCATTGGTGAATGTAACATTCAGTTTTCGGTTAATCCGGAAAATGGCGATTATCGGGTGATTGAGATGAATCCACGGCTATCGCGTTCTTCAGCTTTGGCATCCAAAGCTACCGGCTATCCATTGGCCTTTGTTGCCGCCAAATTATGTCTGGGTTTTACACTTAATCAATTGCAGAATCAGGTTACCAAAAAAACCACGGCGTTTTTTGAACCGGCACTGGATTATGTGGTGGTGAAGATTCCGCGCTGGGATACCCATAAACTCCGCTTAGCCGACCGGAGGATTGGCACCGAGATGAAGTCGGTCGGTGAAGTAATGGGGATTGGTCGGACTTTCCCCGAGGCGCTGCAAAAAGCCATCCAGATGTTGAATATTGGTGCTTCCGGTTTGCATGACTATATTCATCCGATTGAAGATGTTGCTGCGGAAATTGAGTTTGCCACCGACCGGCGGATTTTTGCTTTGTATCGTTGGTTTTATCAGGGCGGCAGCCTTGCTGAAGCATGGCGTTTATCACGGATTGACTATTGGTTTCTAACCCAAATTAAAACTATCGCCGATATCGCGCTGGAGCTGGCGGCAAATTTAACTCCGGAAATTCTGTGGGAAGCTAAAAAATTTGGTTTTAGTGACAAAGTTATTGCCGCTTTGACCAAGCAAAGCGAAGAGCAAATTCGTGCTTTGCGTAAAGCCGCCGGGATTGTCCCGGTGATTAAACAGATTGATACTTTAGCCGGTGAATTTAGTGCCGAAACCAATTATCTCTATACTACTTACCATGGCAAAACCTCGGATATTCAACCGGCGAATGATGCTTATGTCATTATTGGTTCCGGACCCTATGCGATTGGTTCATCGGTTGAATTTGACTGGTGTACGGTGAATTTGGCACGTCAGCTCCGCGCGG
>JBPOJK010000151.1:0-23979 GCA_052033675.1 Pseudomonadota bacterium
GTAAATTAGCAGACTGTCAGGAAAAAGATCCGGCATTAAGCGAATTGTATCTGGTCGAGGGGGACTCGGCGGGTGGCTCGGCTAAACAGGGACGAGATCGTAAAAATCAGGCGATTTTACCGCTCAAAGGGAAAATTCTGAATGTTGAAAAAGCACGCTTTGATAAAATGCTATCATCACAAGAAGTTGCTACGCTGATTACAGCCTTGGGAACCGGTATCGGTAAAGAAGAATATAACGTTGAAAAATTGCGTTACCATCGAATTATTATCATGACCGATGCCGATGTCGATGGCGCACATATTCGTACCTTGCTTTTAACTTTCTTCTACCGGCAGATGCCGGAATTAGTAGAACGTGGGCATATTTATATTGCACAGCCGCCATTGTTTAAGATTAAACAGGGCAAGAACGAGCGTTACGTTAAAGATCAGGATGAAATGGATCAGTATCTGCTGGAATTGGCGCTAACCGATGCTAAATTTGTTGCGGATGGCACGACTTTATTGTCTGGCGATTTATTAGCCAATACTGCCAAAGTTTACCTTAAAGCTCAGCATATAATTGATTCCCATAGCCGTTTTATGGATCGGGTGGTTTTAAATACATTATTGCATTTGCCGCGGATTAATTTAGATACCGAGGAAAACGCTCATCATGCGGTTGAGTTGTTAAAAGTTGCATTAATTGGGCAAAAGGTGAATTTTGAGGTTTTATTTGATGAAATCAAACAAAGCTATCGCTTGAAAATTGTCCGGATTGAGCATGGTAATTATGTAGTTACCAATCTGGATAGTTATTTCCTTGATAGTGGTGATTATTCACGGATTGCGCGTGCCGGTGAATTGATTGCACCAATTAGCGGTGCTAATTTATTGGTGTATCGTGGCGAAAATAGCCGTCAGGTTGAGCGGTTTAATCTAGGATTAGAATGGCTGATGAACGAGGTCAAAAAAGGCATGAATATTCAGCGTTATAAAGGTCTGGGAGAAATGAATGCCGAGCAGTTGTGGGAAACTACCATGGATCCAAGTGTGCGCCGGTTATTGAAAGTAACAATTGAAGATGCGATTGCTGCTGACAATATCTTCAGCACTTTGATGGGTGATGAAGTTGAACCGCGGCGTAACTTTATTGAGAGTAATGCGCTAATGGCGCGGAATGTTGATATTTAAGTTTTTCATTAATAAGAGGAGTTAATTATGCAAAAACTGGATTTTGTTAATTTTAAACCACATCATTTTAATGCTGCCCGCGAAGATTTTTTGGGTAACGGTGATGTTGGTCGTTATGTTTTTATTCCTGGTTCTAACGGTCGGGCACGTGAAATTGCCGAAAAGTATTTTAAAAATGTTGAAGTGAAAACCAGTTCTCGTGGTCATGACTTATATTTGGGTGATTTAGAATATAAAGGGCACACCATCAAGGTGGCAGCAATTTCAACCGGTATGGGTACGCCAAGTGTGGACTTGATTTTGAGTGAGCTAATTATTTTGGGTGCTAAGCGGTTTTTACGGATCGGTACGGCCGGTAGCATGCAAGATGATATTAAAGTTGGAAGTGTAGTTTTTGGTACTGCGGCCGTGCGTGATGAATCTACCAGCGCTAACTATGTTCCATTCTCATTTCCGGCAATCTCTAGTCTGGATTTAGCAGTAAATGCGCAAAATTTAGCAAAGACAGTAACTTATCCCGTATATCACGGAATTATTCACTCTAAAGACTCGCTGTATGCTAGAGAGTTCCTTTGTGGACCATCAAGTGATGAAAGTATTAGCTTTATGAATAAAATGAAAGCATATGGTGTTGTAGCCTCTGAAATGGAATGCGCCCATGTTTATGTGCTTTCACAAGTTTACAGTCAACAGTTTGGTTACCAAATCAAGAGTGGTTGTGTATTAGGTATTATTGGTGATAGCAGTCCATTTGCTGATCCGGCATTGGCAGCTGAAACGGTTATTCGCGCAGTGGATTTTGGTGTGAATCTAATTGGTGAATTGGCAGTTAGTGAACTGTAATTCGTCAATCTCTTTTGAAAAAGCAACCAGATACAAAGGTTGCTTTTTCTATTGATAACATGATTAGCAAAATCTAATATAAATACTTGACAAGTCGGGATGAGTTTGTTATAATGCCAAACTTGGAATTTTAGGGAGGCGAATATGACTAATGTAGCACTCAGTAATTTACCGGTAGTATCCAATGGTAGTATGGAGGCATATATTAATTATGTTAATAGTTTGCCATTACTGACCGCGGAAGAAGAATTTGAATATGCTGAAAAATGGCGCCAACATGAAGATGTTGATGCTGCCAGATATTTGGTTTTGTCCCATTTGCGTTTAGTGGTTTCAATTTCACGCAGTTATATGGGTTATGGGCTGCAATTTGCTGACATCGTGCAGGAAGGCACCATTGGGTTGATGAAAGCGGTTAAGCGCTTTGATGCCCGGCGTAACGTACGATTGGTTACCTATGCGATGCATTGGATTAAAGCCGAGATCAATGAGTTTGTAATTAAGAATTGGCGGATTGTCAAGACTGTTACCACCAAAGCGCAACGGAAACTGTTTTTCAATCTGCGTTCACAACGCGAAGAAGTTGGCAGTTTATCTGACAGCGAAGCCAATCAGATTGCCAAAAATTTATCAGTTAGCAAATCTGATGTTGTTGATATGAATATGTGTTTTGCCGGTGGCGACGTTGCTTTGATTGGTGATAGCAGTGATGAATCTTCTGCGCCGATCGATTGGTTAAGTGATGCCAGTGCGACTCCGGAAGCGGTGATTGAGCGTAAAGCCAGTGAAGACTTGCAGATTAACGGCATTGAATATGCACTATCACAACTGGATGAACGCAGTCGGCGAATCGTTGAGACTAGGTGGTTAGCCGATAGCGAATCTCAGTTAACGTTACATGATTTGGCAGCGGAATTTGGGGTGTCAGCCGAGCGGATTCGTCAGATTGAAACTAAAGCTTTGCAAAAAATGCGTGGTTACTTGGAAGAATATGCCGCATAACTTATTAATAGTTAGAAATAAAAAGCAGATCATAGGGATCTGCTTTTTATTTTAATTAATAGGTTTTAGCTTTGGAGATGTTTTTCTCATTACGCCAGATTGCCGCTCCTTGTTGAACATCAAAGACTTGGACGAAGAAAGTATAAGCAACTAAAGTAGTCTTACCATCTGGTCCAACCGAAGTATCGCTGGTTAATTTACCATCAATCCGGCATTGAGCACCTTTCATTTTGCCGATTTTGGCAGTTGAAGATTGGTCATACAGACCAGACTGATTTTGGCGGTCTAGTTCGTCAACCTGATTTTGCATTTCGCCGGTCGAAATTACATAAGTTGATTTAACTGCCGAAGAATTAGTTAATTTATCCGCCATCGCATTAGTCATTACCGAAGTGTCAACATATTGATCGGTATTGTTTTTAACCGGTGAAATGGTGAAGGTTTTACATTGATCCATTTTGCCGCTTTGGATTAATTGGGTTGACATATCCTGCGCAACCGCACGCAAATCATTTTGGCTGAAGTTGGTGGTTAAATTGTTAACTGCATTGGGGTCAACATAGGCAATTTGTGGACCGGCACAACCGGCTAGTAATACACTACTTAAAAGTGATAATTGTAATAATTTAGCTTTCATAATTGTCCTTTAGCAAGAAATTTAAAAATTATTTATAAACGGTAACATTGCTGGCATCGTTAGAGAATTCAATCTTGAAGTCGGTTGCTTCCAGTTGGGTTGCCAGACATTTAACCGGTTGATCCTCATTTGGATAAATTGTGAGCAATTGCCATTGCTGCGGGTCGCCAACCTGCATTTTATTGGCATCGTAGAATTGGCAGCGATAGTATCCCTGAGCGGCTTTACTACCGCTATTATGGAAATAGCCTTGAGCTACCAATAGACCATTAACCCGCATTGAGGTCATATTAGTAATTGAGACATTGCCCATATCACCGACTTCAACCACGTGATCTTTTATGCGGTTGGTACTACAACCAGCAAGGAGCGTGCCCGCCGCGAGCATTCCCAGAATGTATTTTTTCATGTGAGTTTATCCTTTTAAAAACTGATTAATTATTATTGTTGAGTATTAAATAAAACCTGATTACCGATTATTCTGAAATTAACAATTTGGTATGGTTGAGTTAGCGTGACTTCCTGTGTAAATGGAATGCCATTTACATTGACGGTGATATTGTGCTTGCCGTATGGAAGACTTACCCGGTTAATAAAGATTTTATTTGGTAACAATGTCCAAGTTCGCTCATCGGCACGATCGAGCAGCATACCGCCAAGGCTGGTGCCAAGGCTTAAGAGGGTGCCGATATTACCACCGCCACCACAAGCTGCCTGCGAGGTAGCGATATTGCGGATTGCAGCGGAAATATTGCGGGCAATAAGATGCGGTATTTCATCATGAATCGCGCGCGCCGCCATTAAATTTACATCGACCATTTCCAGTGGCGTATATGGGTTACTATCCAATAAATACGGGTAAACCATATTATTATAACGATCAGGTTGTAGGGTTGGGAAGAATATATTGATCATATTAATACAGGAATTCTGATTGCCGGTAAAGTTGGCATTAATCGGAATATGTGCTTCCTGAGATTTAATCAGCGGGGCATGCCCAACTTCTTCAATAATCAGCAAATCACTGTAACCGGCTTTGGGGTGATAGTTTTTATCGAGGTTGCTAATGCTTTGTTGAATTAGAGTATTAGTCGGATTTAATTGCCCGGCATTTACATACCCTGGTCGCGCTAAACTAGGTTCGCCCATTGCTTCAAAGATAAAACCAGCTAAATAGTGACTAAAAGCGTTTTGATAACTATTTTTTAGCGCCAGAACTTCAGGTTTATTGATATCGCTAAAATCATAATTTTGAATAATTTGTTTTTCAAGATAAGACTGTGATTTATCCTGAGCAATATCTTGATATTCTTGAGCGGTTTGGTAATAGAGTGCCTGATTATAATTTTTGGTGGCTTGTTCAATCTGATACATCCGCTTTATCTCAATCCGCGCATTTTCCCAGTTGTTTAAATCCAGATGATTAAGGGCATGGTAGGTTGCAAGGAATGATTTTTCATAGCCTTTTGGTTGATATTCGGTTGCATTATCATTAATTAGCATTGAAGTAGCTGAATTGGCGATATTACCGCCGGTGGTACTCATCCAGCTATTTGCCCATAGTTGAATACTTTGCTCGGCGAGGGTGTAATTGTAATTACTAGCCGTATAGCTTTGATTCATCCGCTCCAGTGAGCCGTATTCCATATTATATAGCGGGTCGGCGGTGCTCTCTGCTACCATTGCGGTAGTCAGCTGTCCTTGATAGATTTTATTGATGGTTTGATTGCTTTTAGCATGATAAGAACTAAATGGATTATTAGCGCAGGCGGCTAAGCCCAAAATGCAGGTGATATTCAGCAATAAATGTGTTTTTTTCATGTAATGACAATCGCTATAAATTAATTAGAAAATATTTTATCATATTTCAGTTAGGCTAATTAAATATATACTCGAACAAATTCGAAATACTGCCGGATTAAATGCGCCGCCGCTTAAATATTTAAGTTTATTAAATAAGATAGGGGATAATGCTGCTAATCTGTTGCGCAGATGCCGGTAAATATGTTACTATTGCCAACTAGCTGTTTTGTTAATAGGTGCTTTTAGTGCGAAAATTATTATTTATTTTGCTTGGTCTGCCGGTGTTATCGTTCGCCGCGCAAACGGTGATTAAAGTCGGGACGACCGGTGATTATCCACCATTAACCCAAAAAACCACTACCGGTTATAGTGGACAGGATATTTGTATTATCAGTCACTTTGCTAAAAAATTTAATTATTTATTACAATTTGAATCGACTAGCTGGTCTAAATTATCAACCGATTTGAGTGGCGGGAAATTTACTATAGCGGTAGGTGGGATTTCCGGAACGCCGACACGGTTGGCACAATTTGGCTCTTCCGAAGCAATTGAAAGTTCAGCTAAAGTAGCTATGATTCGTTGTTCCGAGCAACGACGTTTTACCAATTTTGCTGACATTGATAACGAGAGCATTACGGTAATCGAAAATCGCGGTGGTACGAATGAGTTATTTGCACTGAAACATCTCACACGGGCAACTATAAAATTAGTTCCAGAAAATTATACGGCAATTGCGGCACTAACTATGGTACCACCGCAGGCTGATGTAATGTTTACTGATAATGTTGAGGTCGCCTATCGTCACGAACTAGATGGTAAATTATGCCCGGCGAATTTAGCTGAAACTTTTCCTCAGCCAGATAAAGTATTTCTTTTTTCACGTGACAGTGTTGGTGTGAAACTGCAGCAGCAATTCAACAGTTGGTGGCTGAAGAATCCATCACAAATAATAAACCAATGTAAATTACAAGCGTATGACAATTAATAAACTTATATTCCGGCTGGAGCGTAGATTATTGCGCCAATACTATCGAACGACCAAGTTATTCTATAAGTCGGCTAACCATTTTTTTGATAAACGCGGCTTGCGTAATTCCAGCAGTCTAGCCTTTACGGCAACATTGGCCTTTATCCCATTATCAATTGCCTTGGCGAATATTAGTCAGATTATGCCGTTTTCACGCCGAATAACCGAGGGTGTGCAACAGTATTTTTTGAATGATTATATCCCGCAATCTGGTGGTGAATTGTACCGGATAGTCACCTTATCAATTCAGCATAGCGCGCAACTTTCATGGTTTTCATTTATTTTATTGATTGCCAGTTGTTATGGAGTTTTATTTGAGATTCAGGACTTATTTAATATAATGAGTTACCGCAAGTTAAAGGCCAAACTTTCACGTTCAATACTGCGGTTTAGTCTTTTTTTTATTATTGGTCCTTTTTTTGTCTATGCTTTGGGCTATATAAATCAGGCGGTTAATGAGTTAACTGATTTTCATTTTCAGCGGGTTTTAGTATCCGTTACCTCATGGATTTTTACTTTTGGGGTTTTTATTGCGCTGTATAAATTTATTCCGGTTCAAAAAATACTCCTCCGTCATGCGGTAGTTGTCGGCTTGGCAGCCGGAACCGTTTTCTTATCGTTGCAGGAATATTTCATTTATTCAATAAAAGAATTAAAAGAAAACTACCAATTATTATATGGATCACTGGCAATGTTACCAATTTTTTTATTGTGGATTTATCTTTCTGCATTTATCCTATTGTTTGGAATTCAGGTAATTTATACCTGGGAAAAATATTTTACGCCACACAGTCAAGAGAAGAATAAAAAAACAGTTACCGGTTAAGGTAACTGTTTAGATAATGAAGCGCTTACGCTTAGTGGCTTATGCGCCATTTCGCTCTAGAAGATGGAGCTTCTCTTTCACGCCAGCCCATTCTTCGGCATCTGCCGGAGCGGGTTTTTTGGCGGTGATCGGCTTCCAGTTTGGATGTTTCGCCAGTTCAGCATTTAATTGGATAAATGCTTGCTGTCCTTCCGGCACCTCATCTTCGGCATAAATTGCTTCTACTGGGCACTCTGCCGTGCAAAGGGTGCAATCGATGCACTCATCCGGGTCAATTACCAGAAAGTTGGGACCTTCGCGGAAACAGTCAACCGGACAGACATCAACACAATCAGTGTGTTTGCACTTTATACATGCTTCGGTAATTACATAAGCCATAAATTTTCCTTGTTATCTTTCAACTGCAATCGCTACGCCCATACCGCCACCGATACATAATGTAGCCAAACCTTTTTTAGCATCACGGCGATTCATTTCGTGAACTAAGTCAACAAAAATACGGCAACCAGAAGCACCTAGTGGGTGACCAATTGCAATTGCTCCGCCATTTACATTCACTTTAGAAGTATCCCAGCCCATCATTTTATTAACACCTAGTGCTTGAGCGGCAAATGCTTCATTGGCTTCAACTAAATCTAATTGCTCTTTAGTCCAGCCTGCTTTTTCCAAAGTTTTAGTAGATGCGTAAACCGGTCCTAAACCCATAGTTTCTGGTTCACAACCAGCTGAGGCTCCAGCAACATAGTAAGCCAATGGAGTTAAGCCTAATTCTTTAGCTTTAGCTTCAGTCATCAACATAACTGCGGCGGCGCCATCATTGATACCTGAAGCGTTAGCAGCGGTAACCGTTCCATTTTCTTTTTTGAATGCTGGCTTTACTTTTGCCATACCCTCAACCGTTGCTCCATGCTTGATGTACTCATCTTTGGCAAAAACGATTGGATCGCCTTTACGTTGTGGAATCGTAATCGGTACGATTTGGGTATCAAACTTACCGGCTTTTTGTGCTGCTTCGGCTTTGTTTTGTGATGCAGCGGCAAACTGATCTTGTTCTTCTTTGCTGATGCTTAATTTTTCTGCTACATTTTCAGCCGTTACACCCATGTGATAGCGGTTATAGACATCAGTAAGTGCATCAGCAACCATTGAATCAACTAATGCTGCATTACCCATTTTGAAACCATCGCGCATTCCGGTAACAAAATGTGGTGACAATGACATATTTTCCTGTCCACCCGCAATTACGATTTCTGCATCGCCAGCTTTAATGGCTTGAACCGCTAAATCAATTGATTTTAAACCTGAACCACAAACTTGATTGATGGTTAGTGCTGGAACTTCTTTGGGGATTCCACCAAGGAATGCGGCCTGACGAGCTGGATTTTGACCAACACTGGCTTGCAATACTTGACCTAAAATCACTTCACTAACTTGTTCCGGTTTAACGCCAGTTTCAGCTAATAACGCCTTAATTACGGCACCACCCAAAGCAGGGGCTGATATTTTAGCTAATGTACCATTAAAACTACCAACTGCAGTTCTTTTTGCGGCGACAATTACAACTTTACTCATATCTTTATCCTATAAAAATTAAACATAAAAATAACACGTTAAAAATCAGTTTGGCTTTCTAGCTCAGCGCTATTTTCCGCGCTGAACTAATACTAGTTTCTTTATGCTGTTTCAGCTTCAATAATGCTTAAGGCTTTGGCTTTTACATAGTCACCTGGAGCAACACCTAAAACTGGGAACGCTTTAGTGCCCAATTTTGGAGCTTTAATTTGCGTACCGGATTTTTCGGCGTACCAGACATTCATATCTTTCCACCAGCTACCAGGCATTTCTTTAGCATTATGGAACCATGCTGCCGGATCTTCAACCAATTGGTCATTAACCCAATAGTTACGTTTATCGGTAGTAACCGGATTTACCACTCCGGCAGTATGACCTGAAGCACCAAGAACAAAGCGTACTTGAGCATTTTTTAGATACCATGTTGATTTATAAGCCGATACCCATGGCACAATATGATCTTTTTGTGCGGCGAATAAATAGATTGGGTAATCTAATACACTAAGATCCATTTTAACGCCATCAACTACCAATTCACCTTTAACTAAAGCATTATCCAAATACATCCGCTCCATCAAAAACGCATGCATCGGTACTGGTAAATCAACAGTATCATTATTCCAGTATAACAAATCAAATTTTTGCGGTGTTTTACCCAACAAGTAATTATTAACCCAATAATTCCAGACTAGTTCGTTCGCTCGTAGTGCTGAAAACGTTTGCGAAATAATTCTACCGGACATTACGCCACCGGTATGTTTTTTAGCCTCGCGCAATTTCATCAAGTCACGGTCAAGGAAAGCTTTGATTTCACCTGGTTCAGTATGATCCAACATGGTAGTCATATGTCCCATGCTGTTAATCCAGTCTAAGCCACGATTTTTTAGTAAAATAGCAGCACTAGTTAAGATGATCCCGCCAACGCAGTAACCTAAGGTATTTACTTTATCTTTTCCGGTGATTTTGCGGGTTGCTTCTAAGGCGGCAATCACCCCGATATTGGCATATTCTTCCCAGCGATAGTTGCGGATTGAGCTATCGGCTGATTTCCATGAAACCAAAAACACATTAAAGCCTTGTTCAACCAAGTAGCGAACCATTGAGTTAGTTTCTTGTAAATCCAGAATGTAATATTTATTGATACATGGAGGAACAATCAATAATGGAATCTCATAAACTTTTTCGGTAGTTGGCGTGTATTGTACTAACTCAATCAACTCATTTTTAAATACCACTGCACCGGGAGTAGTTGCCAGATTTTTTCCAACTTCAAATTGTGACTCATCGGTCATGGTAATATAACCATTCTTAGCATCTTCAACCATATTACGCATGCCATCAGCTAATGATTTACCATGGGTGTCAATCATAGTCTTGATCACTTCCGGATTAGTCAGAGCAAAATTAGATGGTGCAATTGCATCAAGATATTGGCGCATAAAAAATTCCATGCGGAATTTAGTCTCTTCATCCATGTTCGACTTACTAACAAATTCAAACAACTGTTTTGAAACGCTTTGATAACTTTGTTTTAGATAAGAGAAGAACGGGTTTTTTTCCCAATCCGGATCTGCAAAGCGACGATCGACTGGTTTTTTATTTTCAGCTTCAACGGCAGCGCCATTTTGGTCGCAAAACTTGGCCCACATGCTTAATTGATCTTGATAAAATTGGCTTTGAGTTTCCAGATAAGTCCGGGTATGATCAAAAAATGATTGAAACATGTTTAGAAATGGATTATTGGGCTGAGTGCCGTTGGAGGTATTGAGTAAATTTTGAAACCAAGTTTGATTGGCATTTGCCAAATTGGTAAATAATTCGTTAAAGTCCTGACCTTGTTTGAACATAGATGACTCCCAAGATTTAATGACGCCGGCATTTTACTATTACAGATACAATCCAGCACCCTACTTAGTTAGTAGAGCGATCCCCCAAATAAAAAACATTCAACAGTAAAACCTTGCCGGAATTTTGTTCCCCATTATTGTAGCACTTTGCTACGACTAAGGTTTAATTAATTTTTTGGCTAAATTTAAGGTATAATAGTCATCTTATAAAAAGGATAGGTACATGCGTTATTCTTGGCTATTATTTCTACTAACACCAATGGCTTATGCCAATTCAGGAGGGGCTGAAAATCAGAGTTATCTATTACTGGCGGTGGGGATTATTATTGGTGGTGCGTCCTTTAGTTGGAGTATCCGCAAACTGGGAATGCCGGCAGTAATCGGGGAGCTCGTACTGGGGATGTTAATCGGGATTTTGGGTCATTTTGGGGTAGGGTTTTGGCAGCAAATTGCCCATAGTGAAACCATTGCGTTTCTAGCTACGCTTGGGAGTGTCTTGTTATTATTTGAAATTGGTTTGGAAACTGAATTTAAAGCCTTTATGAAAACCGGACATCACGGTATTATCGTTGCCCTAATTGGAGTAATTTTACCTTTTGTGTTGGGGTATTTTGTGGTGGCACAGTGGCTGTTTAATAGTCAGGATATCAAATTAAATTTATTTTTGGGCGCAGCACTCGCAGCAACCTCAACCGGTATTTCAATTCGGATGTTTAAAGATTTGGGGATTTTACAAAGTGCTGAAAGTCAGATTGTACTAGCCGCCTCGGTTATGGATGATGTTCTTGGGCTGATTATTTTGGCTATAGTATCGGGGCTAGCGGTTGCCGGGGTTATTGATGCGCTGTCGATTGTTAAGATTATCTTTAACGTAGTGCTGTTTTTTGCCTTGGCTGCAATTATTCGTTGGCTGATTCCGCGCCTGATTCGACTGTTCCGTCGCGATTATTATGAAGATGCGGTGGTTTTAGCGATGTTGCTGGCGTTTGCCTTGCTATTATCGTGGTGGGCGGAGTTTTTGGGTTTAGCTGCGATTATTGGGGCTTTTGTTGCCGGGGTGATTATTACTGCGCGGGATAAACATGCGTTGGTGCAATCGGTGCAACCGTTAAACTATGTTTTAGTACCGATCTTTTTTGTTTATGCCGGAATGCAGGTTGATCTGGCTAGTTTGCTGTCATTTAAAACGCTGATGTGGGGAACTGCTCTATCGGTTGCGGCGATTATTGGTAAATTAGGTTGCGGAATCTTGTTGCCGTCGCGGATAGATCGGTGGTTGGTTGGCTTTGGGATGTTGCCGCGCGGCGAGGTTGGCTTGATTTTTGCACTAACCGGGCGACAACTTGGCGTTTTTGACAATGATATTTTTGCGGCGGTGATTATGATGGTGGTAGTTACCTCGGTAATTACTCCGGTAGCATTGCAGCGGCTGGTCAGAGGGACGACTAAATGAAAATTCCGTTTAGCAAAATGCAAGGTGTTGGTAATGATTTTGTGGTAATCAATAATTTGAGTGGTGATTACCATTTTACTGTACAACAATTACACAAAATTGGCGATCGACGCTTTGGTATTGGTTGTGATCAGATTTTATTAGTTGAAGCGGCTAGCGATGGAGTGAGTGATTTTTTTTATCGGATTTATAATTCAGATGGCAGCGAAGCGGGAATGTGTGGAAATGGTGCCAGATGCTTTATTCGCTACGTGATAGAGAATAATCTCACCAGAAAATCACGCATCCAGTTACAAACATCGACGCGCATTGTTAGTGGCTATATCAGCGATAATGGTGTAATTGAAGTTGCAATGGGAGTAGCAGATTTTACTCCAGCAAAAATCCCCTTGCTACTGACATTAGCCAAAGATTATGCAATTGATTATTTGGGTGGGAAGATTGAGTTTTCCGCGTTATCAGTGGGAAATCCGCATGCGGTAATCAAATTAAGTTCTCAGGAAGAATTAAGTCAAGATGATCTATTACAGCAAGTAGCCGTTTATTTACAGGAAAATCAAATTTTTCCAAAAAGCGTCAATGTCAATTTTATTGCGGCTAAAGATGGCGTTGTGTTGTTGCGAACTTATGAGCGCGGTTGCGGCTTTACCTTGGGTTGCGGTAGTGGCGCGTGTGCCAGCGCGGTGATAGCCATTCGGGATGGATTAGTTGAAAGCCCCGCAAAACTAAAAATGCCAGGTGGCGAACTAGAAGTTGAGTGGATTGGTCAAGAAATTATCTTAAAGGGTAATGCTGAACAAGTTTATACTGGAGTTATTGATTTATGAGCCGGCTAACTGTAATTTTACCAGGGTTGTGTTGGCCGGACAGCGGCGATAGGGAATACTTATCACCACAAGTTAAAATGCCGTGGCTAAATCAATTATTGAGCTTTGCTACTGTAAATAAGTGTAATTTTTCCTATAGCGATTTTTATTATTCGCTGTTTTTGGATAAGCAAGACGATGCACGCGATGAAATCGCTTCATTGGCATTAGCTTATGCAAGAAAGCTCGGTATCATTGGTAAGTGGCGTAATTATTTGTTGGCAAGTCCCACCCACTTGCGAATAGATCGAGATCGGATTTTAATTAGTGAAAGCGAGCTGTTGCAGTTAGACTCTAGCGAGAGTCAACAATTAATCGAAGTGTTAAATCAACATTTTTCCGGTGAATGTGAGTTTTTCTATATTAGCGATGAGTTATGGTTGGTTGGGGTAACTATTGACACTCACGAGGTATCATTGGTTCCCTTGATTGATATTATTGGTGAAAATATCAATGACTATTTACCAACTGGTAGCGCTGGATTATTAATCAATGCACTGACAAATGAAATCCAAATGTTGTTGCATGACTGTGTGGTAAATAATCTTCGTGATCAAGATGGTTTATTAGTGGTCAATGGTATCTGGTTGTGGGATATCCACGATTTTGCCAAAATTTCGCTAGGAAGCGAAGTAATTTCAAGTAATCCGAATATCGGTAATCTAATTGATGATGTAGGTACGCAACTATCTAAGAATCAGGTAATTTTGATTGACCAATTATATTACCCAAGCCGTTATCGTGACGCTTATGCGTGGACAGGTCTAGTAAATTCGCTTGATCAAGATTTATTTGTACCATTATTTGAACAGTGGTCGGCAGGAACTATTGAGGAAATTAGTGTAATTATCCCACAGTCTTCGGGGCTAAATGGCGGTGTTGAGTTTCGTTTAACGAAACGACGATTTTGGCAGCGTTATCTTAGGTCGCATCGAGACAAGGTGTTGAGCTATATTTTTAATTGATAAAAAAATACCTAACAGTTTGCACTGTTAGGTATTTTTCTGAGGAATTAAAAATGAAAATAACTTAAACCTGTCGGTATAAGAGGACGAAATTATAACATCCTAACACTGTTATGTCAAGATAGTTTACTAAATAATTAAATTATTGATTATTGCGGTTTGATAATATGCATTGCTTTTATGCTGGGTAGAATCAAAGGGAATACGGTAGCGTATTCCCTTTGATTTGTTAGATTTGATTGTGATGATCATTGACAGGCTTGGACTTTTGTCCATGGCTGTCCACTACCGGCACCGCCACTAAACTGTGCAGGGTTGTTTTGTGTCCACCAGTTGGCTTTGTAAACATAACCACTATAGGCCACGACATCTCCAGCTATATAGGTAGCGCCGCTTTGCCATGCCGAGAAACTGCTACACATCACACCGCTTGGTGTTGGAGTTGGTTGCGGAGTTGGGCTCGCCACAGGGGTTGGTGATGGTTGCGGGCTTGGGCTTGCAATCGGACTTGGTGAAGGCGATGGCATTGGTGAAGGAGTTGGACTAGCTGCTGGGGTTGGTGACGGAGTCGGTGATGGAGTTACCGTATTGCGCCGAATGATATATTGATACTGGTTATAGTCATTATTTGGAGTATAAATATATACTAAATTGTTATAACTTTCGGCAAACGAAACGCTACTTCCATTCAGCACTCCCAGCGCAACCTTGATTGAATTTGGATAAACGTGTTTACGCAATGCTGAATTTAGCTGGGTTGCCGATTTGGCAACATTGGTAATTTTAACAGCATTGAAGGTGTCAATCTCTATTCCATTACGGACTAATGTGAAATAAAGTTGGTCATTCTTTTTAATTCCCATTAACCAGTTGGCAATCGGGTCACCAATCGATGTCCAGACATTTTTGACGGTAATAGTTGTCGGAGATTGATCCAGTGTATAGGAGTAAATATTTTTCTGTGCAACTTCATTGTTACGATAGACAAAATTACTGCTGCCGCTAGTGTAGTTAATCGCTTGAGATTGGCTATTTAAAACCCCGATTTTAATTACACCTTGTAATGGGGTGTCATTATTAATTTTACCAGCCAAAGTGCTTTCCCAAGTATTTAAATTAGAGCTTGAAACTGCGATGGTATATTTACCCAGTAAAGTTGAATTTTCAAAGAGGGTAAAAGTTACTTGAGTTTTGGCTTTTACTGAACCCAGATTAGCAAGCCAATTACCGCTTGCCACTTGTGTCCATAAGCCGCCAGGTGTTGCTGTCGGTACTGGCGATGGAGACGGGCTAGGTATTGGGCTTGGTGATGGACTAGGGCTTGGACTTGGTACTACTGATGGAGTTGGACTTGGAGTCACGATTGGTGTAGCTGGACAATTGCCGACAAGCGCCCATGGCTTACCTTCGCCACTATTTTTGGCGGGCTCATCATTTTGTGTCCACCATTTGGATTTATAAATAATATTGCCTTGATAGACCTGAGTGTTGGGATGTTCATAAGTTGTTTGCGCTTCCCATGCTGGAATACCGTTACACGGTAGTGGGGTTGGTGATACAGTTGGTATTGGGGTCGGTGCCGGCGATGGGGTAGCGAATGTCCCATTAAATTTTATGTCAGCACAGGAGACAAAGTATTCACTGCTAGAAAATGTCCGCTGCCAAATGGTCACTAGAACCTGTTTATTGCCTTGTGACGAACTTGGCATCGTGCATGACCAGTTGTCAGTTGACGAACCATCGGGTTTGTTATAGGTACAAACTTTTTTAAGCTGATTATAACTAGGTGCTGGCTCATACTGCCCTTCGGGGTAGTCGGTTACATAAACATCATAATGACTAGGAACATGAACGGCGGTTAAAAACCATTGAAATGGGACGGTGCTGTTGTAATTGATTGGTACAATTTGTGATTCTGGTAGTGGGTTTGCCAATCGCGCAAAAGGAGCATTGGCGGCATAACATAATTTGTTTCCTAAGCTTTGGTAATTGGTATTGGTGTTATTAACTGATTGAGGCTCATAATTTATCGAATCGGAACCAATATTATTCCGGTCGATATATTCGGTGCGACTAAGTGGTTTTATCTGCCAGCCATGCCCAAGAGCAAGGGTTGCTGACCCGCCGAGAACAGCACTCAAAATGATGGTTCGCAAAATTTTTGGTTTATTAGTCTTTTTCATGATGGTAGCCCTTTTAATTGAAAGATTACTGAAAGATAATAGTTGACAATACTGTATTGTAATTATTATACTAGGTAACAGTAAATACTAAAATTGGCATATATATATATGTAAATATATAGGTTGAATATTCTAGGAGTAATTGACTTTTATATGGGTTAATGGTTAATATATTGATGTGTTCTAAATAATTATTTAGGTACAGCGAAGGTGGTTAGGTGTAACTATAGTTAATTATCAAGATGAGACTCTTGATAATATCGCATAAATACAACATTTCCCGCTGGTTTGGCTAATCTCGAAGTGGGAGGTTAAATTGTGGGGTATAATAGCGTGCGGAATAGTTTTTGAAGACAGAAAGAAACAATATAGTGAAATTTAATATTAAACATCAATTAAAAGAAATGTTGGTTGCTGGTAGTGGGCAATCAAAAAAAAGCGGCGGACGCGTGGCTGGAAATAAAAAAACTTCGGATGAGGCTAAAGAAGGCTCGCAGCCGCATGCTAAGAAATCACACGGGCAACGCCAAGACGCATTTAAACATGAGCGTAGCGGTGCCAAACGTGTAAAATTGCATCGCCAAAATCAGCAGGAAAAAATTACTTCTCAACGGATTCGCGAAGAGCGAGTTAATCCCCGGGAAGGACATAGTGAACGTATTTCCAAAGCATTGGCAATGTCTGGGGTTGGTTCGCGCCGGACGTGTGATAATTTAATTACAAATGGCAAGGTTTTGGTAAATGGTAAGCCTGCGCAATTGGGGCAGCAGGTTACGGTAACTGACCGCGTTGAGGTATTGGGTCGTCCATTGCGAATTAAATGGCAGGATCGCTTGGCTCGGATCATTGTTTATCATAAGTTGGAGGGGGAAATGGTTTCCCGCCATGATCCGGAAGGCCGCGAGACAGTTTATGATCGAATTCCGTTACTTAATAATAAACGTTTTATGGCAATTGGTCGTTTAGATTATAACACCAGCGGGTTATTGATTTTTACTACCTCAGGTGAATTAGCCAATCGTTTTATGCATCCCCGTTATGAGGTCGAGCGCGAATATGCGGTAAGAATTTATGGTGAGCCGTTGACACCAGAGCAGCTGGCTGAGTTGAAAAAAGGAATTCAACTGGAAGACGGCAAAGCGAGTTTCAAAGAAATTATTAAGTTGGATCGCCATGATAGTGATTCTAAAAATCATTGGTATAAAGCGGTATTGATGGAAGGGCGCAATCGCGAGGTACGGCGGATGTTTGAGCATTTTGGCATTACCGTAAGTCGGTTAATGCGGGTTCGTTTTGGTAGTATTACTTTGCCTCCGCGATTAAAGCGTGGTACCTACTATGAGCTTAATGAAATTGAAGTTGCTCAAGTTATGCAAGGCTTTGAGTTAACAGTGGCCGGAACCTCTCGCTAGGTGTTTGTGAGTAATGAAAAGCCCCCGGTTTTAAAGCTGGGGGCTTTTATTAATTAGCCGGCGTAGATTCTGCTCCGGCAGATGTTGACGGTTGGCTAGCGGCGGGCTTGGTTGTAGCTTTAGCCAATTTGTATTTACATTTTTTGAGTTGCCCGTTTAAAAATTTGCAAGTCATATAGCTATTTTTGTCATCCCAGAATTTAACCACGTCAACGGTGAATTGAGAGGAACCATCGGTTTCATCATAGGCTGTCGCTGACCCAGCGTTGGCATTGTGCATTTGTGCCGCGCTATTAGGAGTCGGTTCATCATGTTCAATAATTTTACCATTTTTACAGTTCAATAATAGGTTGTTAATGGTGGTTTGTGGTGTGATTTTTTTACCATTACAGGTAAAGGTTGTTGGATCTTTATATAACGCCGAATTAAAATCAACAGTGGTCATTGCCATTGTGGTGGTGGCACTGAACGCGATGAACGATAGTAGTAATTTTTTCATAATGTTTATTCCTTAAAATCTAAAAATGGTCATAATATTCAACTCTAGCGATAACTTAGTGATAGTCAGTAACTAATGCGACACTATGTTTGTTTTAGCGCTTGATTTCAATTTTAAAATCAGGCTCTGAAGATAATTATGTTTTATGTGCAACATTAATAGTCAATCGCTAGAGCCAGTATTCTGCGTAACTGGATTACCAAGTATAATAAATTCCTGATTGGATTTCATATTCTTGATAGAGGTTATTGGTTACATTGGTCGCCTGTTGATTATACCATTGTTGGGCATAAACCCCAAATAAATACAACCCTCTTACCTGCGGAATTGGGTAGTTAAGAACTAAATCCATTTCCTGTAGGCCATTTACCCGGGTATCACCGGAACCAACGTAAACAAATGATGGTTGAAAGACCAGATTGGTACCCCATGAGTCAAGAGCGAATTGTCCACCAAGTTTATACATATTACCGGGAATTCCTTGAGTCACCATATTATATGACCATGCTTCGGAGTAGAGTGGATCTACTTGTAAGCTTTGGGTGTAAGGCGAAATAAACGCACCGTTTCCATACGCACCGTTTGGTCCCCACATGGTATTGGCACTGGCATAAACCTGGAATTTGTCAATGTTCCACGCGGCTTTAACCCCAGCTACATAACTTTGAATGTTTTGATTGTAAGCTTGAGTAATGGCATTATTTCCTTGCATCCATTGTTGATCACTACCAAACTGAGCGGATAGTGTAAACGATTGTTCCTTGCTTACCGGCATATTTATGCTGGTATCACCATAAAGCAGGGTTCCAAAATTATCAAATTGGTAACCCCATAAGCGTAAATTATAATTGCCGTCATTGCTGGCATAGTTGGCTCCAATTGCTGCGGTTCCATTTGATTGACCACCGCCTGGCATCCAGCTGTAGTTGGTCTGAGCTATAAAGCCCGGTTGCGAACCGAATTGAGCGGCATTAAATGCTAATGCTGAAAGTAACCAGCCGCCGCCAGCATAGACGTTAACTCCAACCCCTTGATAGGTGGTTGGTACGGTAAGCATATTGGTATACATATTGCCAGCCAGCCATGGGCTATTATCGAATGCAACATAACCTAAATCAACGTTTACGATGTTTTGGTATTGGTATTCTAAAAAAGCTTCCGGAAGAGTGATCTGAGTGAATGTCGGGATATATGCTGAATATGCGCGACCATTATTGATATATCCATTCAGGCTTGAAAACGGATTCATAATTGATACCGCGCCACCGATGGAAAACCCGGCTAATTGACCGGTTTGTCCAAAAATATTACCGCCATAAGACATCCCCGCTGGATAGCGCTGCCCATCCCATTGATTATAGGTTGCCCCGGAAAATACATTATAAGTACCGCCCTCAAAGAGCTTCTCCGCCCAGTTTAATTGCTCGATTTCGCTTTCCGAAAGTTTGGTTGTTCCGCCACCGGACATCATCCAGCCGTAGGGATTTTGAAAATAATTATAGCGACCTACAAATTGCGAGTTTGGATTCTGCACGACGGCTACCGGTGTTGATTCAATTGCAATAGTATTGGCGCTAGCAGATTCGCTGGCGGTGGTTGTTACAGTTGCCGATTCAATTCCATCGGCAAAAGCCGGGGCAGCTAGCGAGACTAGTGCTAAACGTAGTAATAGTTTTTTCATCATAAATCTCCATTTGATTATTTTATTATCGGTTATGTCAAAGGCTAATTGACATATGATAGATATTGGATTGTTATATTTAGCTGAAGGGATTTTAGCAAGTTATTTAATTGGTGTGTTGTTTTAAGTATGTGTTTTGTGTGATTATTGCATTTTATTTAAATTGTTAAACTTGAGGTTAATTTTATTTTGCACAAATGCTTTGAAATGTGTATTGCTGTAATGTTGGACTAACATATTGATGTGTGCTAAATTGATGCTATTGGAATAGTGGGGGCTTTAGTGAAAAGTACACCATGTTAGCATTGTGGTGAATAATTTTTTATGTGTGGTAAATATCTACAAAAAACAAATTGTGTTAAAAAAATGTGATTATTTTGTGGTTTTTGTGGTTGAATAACGAGAAAGAGCTGGAGTTGATGTTATAATAACCGCTGAATAAAACATTAATGGATAATACATCATGAAAATAAAATTATTAACCCAGTTACTGTCATTGGCAACGGTGTCGGCTGTTGTTGCTTGTAACGGTGGCAATTCCGGCAACAACACTTCGCAAACAACTAGTACTTTACAGTTGACATTAACTCCGATTAATTCTTCAACCTCTCATGCCGCAAGCAAAGTTAAACAATTAGCTACTGCTTCGTTATCAAGTGCAATTTGCCAAGGCGGCAACTGTACGTGGTCAAATAGTGCTAATCAAAATATTACTCAAGGGGAGTTGGATGGCGCATATTGTAGCGGCACCAATGCAACCTATAATGGAACTGGAGCTACACTTGGTGCCGGTGCTTATGGAATGTCATTGCCAAATGGAATTGCGGCAGCGAAAACCGGCACAGGCAATACGGATGTGATTTTAGAATTATTTAATACTCCATTTGCTAATATTACCCCGACTATGTTAAAACAATATGCGGCAATGGGGTATACTTCAATTTGGGTATCGCCGCCGCAATATAGTGCTACCGTTATGTACGACGCCAACGGCAAAACTCCGGGCAATATTCCAGCGTGGTATGGTGCCTATCAACCAATGGATTTTGGACAAATCGGTAACGAAAGCAATCCATTAAGTTATGGTACTGCCGCGCAATTAGCTACGTTGGTTACCAATGCTCACAATGCTGGTTTGCAAGTTATTGTAGATATTGCGATTCATCAGTTTGCGGCGCCCGGCGCTCAAACTAATATTAATACCAATTCCGCAACTACTTATTATTCGGGTTCTGTTAGTAATCCAAGCTCATTCTACTGGCCACAAACTAGCGTAAACAAATACATTCCATTTAGCAATATCTGGCAAGGAAAATCTTCTTGTGCCGCAACTTCGGGAACGGTAATGCAAGGTATCAACCCAGGAAATAGCACTTCAATGTGGGGACCTGATTTTGCCGATAGTAATGCCGGCTATGGTAATTTGCCGTCGGGTTCAAACTCATCCAGTTGGGTAAATCCAAGTACTGGCGGCAGTGGTGCATCATGTAATACACAATCGTTATTTGATGGCTATGCTGCATGGCTGATGGGTTATAACTATGGTAGCGGTACAATAACCGCGGCAGCTAGTGCAACTAGCGGATTTAATGTTGATGGTTTCCGGATTGACGATATCAGCGGGCAAAGTATTACTTTCTGGAATCAGCTGTTTTTAGATACCAACACCTATAACGAGTCCAGTAATATTTTCTTTGGTGAATATCCAACCAGTAATGCCAATGATTATAGTAGTTACACTGGAATTAAAACCGCAACGGGTAATAACTCATCCGGCAACACGATGAAAATGTTGAATTTCCCGTTATTAGCCGGTTTAAATGGTGCTTTTGCTTATGGCGCCAATTTACAAGCGTCGTTAACTTCAATGATTAGTAGCAGCAATGCTTATCAATCAAGTTCATCAATTGGTAATGGATCATTAGCTGGAGTTAATGCGATTAACTTGGTGATGGATCAGGATACAGTTCCGGATAGTTTTAGCTCGCGCGCAATGTGTCCATGGAGTGGCACTAACGAATTTACCATGAATTATTACAATGCACCGCTGGCGTATGGTGTTATTATGGCGATGGAAGCCGGTACTCCGTATGTGTTTGCTGATTTACAGGCGCAAGCAAATGAAGGTATTAATTCTGCCGGTAAAATGACTGCTGGTTTGGGTAATGGCAGCGTGTCATACTGGAATGAAAATGAGGTTATTGGCGGAGTATATTTCCACAATCAAACCCTAGGTAAAACCATGACGTGGGCAAGTATTAATTCGACTAGTGGTGCTAATGTTGCGGCATTGACTCGTGGTACTAATTATGCTTTCATTGTCAATAAATCGACGATAGTTTATGAAACCACCGATAGTAGTACAACTTTGACAAACGGCTGTTATATTGATTTAATGTCGCATCAAATCATTAATGTTGCCAATGGTGAGATTAATCAATTAATTGTTCCTGGGCAAGCGGTAATGTACTTTGTTCCTTACACTGGCGCGGTTCCAAGTAATGCTGGATTTAGTTGCGCGGTATCATAATAATAAATAATAGGAAAGTCTGGCTGTTATAGCTGGACTTTTTGAGAATTGGGTTAAATTAGGTGAATATTCATAATAATTAAATGAATATGGATATTTTTTGGAGATATAGAACTATGCTAACAAATATGCAGAAAAAACTGAGTAATTTCTTTTATGTAATATTGGGACTGCCCTCAACGGCGATGGGCTTTGCGCTATGTATTCAAATTTCAGCACTAAGCTGGATATTAAGTACCAAATATAATCTTAAAATTGATGAAATTGGTCTAGTGTGGGCAGCCGGTCCGATTGCTGGGATTTTAGGACAAGTAATAATCGGTTTGGTTAGTGATAATGTGTGGCTTTGGCATGGTCGCCGCCGTCCATTTATCATTGTTGGTGGAATTTTATGTTCATTAATGTTGTTGGCGTTACCTAATCTGGATGTGATTTCCTCGGCTTTGGGCTTGCACGGTATTTTGGGCGTGGCAATTACGGTGGCATTACTGCTGGATTTATCAATTAATGTTGGCTTTAATCCGACCCGTTCAATTATTGCCGATGTAACTCCCGAAGGTGCAGAACGTACCAAGGGTTATACCTGGATGCAAACCGTCTCCGGTCTATTTGGGGTCGGTGCTTATGTAATCGGAGCGTGGTTGGATAACTATGTGCTGATTTATGTCGGTGTGGTGTTGGTTCTGATATTGTCAATTTTCCCAGTTTTATTTATTGAAGAACCGCGCGAGCTGAAAAAAGAAGTTGAGGCATTGGCAAAAGCGCATGAAAAAACTTCATTTGGCAAAATCATGATGGATATTCAACCGCTGTGGGGCTTTTTGATTTATTCGGTGTATGCGATTATCAAGCGCTTAGCGGGAATTGAAAGCGAAAATTATTATGTCGAAATTGGCTGTCTGATTATTACGCTGGTATTTATTATTTATGCACTTAGTCAAAAAGAAGCTGGAAAATCTAAAGAAGAAGCCGGAATTATTGGCTTTAAGAAAGTATTGGCGGCGCATTCCTTTACTTGGATTGGGATTCAAACCATGTTTGTTTATATGTTTGCCTATGTCCAATATAAAATGCCGGAACTAAATGCCTTAAAAATGGGGCAAGTGGTGTCGATTTCATTTTTGATTTTGAATGTTACCGGCGCAGTTTTACCTGTGTTGATTTTGGAACCATTAACGCGTAAAATCGGGCGGGCACGCACCCATGCGTTATGTATTGCCAGTATGGCAGTGGGCTATTTTGCTTTGATTCCGCTAGGTATTTCACCACTGATGATTTATGTGGTAATGGCATTCATCGGTATTGGTTGGGCGGCAACGATTAGTTTGCCATTTGCAATTATGACCCAGAAAGTCGGCTCAAATAAAATTGGTTTATATATGGGTTTATTCAATCTGGCGGTGGTTTTGCCGCAATTGGTTGCCAGTCTTGGGGTTGGACAAGCGGTAAGCATTGTTGAAAATAAGAATATTATTTTCATGATCTGTGGTGCTACGCTGGCATTATCTGCGTTATTATGGTTTACTTTGAAAGATGGCGATGAGGTTGTCGGAGATAATCCATCAATGAAGTCCGGTCATTAATTCAGGTTTTAGATGTTAAAGACACCGTTACAACGGTGTCTTTTTTATAGCTGAAAGAATATTGATAAGCCAGC
>JBPOJK010000093.1:0-11872 GCA_052033675.1 Pseudomonadota bacterium
TGATGATAAACGGAATCTCAAGGCGCCAATTCACAAATACCTCAATAAACACGGCGAACGGCGAGTTAAGGTAGATCACGAACAGGGCGTATTTGCCCATACCATCTTTACGGTAATCAATAAATATACTAATTATACTTTGGTCAATGCTGATCTACAGACCGGCAAAACCCATCAAATTCGCATCCATTGCCAACACTTAGGCTATCCGATTGCTGGCGATGAAAAATATGGGGATTTTGAAATAAACCGCCAATTACAGAAATCGGGATTAAAGCGGATGTTTTTACATGCTCACCACATGCAATTCACCCACCCCTTAACTGGACAAAATTGTGAATTAAATTGCCCACTACCACCAGAATTAAGCAAATTTTTAGAAAAAATTTAAAAAAGGTCTGAATCGCTCAGACCTTTTTATTTGCAACGCTTAACATACACACCACAAATACAACACCATTTTGAAAATTTATCGTATTATTTTGCTACACATTTAGCAAAATTCACTAGTCACAAAACAACTCAAACAGTAAAAAACAACTATTTCCAGCCAATTTAACCGATTATGTGGCAAGAGCACAATTTCAAATACACAATATATTCAAGCACTTATATTTTCAATAACTTGACAACCACAAACCTTCTATGTAACAATCTCGCTCTTTCGCTTTTTCTACACTTAGTGTTTGAAAAAATTTTTTAATGATTTGCTTTTACTAAAAGGATCTCATATAATTTCCCACAAGGAGTAAAGGAATGTTAGTTGTCTCGGCGCACCTGTGCATGGCCATTAACCTTTATAAAGAATGTCGTGGAACATCAGATAAAGAATGTCAATTAATTAACCGGGTCGTTATCAACCGGATGCATGATAACAATCAAGACGCCTGTAGCGTCATTTTTGCCAAAGGCCAATTTTCTTGGACCAGAAAAACGCCGCAAAAACTACAGTTTGATAATTATCAGGAGATGATTATTTATTATAAAGTCTATGATAGCGCTCAATTAATGCGCGCTTTCAATAATGTTGATAAGTCTCAGGACGAAAACAACAACCTAAAAACCGCGGATAATATGTTATTTTATTATGACCGCACATTAAAAGTGAAGCCTAGATGGGCTCATAAAATGCAAGTAGCTTACGCTACCAAGAACTTTGTTTTTTGTAAAGCATAATCCTTTAAAAACCAAAACCCGGAACAAATCCGGGTTTTGGTTTTTAAGATCAACAATTCAACACCAAAAGAGCATCATTATTTAGCCAAAATTTCACGTAAGACAAACGGCAAAATTCCGCCATGACGATAATATTCGACTTCAATCGGCGTATCAATTCGACACAGCGCCGGAATTTGCTTAATCTGCCCATCGGCATAGGTAATCTTAAGAGTCAATTCCTGCTGGGCTTTAAGCTTTTCATCAACGCCTAGGACATCAAAAACCTCACTACCAGTCAATTTTAGGCTCTCGGCAGAATCTCCGGCTTTAAATTGCAACGGCAAAACGCCCATTCCCACCAAATTAGAACGGTGAATCCGCTCAAAACTCTTGGCAATAACTACTTTAACGCCCAATAACTGAGTTCCTTTGGCCGCCCAATCACGCGATGAACCTGTCCCGTATTCCTCACCGGCAATTACGATGGTTGGCACATTATTTGCCACATACTGCATCGCAGCCTCATAGACCGTGGTTTGTGCACCGTTATAGAGGGTAAATCCGCCCTCAACCCGCGAACCGTCAGCTTTAGCTGGTATCATCAGATTTTTAATCCGCACATTGGCAAAAGTCCCACGCATCATCACTTCATGATGACCACGTCGCGAACCGTAAGAATTAAAATCTTTAGCTTCCACGCCACGAGACAATAAATATTTACCGGCTGGTGTCGTGGCTTTAAATGAACCGGCTGGAGAAATATGATCGGTTGTCACTGAATCACCCAAAATCAATAATGGTTTAGCACCAGAGATTGAATGAATTTTACCGGCATGCATAGTGAAATCACCAAAGAATGGCGGCTCAGCAATATAGGTTGATTCCGGCCAGGTATAAACATTACCGGTAGCAGATTTAACGTTATTCCATAAATCATGATCTTTGGTAAAGTCAGAATACAGGCGTTTAAACGTTGCTGCATTTTGTGCCAATGGCAATAACGCCGAGATTTCAGCACTGCTAGGCCAGATGTCTTTTAAGAACACATCATTACCATCACTTCCTTTACCAATCGGTTCTTTAGTTAAATCGACATTTACTTTACCGGTTAGTGCAAAAGCGACTACCAGCGGCGGAGACGCTAAGAAATTACCTTTGATATTTGGATGGATCCGCGCTTCAAAATTGCGGTTACCGGATAATACCGCACAAGCAACCACGTCTTTATCAACAATAGTTTCATTAAATTCCGGACGTAAATCCCCGGCATTCCCGATACAAGTGGTACAACCAAAGGCGGCAATATTAAATCCTAGTTGATCAAGATATTGTTGCAGACCGGCTTGTTGTAAATAATCTGCCACCACTCGTGAACCCGGTGCCAATGAAGTTTTTACCCGCGGATGAACTTTTAAGCCTTTTTCAACCGCTTTTTTCGCCAGCAAACCTGCTGCCAGCAAGACACTTGGATTGGAGGTATTGGTACAAGACGTAATTGCGGCAATTAACACATCACCATTACCAATATCAATTCCCGCTTTAGTTTCATAACGCTCGCTTAATTGTGCTGCCGATTTGTTAAAACCATTTTCGCCAATTGGTTTAACGAATAAAGAATCAAAGGTCGCCGCCATTTTATTCAGTTCAATCCGGTCTTGCGGGCGTTTTGGACCAGCTAATGACGGTTTAATCGTCGCTAAGTCCAAACTCAAGGTTTTGCTATATTCAATATCACCGGCTTTAGGTATTCCAAATAATTCTTGTGCTTTGAAATATTTTTCAAATACTTCGCAATCTTCTTCATGACGACCAGTAGCACGCATAAAACGCACAGTTTCATCATCAACTGGGAAAAAGCCCATAGTTGCACCATATTCCGGTGCCATATTAGCAATAGTCGCGCGGTCAGTAACCGACAAACTTACAGCACCCTCACCAAAAAACTCAACAAATTTGCCAACAACTTTTTCTTTACGTAACATTTCGGTAATCGTCAATACCAAATCAGTCGCCAGAATTCCTTCGTTTAATTTACCTTTTAATTCCACCCCAACTACATCCGGAGTTAGGAAATATACCGGTTGCCCCAGCATACCAGCTTCAGCCTCAATTCCACCAACACCCCAGCCAACTACACCAACCCCATTAATCATCGTAGTATGGGAATCCGTTCCCACCAAGGTATCCGGATAAATCACACCATCTTTATGCTGTACGCCACGGAATAAATATTCCAGATTTACCTGATGCACGATTCCAATTCCCGGCGGTACCACACCAAAAGTATCAAACGCCTGCATACCCCATTTCATGAATTGATAACGTTCATTATTGCGCTCAAATTCCAATTCCATATTTTCACGTAAGGCATTTTTATTACCATAGTAATCAATTTGTACCGAGTGATCAACCACCAAATCAACCGGAACCAGTGGTTCAACCACTTTAGGATCTTTATCCAATTTTGCTGCTACATTACGCATTGCCGCTAAATCACATAATAATGGCACACCGGTAAAATCCTGCAAAACCACTCGCGCAACCACAAAAGGAATTTCATCCAACCGCTCAGCGCTTGCGCTCCAAGTAGCCAATTGCTTGACATGTTCTTCGCTGATTTTAATGCCATCATAATTTCTCAGAACAGCTTCTAAGACAATACGAATTGATACCGGAAGTTTTTTTAGATTAAAGCCAGACTGCGCCAATCTAGGCAAAGAATAATACTGATAAGACTTGCCACTGGATGTATGAATTTTATCCAGAGTACTAAATAAATTATGCATATTTATACCTCATTAGTTTAATTAAAATTCGCAATATTTTAGCACTTTTCGACCACCGTTAAAACACCATTTACAACATGGATAATATCCACCAGTAATCATTAATTTTTCAGGCTCCGCGGCATTTATGACAAAGAATGAAAAAACTAGCTACTCTATGCTAAAATACTGCCCTCAATTAGAAAATATAACTATCGTTCAGCTTCTGCCAGATACCAAAAAAATCGAGGCTGTTCAAATAATAACCAAAAGATTAGTGAAATGACTCAAAGAACCAAATATATTTACGCCTTTATTTCATTGTTGATTGTTGTCATTATCGGATTTACGATAAAGATGACTTATTCAGCCTATGTGACCCGCAATAAAATTCACGAAGCATTTTTATTAGCACAGCCAATTCAAAATGCCTTAAATGATTATGCCGTATTGCATGCCGGGTTTAATAAAGACGGCGAGCTAACTAATACTTCCTTTGGCTTACCGCAGCCATTTGAAATTCAGGGAACTTATATTAAAAGTGTGGTCGCCCGCAAGGAACAAGGTAGTCAGGTAGTAAATATTTATGCCTATATTAATACCGAGATTATTCCCAATCTTGAAGATGGGCGCGATATTGAGTTATCGGCACCCTACATTCAATTTAACGGAAATTTTGAAAAAAGCGAAGTTGTGTGGAGTTGTAGTTCAAACATTGCCAAACGTTATCTACCCAAAGACTGTAGCGGCAGCTAATTCAAAGGTAACGATTTTCGCGTAAAAAAGTAATAAAACCTTCAATTGAACGATTAAGGATTTCGCCGACTTCGACAAAATCTGATAATCCACCATAGTAAGGATCCGGCACTTCATAAGCATCCGGATTTTCATTATCAAAAGAGCGGAACAGCAATACTTTATCAAGATGTTGTTGATTGTCGGTCTGACTAGCTATGGCATCATAATTAAGATGATCCATCACTAAAATGTAGTCAAACTTATCGAAATCATGGGGTAAAAACTGACGCGCTCGGTGGGTAAGCAGTGTACCATTTTGCTTGGCAACTTCCCGCGCCCGCCGATCGGCTAAATCATCAATGTGATACGATGAAGTTCCGGCAGAATCAACGATAAAACGGGTTGAGAGATTATGTTGTTGCAGATAGGCGTTAAACAGCCCCTCGGCAAGTGGCGAACGGCAAATATTACCGGTACAAACAAATAAAACTTTAATCTGG
The DNA here is from genome assembly GCA_052033675.1 of Pseudomonadota bacterium. Lineage (GTDB taxonomy): Bacteria > Pseudomonadota > Gammaproteobacteria > Burkholderiales > UBA11063 > Aquella. The sequence continues at coordinate 5,162 of JBPOJK010000093.1, forward strand.
GAATAATCAGTATTCATAATGCTCAAAATAATATAATCTAGAGAATTATTGTAACAAACTTGATTGGCAACGCCCAAGCTTTTTATGTGAACAGACGCTAATTCTTTGTTCGCAAAAGGAACTGAACCACTGATGTTTAACTATATTTTTGCACTAGTGCGTTTTTGCCTTTTATTGGCAGTAGCGGCAATTTCTTTCGTGGTGGTCTTATTTGTCCCGTTATTAAATTATCAACAGCGCGCAAAAATTGTCAAAAATTGGGCGATTGTTACGCTAAAAACCGTCGGCATGCGCTGCGAGTATCTAACTGCCACACCGGGCAATTATTTTGCCCGCAACACTATGGTAATTGCCAATCATTTTTCATGGCTCGATGTTGCGGTACTATATACCTTATATTGCATTAACTTCGTCGGCAAAACCGAAATGCAAAAATGGCCGTTTTTAAACCGGTTAATTCGTGCCGGTGGCACAATCTTCATTAACCGCAGCAATAAACGTGATATTTTAAAAGTTAATCAAACTATCAGTGAAGAACTAATTGCCGGTAAATGTATCGGATTATTTCCGGAGGGTTCGGTTAATGATGGGCATAAAATCCTGCCATTTAAATCCTCAATTCTGGAAGCAGCAATTTTAGCGCAGAGCACCATCATTCCGGTAGTTTTAATTTATCGCTATAAAAATGGCAAAATAGCTTATCCAATGAGCTATGCCCGCCAAAATTTCTATCAAAATGTAATAAATTCGTTAAAATGCAATGGATTTAAGACGACTATTATTGAATTACCAGCAGTTAATGCCGGCAATTTTGGTTGCCGCCGGGAGCTATCCGAATATCTTTATCATTTGATGAGTGAAGAATATAAAAAACATCTATGAGTAATGTTTGCTTTACAAAACAAGCAATGCTACAGGCAGGCTCTAAAAGTTAATCAGGTAATGAGCAATACGAAAAAAATCAGCGGGCTGATTTGGGCATAAACTGAATAACTTCGCGATCGCTAAACGAAACTTTATCTTTCCAACCATGAGCAACAAACAATTCAAGCGTTAATTGTGCCGGTAATTTTTTGCGTTGACTCCGTAGACTAGCAATAATCTCGGCGGATAATGGCGACAAGTTAACGGCCGCACCGCAGCCAATGTTTTGCGCGTCCATCAACAAAACCTCAAGACTATCATAATCCAGTGTTAAATATTCGGTATCAACTACCGGATTGGAAAACCCCGCCGCCAGTAAACTATCACCGATATCGTGCATATCTGGAAAAATATAAGTCGATAACCCCAGTGCACGCAACTCTTTGGCCGAATCCACCCCCAAACCCGAAAAGCAAAACGTGCCACCAACCTTTAATACCCGCGAAATTTCAGCAAAAAATTGGCGATAGTCATTAAGATAGGGTAATAATAAATTACTATAAACCAAATCAATTGACCCTGAACGCAACGGCAACACACTGGCATCACTGCAAATAAAATCTGAATTAGAGTTTTTACGGCCAAAAACCTGCGCCAGCCGCGCCGTTATGCTAACCAGTGGTTTTAGGTCTTGAAGAAATTTTAAGCTGCTGTCTAATGCGATAATCTGAGCTTGCGGGTAGCGTGCCTCCAGAAGTTTAAGATCAATCCCATAGCCACTACCACAATCCAGAACCGTTTGCGGGTTGATCCTGATATAATCCAATCTGGAGCTAACCCGCGCGGCTAATTCCTGAAAAACCGGCTCTATGCCTGATGGCTTGCTAAACTTATGATTCAAAATCTGTCGCACCAGTTTATGGTTAATTTCATTCATGAATAAAACTTTACAAAAATTAATTAATTTAGTAGACCAATTGCTAATCTGGGAACAGCGCTGTATTTTATGCGCCGACAAAAGTCACCAGCAAGTTTGTTTGCAATGTTTAACTAGCCTACAACCAGAACGACAGCTACCACGTTGTCCGCGCTGCCTGATTTATTTACCACCCAAGGAAATTCGCTGTAAAAATTGTCAGGAAAACCACTTTTATTTTGAGCGGATCGTTGCTGCCTGTGAATATACGTTTCCTTTAACTCACGTTTTGCACCAGCTCAAATATTATAACCGACTAGAATATAGCCGCGGATTAAGTCAAGTTTTTCATCAGCGGCTGGTAACACAATTAACTCATTTACCGGATTTAGTGATTCCAGTTCCGCTGCATAGCAGCCGCCAGCGCCAACGCGGTTTTAACCAAGCGCTGGAATTGGTTCGCGAACTTCATAACCACTATCCACAAATCCAATTAGCTCAGGCGATACGAGTTAAAGCTACCCAATCACAAGCCACCTTAAATCGCATCCAGCGCCTGCACAACCTGGAAAATGCCTTCGCCATCAACGTTAATCTAGAAAACAAACATGTTGCCCTGATTGATGATGTGGTTACAACCGGCACCACTGTCAACGAACTAGCGCGATTATGTAAACAGCGCGGCGCACGTCAGGTTGATATTTGGTGTCTAATGCGCGCCAACCACGATTAATTCTTTATTCTTTGTGATGTTACGTATAATAAGGATTTAGCACTAAGTTATTGGTTTTTCCTCATGGCACGCTGATTTTACACGAGCAACCAGCGCGCGAAATTGTCAATAACTTAGCGCCAAAATATAAATATGTGCGTAACTTAGATATTATTTTTACCACGATTTCGCGACGAATAAACCAATATCTTAACCGTTGTCAACTTAGCTTGAGTAATGGTTATTGCTTTTGGCATAACTGGCTTCGAGACTAAACAATGAAAATTTGGTTCCAACATCGTACATATCCAATCCCTCGTGACGCTTGAGGCGCCGTGCCAATGACAACGATAACGGCAAACCACAAATTTCAATAAACACTTTAATTGCCCACATCGTACCGTTAAATATCAACAGATCACTTACCGGCATAGTTCCATAAAACGCCAGTGTTCCAAATAAAAAGCTATCAAAAAGTGCCGCCACGGCGGTAGAACTAACAAAGCGCAGCCACATCAGCCGCCCGCCGGTTTTTAGCTTTAATTTTGCCATAATAAATGAATTTAACGGCTCGGCACATAAATAAGAAATCGTTGAGGCTATAATAATCCGCGCATTAAACCCTAACAAGCTGTCAAATTTATCATTAATCGGCAATGCGTAATCCGGTGACGGCAGATGAATAATCAATTGCCCATAAAGCACAAACACAAAATTAAACATAAATCCAACCCAAATTGCCCGCCGGGCAAATTTATAGCCGTAAACTTCAGTAATCAGATCAGATAAAATGAAGGTAAATGGGAAAATCAGTGTTCCGGCGTCGGTTTCGATCGGACCGATTTTAATCATTCGGATATCAAACCAGTTAGCCAAAAGAATAACTGCTGTATAAGATAATTGAATAAACCACAATAACTGCGGATACTGTTGAATTTTAGAATTAGACATAATGCTTCTGCACCATTAAAAAACAGTTAATGACAGAAAATCGCCATTAAAAAGCGATTTTAATTTAAACCACCACTTGCAAGGTCACACAAGCGCGGTCATTATTCGGTCACAGCCGAATAGCTCGCAATTATAACAGATTTAGCGATAAAACCACCGGCGTATGATCCGACGGGCGTTCCCACCGGCGTGGCTCAAGATCAATGGTGCACTGGCTGGCCTGCCTGATCACGGCTGGGGTGACTAAAATGTGATCAATCCGCAACCCCTGCTTGCGACTAAAGGCAAAATTGCGATAATCCCACCAGGTAAATTGTTTATCCTCCTGATTGAAATGCCTGAAAGAATCGACTAATCCCAACTCCAACAACTGCTGAAATTTTTCGCGCTCTTCTTTGCTGCATAAAATTTTACCCTCCCATAATACTGAATCGTAGGTATCACGATTTTCCGGCGCAATATTAAAGTCGCCAAGTAAAACTAGCTGCGGATACGGCTGAAGTTGATTTTTAACATAATTATGCAAGGCATCAAGCCATTCTAATTTATAAACAAATTTACTACTATCCAGAGCTTCGCCATTGACAAAATACGCACACATAACACGTATGCCGTTGATTGTTGCAGTAATTACCCGTTTTTGTGCATCTTCATAACCGGGAATATCATAAACCACCTCAGTCAGCGGAAATTTACTGATTAATGCTACCCCATTATAAGTTTTTTGCCCATTATAAATATAATGATAGCCGCTAGCCTTAAATTCTTCAATTAACGCTTCATTGGCCGGATTATCCAATTTGAGTTCCTGTAAAGCCAAAACATCACAAGCAGAGCTGGCTAGCCATTGCAAAACTTGTGGTAAGCGAACCTTTAATGAATTTACATTCCAAGTGGCTATTTGCATATTTTTATTAACCCTTTTAAACTTTTATTAATGAAAGCTCCAATATCACGCGCTATTTTAGTCGATTCCGGCAGCAGGAGTTACAAATTTTTTGTAATTATAAAGGTAGTTTTATTCATTATTATGACAAACACCCCACTCATGACAAATTTGTCATGCCAGTCTTCACCTTAATCATCCTATATATCACCTAGAGATATTTTACCAATTAAAACATATTAGTATGCCGCATAAGCTAAAAACCACACACGGTAAAAAATTATTCCCAAGCCCATTGAACGCTCTTTTTATTTGATAATGATTCTCATTCTCATATATAATACCGCTCGCGATAAACCTGCACTAGTTAGCTAATTTAATCGCACGGGTATAGAGAATTAATTAGTTTATATCATCAAAGCAAAAAAGGAAGACAATGAGACATAAAATAATAATGATTTCAGCATTCTTATGTAGTGGTAATTTATTTGCAATAACCCCCGAAGAAGAATCGCGTGAAGAACAAACCGGCAGCGAAACGGCTAGCTATATATCCACCAGTAACTATCTGCAAAACCCTTACCTTAATATGCCAAGTTTAACCGGTAACCAACAATTGATGGAAAGTGCACTGGAGTCGCACCCCTTTACCCAAAAGCTTTTTAGCGATGGAACGTGGAATGTTCAAGCTGCAGCAAGCTATTATGATCAAAATGGTGGCAATAACTATGGCGGCGGAGTAAATCTGTTCGGACAAACCGGCAGTGTTGGCGGTTTCTCGGTCGGCGGGTTTCTGACTATGATGAACCCCTACTCCAACCAGATTAATCCCAGCCAAATCGATCAACAGGCATTGGGACTATCAATCAAAGAGCAAATCGCAATTCAGGAGTTGTTTGTCGAATATAAGTTTGCCGATCGAATCCAGGTTGATGCCGGCTGGATTGGAATTAACAATAATCCGTGGTTAACTTATTATCAAAATAATGCCCTAAATCTGGTAACCTATCAGGGTGCATCTGCCAATGCTTACCTTGGCGGCGGGTGGTTATTAAGTGCATTAGCGATTAATAAAGCCCAACTACTGGGTGAAACCGGATTTAATGATCAGAGCTACTACAATTTACTGCTTGATCCACAAACTGCCACTGGCAGTACCACAACCGCAGGAACAGTGGCACTGGGCAGTACCTGGAATGGCTGGAATAATAACCTGAATTTCCGTCTATGGGGTTACCAGTTTAACAATTATTCAAATCTGCTTTATGCCGATAGCGATTTAAATTTGAAAGCCAATAATCAACTTAGCTTTACTATCAGCGCACAAGGTTCCTACCAGTTTGGCAGCACTAACAATATATTAAATAATAATGGCTTCGGGCAAAATATCCAAAGCAATATGCTGGGATTGCAGCTGGGCATGACCTATGATTGGTTTAACCTAAAACTGGGCTATAATAATATCTGGGGACCAGCTGATAGCGCTATGAATGGTAATATCATCTCGCCCTATACTTACACTCTGGCAACTGATCCATTATATACAACGAGCTGGATTACCGGACTCGTAGATCGTTCCGCCGGGCAAGCCTTAAAAATTGCACCTACTATCAGTTTTCTTGACGATACTCTGCAAATCGGTGCCAGCGCGGCTTATTTCCAGACCAGTTTTGTTCCCTCTGCCCGTGAATATGATTTAACCATCAGTTACGCTATTCCACAAGTTAAGGGATTGACCATCTTCGGTGGTTATGGCTACATTGATCAGGCAGCTAACGACCCGGAAATTCCTAATGGCTATTATGAGGCACAAGTAATGCTGACCTATTTGTATTAATTACTGTTACCCACATACTAAGAGCTTGTTTGCTAACTCCCAATAAGCTACGAAATATGACCAACTGGCTAAAAAACTTATTAAATCCTCGTTAAATAGAATAACTATTCGCCTCGGATTTAATAATTTTTCATTTCATTTGTCATGATTTCTCGCTCACATTCGAGTTAGCAAACAAGCTCTAACATTAAGCCGGTGGCTGGTCTCCCGACTAACAGCTACCTTTCCCAGATTAACCACAAAAATAATCGTCGCCGGCAAACTCTTGCTAATTTTCTAACAACACCAAGCAATATCAAGCTGTATTTATTATATATTTTATTTTTTCCTGCACTGATGGTATTTTTTTTGCCAATTAAAATTGTTTGCGAATATAATCCCTCCTGAATCTGGTCACACCAGTTATTATTAATCTTAAATAGGTAATTTTATGTATCGACAGTGCCAACAAAATCTCAATATCTCTCCCCCTCTGCGATCTTCAATTACTCTTTGTCATAGTTACAATAATCAACACTCATCCCCAATAACTTTATTTAAAGGAT
>JBPOJK010000159.1:0-5126 GCA_052033675.1 Pseudomonadota bacterium
GATTATTTCTTTGGTGATAACAACCTTAAATCTGATTTAAGCAACCTGATCGTGGGAGCCAGTAGTTCTTCTGATGCCAATACCGCAGTGGGTAACTTTGCGATGAGTTGCGGTAGTGCGGCTTATAATTGTCCAACTGGTTCTACTTATCAGCAATTCCTGTTGAATTATCAAGGTTTGGCAAATAATTATGACTGGAGTAAAGATAATGGCAAACTGGCATTAGCTGCTAAAAACCATGTTTTTGCAATACTGTGGGGTGGTGGAAATACTACCAATGTGATTAAGAATTTCAGTAACTCGGATGATCATGGTTGGCTGGCAAATAAAATTATCAATTATTTTGCTAATCCAACTTATTTGATGAGCAGTGTTCATAGACATCGCTAATTTAATTCGAAAAAATAAGCTGGCACTTGTGTCAGCTTATTGCATTTACTTACGCGATGTCTGGCGCACATAAAAAAAACAGCTGCATCATTTGATACCGCTACTTGAAAAATTTAAAAAGACTGCATAATCGCGGTGAAAATCTTATAATAAATCAATTCCAACTTTTTGCAAAAATATAGTAAGGCTTTGTTTTAATGTTTCCTTATGGCTGTGATTGAAATGCTGGCAATATTCCATTGCTGCACTGGCAGTAGCGTATGAAATATTTAGAGAAGCAAGAATGATGCGGTTAAAATTTATATCTTGCAAGATATCATGTTCTAAGTATTCATTGACAAAGTGATTTAGCGCCGGTATTAATTGAAGCCGATCAGTCGGTTCAAGTTTTTGCCAAAATTGCTCGGCTACCTTAAATGCATATACCGAGTGACGCGCTTCATCACGAAAATGTTTTTCCAACACATCTAAAGTAAATGAATTTAATTGGGATATATCTTTTTTGGTGAGTACCAAATCAAGATCTTTAGTCAATGTGTTTTCAAGGATGCAATTTACCAATAGGTTGAAATCATTATGTAATTCCGGATTTAATTGCTCATAGCAGCATTGTAAAATTTGATAGATGTTTGCATCATGTATAGTTTTTAACGGTTGGATATTGGTTATTTCTTTGATTTTTTCGATGGCTAGTAACGCAAGATTGGTATGAAAACCTTCATCGATGATAATAGTGCTTGCAACAATCTTGGTTTCTTGATCAAACTTTACCGAAAATTCATCGTTAATAATCCCAGAATTAACTTTACAAATAAAAGCGGTTTCAAGTGATGCAACATCGAGTAAATAGTAGTAGAACGACTGAAGAAGTATCCACGCTGCATTTTTTAGAATGATCTCCTGTTCGGGGTGACCGACTAATAATTGTTTGGCATAGTTTAACAGTGGCTGGCGTTCTTCTGGGCAAAAGTAACCATCGCTGATTAAATCATTAAAATCAATACCTCTTCTAACGCCAGCGCTATTGAGCCAGGAATTATATAAATTTAACATAAAATAACCTTTTGAAATTTATTAACCCAAATATCATCAAGTTATCGGTGACTAATTGCGCTATGAGTTTATACGATTTTGAATTAACCATTCGAATAAGGTCGCAAGTTACTGAACTTCATCAGGTAAAGTCAGACAAATTTAGTCAAGAATAACACTATTTATACTGTTGTATTATACCCTGGATTACAGTTATTTTATAATCTTTATCCGAGGAGGTCACCTTTATGCTCTTGAGTTGACTCATATTTGCTGAATACTACAGATTTTTTACATAACCAGTAAAGAATAATAAAACCACCGATAAACGTCAGATAAAGCAATTGCCACCAACCGGAGCGGTTAACGTCATGTAAACGGCGGGTAGTAACGGCCAGATTTGGTAATAAAAAAATGATGAAAACCAATCCATTTAATGTATATGAACCCTGACTGCCATTGATTATCGCTGCGACCGAAATCGCCAACACATAAAATAACCAAAACCACCAGTATTCAGAACGACTGGCGCGTCCGGAAAAATCAGCATATTTTTGCAGCATACAGGTTTTTATTGCATCGTTAAAAGTCATATTACCTCCAGAAATAGGTTAGCAATGTATTGTAACATGTTGCAGCGCAAAAATAACTGAATAAATATTATGCTATAATTGTCAGGTAACTTAGTTACTTGGGTATATCTACACGACCCCGCTACGGCGGGGTTTTCTCATAATTGTGTAGCTTTGTGGCACTAATGCGAAAGTAATTAAAGAAAATTGTGCTATAACTGTAGTGATTATAATGGTATTTAGTTATAATATTGACTGAATTTATTGGAGATTGTTTTAGCGCATGAAAATATTCCACACTTCCGATTGGCATCTGGGACGAACTTTATATGGCAAAAAACGTTATGGTGAATTTGCTGCATTTCTTACTTGGTTAATTGAACGGATTCAACGTGAAGCGCCGGAATTATTGATCATCGCTGGGGATATTTTTGATACCACTACGCCCAGCAATAAAGCTCAGGAACTTTATTATCAATTTTTATGTCAGGTGGCGGCAAATACTCGCTGCCAGCATATCGTGATTATTAGCGGTAATCATGATTCGCCAACCTTGCTGGATGCACCAAAAGAACTCCTCAAACAACTAAAAATCCACGTGGTCGGCAGTATTAGTCAGGATTATCGTGACGAGGTGATTGAATTAAAAGATTCCACCGGACAAATGCAAGCCATTGTTTGCGCCATTCCTTACCTGCGCGATCGAGATATTCGGGTTTTGGCAGAGAATGAGCTGGTGGATGATAAAGATAAAAATTTCATGCAGGCAATCAAAGACTATTATGCTAAAGTGTGTGGATATGCCAATTTACTCCGCCAACAATTAGACTATCCAGTACCAATTATTGCAACTGGACACCTCTTTGTAACTGGCGGCAAAACGCTCAAGGATGATGGGGTACGTGAATTATACGTCGGTTCATTGGCACAATTTGGTGCCGCGGATTTTCCGCACTCAATTGACTATCTGGCACTGGGGCATCTGCATGTGCCACAAAAAATAGCCAATCAGGATAATTTTCGCTACTGTGGATCGCCGCTGGCAATGGGCTTTGGTGAAGCTCGGCAGCAAAAAATCATTATCGCCGCCGATGTAACGACCAATCAAGTAAATGTTACCGAAATAGCCGTGCCGACATTCCAACGCTTGGCAAGAGTTGCTGGCGATTTGCCGAGCATAAAATCTCAGCTTACCAGCTTGATACTTGAAAACCAATCCATCTGGTGCGAGGTTGATTATACTGGCAGTGAAATCGTTGCTAATTTACAAACTGAATTACAGACCGTGGTGTTAGATAGTCAGGTGGAATTGATCAAGATTCACAATAGCCAGCTCTTGGCACAAATATTATCTTCCGCGGAATATGGAGAGGGAATTGAACTCAGTGCGCTTAATCCAGAGCAGGTTTTTGAAAAGTGTTTAGCCTTGAATAAGATTCCCGAAGGACAACAACAAGAATTACAGCAGTGTTTTGCCCAAATTATGACGCAGCTGCAAACTAAAGACCTGAGGGCAGAATAATGAAAATTCTGAAACTGCACTTTAAAAATCTTAATTCGCTAGCGGGAGAATGGCTGATTGATTTTACCGTCCCTGAGTATGGCGAGCAGGGGATTTTTGCGATTACCGGACCAACCGGTGCGGGTAAATCGACAATTTTGGATGCGATCTGTCTGGCGCTTTACGGGCGGACACCGCGGCTGGATAAAATCACGGCTAGTCAAAATGAAATTATGTCACGCCAAACGGGAGAATGTTTTGCCAGCCTCGAATTTCAAACTTCCAGCGGACATTACCGTAGCTTATGGTCACAAGCGCGGGCACGCAAAAAAGCCGAGGGTAATTTACAAAACGCGCAACATATCATTGAAGATTGTCTAAATAATAAAACCCTTGAAGATAAACTTAGCAAGACACCGCAACTAGTTACTGAAGTAACCGGGATGGACTTTGAGCATTTTACCCGCGCGATGCTGCTGGCACAGGGTGGTTTTGCCAAATTTCTGCAATCTTCCGGCGATGAACGTTCGCCAATTCTGGAAAAAATTACTGGTACTGAAATCTATAGCCAAATCTCAAAGCTGGTGCATGAGCGAAAAAATACCGAAGATAATAAATTAAGTTCTCTTACTGAGCAGTTATCCGGAATCAAACTTCTGACTAGTCAGGAAGAGCAATGCTTACAAAACGAATTAAATGAGTTAGAAAGCAAGATTCGTGAGCTGATGAGCAATAAAAGTGAACTGGAACAGCAACAACTGTGGTTAGTTAGCCTCCGGCGCCTGCGCGATGAATTAGCTCATATTAGCGCGGCACAGCAGCATTTACAACTAGCGCAAGCCGAATTTGCCAGTGATGAATTACGCTTGAAATCCGCTCAACTCGCGGATGAGATAAATAGCGATATTTATATAAGTTTGCAGGCATTAAGAGCTCAGATCGCCAAACTTACCCAAGATATTGCCTTGAATCAGCAGCAATTACCCGCGCTGCAAACCGAGTTAGCCAGTCAACAAAATATGGTTACTGACCTGAGTGGTGGATTAAGTAATTATCGGCTGGCCCATGCCATGAATCTCAAGACCTTACAACAAGTGCGCCTGCTGGATGCGGAGATTGTGACTAAACAGCAGCGTATAACCGAGGAACAATCTAAGTTTCAGCGCGCGCAAGATGAATTAAGCCAACTAATTCAGCATCAACAGCAATTTACCGAGCAGCAACAGGAAAAACTCCAGCACAGTAGCCGCATCAGCGAGTATTTGACAGAACATTCGCCGGATGGTGAACTAGTCAGCTCTTTTAGCGGCATTAGTGGCAGTTTGGATAATTTACAATCTTTAGCTCTTCGTCTCCGCAACTATCAGATACAACAAAACCATGAGCAGACTAACCATCAAAATTTAACCACCCAACTCGATACACTGCGGTATAGCGAAACCAAATACCAGAATGAGAATAACAACTTAACAGCGGTTATTCGTGAGATTCAACACCGAATTAGCCAAGTTGCCGCCAATAAAACCGTGCTGGAGATTAAAGATGAGATTTTGCAATTCAGCGCGCAACAAAGCGATTATCGCGAATTAGCCAAGAATTTACAGGAAAAAAGCGCAATTGAGGAGGAGCTG
>JBPOJK010000064.1:0-4324 GCA_052033675.1 Pseudomonadota bacterium
GATTAATACCGAGCCCAAAATCCCGCCAATAAGTCCTAATCCCACCGAATGTTGGGCATTGGCTCCGGCACCGCTGGCAAAAACCAGTGGCAATGTTCCAAAAATAAAAGTAACCGAAGTCATTACAATTGGGCGGAAGCGGAGTTTCAGCGCATAAATGGCACTTTCAATTTCACTGTGTCCGGCTTTAAAGTGCTGCAGGGCAAATTCAGTCAGTAAAATAATATTTTTGGCGGATAACCCCAATAAGGCAATCAAACTGATTTGGAAATAAAGGTCGTTGTCTTTACCACTTAGGAGTAAAATTATTGCCGAACCAAATAACGCACACGGTATCCCCAATAACACTACTATCGGTAATCGCCATTTACCATATAAGGCAGCCAGCACCAGATAGATCATTACCAGCGAGAAACTAAACGCAATTGTGGAAGTAGATTGCGATTGCTGCTGTTGATAGCTGGTTCCATACCAATCATAGTCATAGCCATTAGGCAAATTGCTAGCTTCCTGAGTTACGACTTTCATGATGTCAGACATGGAATATCCCGGTGCCGGCATTAGGGTTACCTTAGAGGCAAAATAATCATTAAAACGCTGAATTACCTGTGCATCCCGACCATAGCTGACATTAACTACGCTGCTGACCGGAATCATTTTGGCGGTTTTATCCGAGTGAACAAATACATTGTTTAAATTTTGAATACTGGCACGAAATTTATAATCCGCTTCCATGATTACCCATGACAAATCTTGCATGATGTAGGCGTAGTTAATGTAAGCACTGCTATACATTGCTTGAATGGCATTATTTAGCGCCGTTAAATCAATCCCATAATATTTGACCATATCAATATTCGGGAGAATTGAAATATCTAATACATTGGTATCTAAGGTTTGAAATCCGCCGGCAATTTCTTTATGCCCCACCAAGCGCTTAATAAAATCTTTGGTAACCATCTGCAATTTTTTAGGGTCGCCAACCACGCGATCTTCGACAAAGAATTCCACCCCACCGGTAGTGCTCAGTCCGCGAATTGCTGGCTGATTGAAAGCGCGCACCACTACGCCGGGTTTTCCTTTGCCTAATTGATTAATCTGATTAATTATGTAATCCGCACTACTATCGCGAGTGGTACGAAGAGACCAGTCCTTGAGTACCACAAACAGTGTTGCTGCATAGGTCTTTTGGCTATTGAAATCGAGAAAATCCAGACCCACGACACTGGTAATATTGTCAATATATGGATTTTTGGTTAATTCTTTTACCATTTCATCGACAGTGGCTTTAGTTTCTTGCAAGCTGCTGGACGAGGGGAGAGTTAAGCTTGAAAAAATTAATCCCTGATCTTCATTGGGAACAAAACCTACTGAAATGGTTTTAAACATTACACCCATGCTAATCACGATGACAGCCCAAATCAAAAGTGCTTGTTTGCGATGGTGAACCAGATAACTGGCGAGTTTTATGTAAAAATTGGTTAATTTTTCAAACCAGCGGTCAAACCACGCCAAAAATTTAGGTTTTTTAAAATCTTTGGTTAGAATCATATAACTAATCGCGGGGGTAAAGGTTAGTGCAACAATCCCAGACAAGACTACCGCGCAGGCGATTGTTACCGCAAATTGCCGGTACATGATTCCGCTGAGTCCACCTAAAGTCATTGCCGGAATAAACACTACGCTAAGCACCAAAATTATGGCAATAATTGCACCCAAGACTTCGCGCATGGTCATTTCAATAATTTGCCGTAATCCCAATTCAGGATGCTCTTCGCGCAGGCGTTCAATATTTTCGACAATAACGATTGCATCATCGACGACAATTCCGATTGCCAGAATCAGGGCAAACAAGCTTAAAGTATTTAACGAATAACCCAGCATATACAGGCACGCCATAGTCCCAATTACCGAGACCGGAACCGAACACACCGCAATTAGGCTGGCCCGCCAATTTTGCAGAAAAATAAAGATAATTATTGATACCAGAACAAATGCAATTTTTAAGGTTTCATCAACATTTTTAACCGACGATGCCACAAATTTTGAATTATCCAAGGTTACCCGGTATTTCAATCCATTGGGAAAACTTTTTGAAGCTTGCTCAATGGTATTTAGCACTTGCTTGCGTGCATCTAGTTGATTGGCATTGGGTTGCGTAAATACCATCATCATGGTAGCCGGGTAATTTTTAAAATCCCCGCTTTCTTCGCGGAAATTCAGTGTACCAACGGTGTTGTAATTATTAGAACCCAGCGCTACCCGGGCAACATCTTTAATCCGAACCGTCTCCATGCCGGTATTGCGAATGACAATATTTTCAAATTGCTCCGGGGTGGAATACATCGATTGGCCAAGGATGTTATAGCTATTATTTTTGCTATTATAGGGGACGGTATTGCTTTTACCAACGATGTATTCGTTATTTTGGTCTTTGATAACTTTTTGTAGATCATTGACTGAGACCGAATATTTTTGCATTTTGTTGGGATCTAGCCAGATATTCATGGCATATTCCCCAGAACCAAAGACGCTTACCGTGCCGACAGTAGTTAATAACAAAAGTTCATTTTCAACCGTGCGCTGGAGATAATCACCCACCCACAGTGGATCAATATAAGGATCGGAATAAAAAGCTATTAGCATCAACATATCCGGAGATGATTTACGCGCAGTAACTCCTTGAGTTTGTACGGACATGGGTAATAATGACATCGCTGCCTGCAGGCGATTTAAAACTTCATTAATTGCAAAATTAGTATCGGTACCGACATTATAGTAAAGAGTAATTGAAATATTTCCAGTTGAGGTCGTCGAAGTTACCATATACATCAAATTTGATACGCCGTTGAGCTGGTTTTCTATTTGTGATGCTACGACTTTAGCTCCGGTTTCAGCATTGGCACCGGGATAAGAAGCATTAACCGAGATGGTTGGTGGGGAAATGTTTGGGAATTGCGCTACCGGTAAATTAAATAAAGCAACCACCCCACATAAGGTAATAATTAGGGAAATAACGGTTGCCATAACCGGACGGCGGATAAAAATATTTAGATTCATTTAGTTACTATCATGCCTGTAAAGAAAGATAATTGGTTTCTTATGATGGTTTCATTTCAGTTCTGGTCTTGAGTAATTCAGCGCAGGGTTATTAATAAACAAATTGGCACACTAGTTAAAGTTTATCTGGCAGGTTAGACCAATATTTAGTTCTAAATGTTGATACCGATTCAGTGGATGATTTTGGATTATCATGGCTGAGTTTAGCCGACGGTTCCGATAAATCTGACTTCGCAATCACGATGGGCAAATTTATTGTAGTAATATCAGTGGCCCAATAAGACAGTAAACGAAAAGTGGTAATGGGTAGCGCAAATCTGTAAAAGGTAGTCATATTTGTTCTCTTTGTATGTGGTTAATAAAATGAACCAAAATTAGATATACAGGTGTATATACGAGTTCTAACCGTGGTTCATATTTTTAGGGGTGATTATGAATATGTCTAAAATGACATAAGTTATGACCTTTGGCTGGCAATTGAGTAGGCTTGACTCTCAATTTTAGCGGAGATAGACATAAGACTAATAAATTGATCAACCAAGCTAATTATTTTATTTAACATAATAGAATCCTCAAAAATGTAATAAGTTCTCTTACTGACTATTTAAAGAAACCCAAAATTGTATTGGTATATCCGCCTTCTTCTAGTAGCTTAAGATGCTCTTTCATTCCATCGGCTGACCAGAGTGTATGGCCAGAAAAAATCACATAGCCAACGATAAATAAGACTAATGTAATAATGAAGATTTTATAAGTTCTAATAAACAGACGAATTTTACTAATTGGAAGCATGATTTCACCTCATAATGCTAAGTTTTTTTAATTACCTATTTTATAGTAAATGAAATTTTTCAACAATAGTCAAATTTGACTATTGTGTTTATCCATTTGGATTATGTGATTTTTATGATATCTGGCAAAAAATCCCACTTAAAAAAAGACCCCGACCAAACGGTCGGGGAAGAGGACTATCATGAACTTTGTTATAATCTAAAACCCCCTCAACAACAGTTAAGGGGTAAGAGAGTTAAAATTATTTAGTAACGGTTAGAGCTTTAGCTAGCGTAGAAGAAGTTTGTCCGGCATAAGATGCACCTGCAGCGGAATAATATCCTGAGTAGTAGTCAACATTGGCACTCCACAGCATTACACCATCCAGTAAATTACCTGCCGAAGCAATATCGGTTGTCATACTGGTTAAGGCTGATGAGTATGTCATACCAGTATAAGAAAAGATCGAAGTACCAGCACCTTGGCTGTTAAC
>JBPOJK010000047.1:0-10781 GCA_052033675.1 Pseudomonadota bacterium
GCTCTACCGGCTGAGCTACCGCTCCACAGTTTTAAATAGTTTGGCGTCCCTAAGGGGATTCGAACCCCTGTTACCGCCGTGAAAGGGCGATGTCCTAGGCCTCTAGACGATAGGGACACTATTTAAATCATGGCGCGCCCGAAGAGATTCGAACTCCTGACCCCTTGGTTCGTAGCCAAGTACTCTATCCAGCTGAGCTACGGGCGCACTGATTTTTCTCTAAGAGAAATGGCGG
Source organism: Pseudomonadota bacterium (assembly GCA_052033675.1). Lineage (GTDB taxonomy): Bacteria > Pseudomonadota > Gammaproteobacteria > Burkholderiales > UBA11063 > Aquella. Next base: position 236 of record JBPOJK010000047.1, read on the forward strand.
AGAAAGAGGGATTCGAACCCTCGATACGCTTTTGGGCGTATGCTCCCTTAGCAGGGGAGTGCCTTCGACCTCTCGGCCATTTCTCCAAATTCGCTAAGCTTTTAACTTAGAGAACGGTATTATAGCGAAGTCAGTCCATGCTGTCAACTATTTTCTTAAAATAATTTACTCTGCGGAAAAGCTTGTTAATTAAGGTGTTGCTTTATATCTAAATAATAGTTAAATTATGTTTTATGACAAAAATTTGAATTATTCGGAATAAAATATTGTGGAAAACGGCTAAACCAGCTATAATATGCACCTTTAGTTTTAATATTTTTAATACTCATTGTTTTAGCCAGCGAACATTGTCATACCTAAAGTATTTTCTATGTTTTCTGTGTAAATATAATCAGAATACACTGTGAGTATAAAGTAAAGAGCCTGTCAGGTATTAGTTAAGATAATAATGCCATGGCGCGAAACGGCTCAACAGCGGGAGAAGTATTTAATCAGGGATTGTGGACTAAAGTTCATGATCGTTTTTTTGGGGCTATTTATGACAAATCAAGTGAATCCTGAGTTGTTGACAGATGCGGATATTTTGGGAATGTCGGATGCAGACTATATGAATGATGTTCAATTGGCATTCTTTAAGAACCGGTTACTAAAACTTGAGGCTGAGATGGTGGAAAATGCCAAGAAAACAACCCAGGCCTTTCAGGAGCAGGACACTAATTATATTGCTGATCCTTCTGATCGTGCGACAATTGAAGAAGAGTATGCTTTGGAGTTGCGTACCAGGGATCGGGAACGTAAATTATTGCAAAAAATCCGTTCAGCGCTAGAATCAATTGAAAATGGTGAGTATGGTTTTTGTGAAGATACCGGTGAACCGATTGGTTTAAAACGCCTGTTGGCGCGTCCAACGGCTTCATTAAGCATTGAGGCGCAAGAGCGGCGCGAGAAAATGCAAAAACATTTTGCCGACGAATAAATAAAAAAACTCCGAGAAAATACTTCTCGGAGTTTTTTTATTTTATAACGCAAGTTTGCTGATGCCCAATTCAGTCAATTGTTTATCATCAACATCATTGGGGGCATTGGTTAATAAGCACTGACCTTTTGTGGTTTTTGGAAATGCAATAACATCACGAATTGATTCGGCTTTACACATCATGGATGCTATTCGATCCAGACCAAAGGCGATTCCACCGTGTGGTGGTGCGCCGTATTGCAAATTGTTAAGTAAGAAACCAAACTTATTCTGTGCTTCTTCAGCGCCTATTTTTAGCGCATCAAATACCTTGGATTGGATTTCTGATTGATAGATCCGGATTGACCCGCCGCCTAATTCCCAGCCGTTTAATACCATATCATAAGCGCGTGCAAGACATTCGCCGGGATGCGTTGCTAATTTATCCAGATGCTCGGCTTTCGGTGAGGTAAATGGGTGGTGGCAAGCAACATAGCGATCTTCTTCGTCGTCATATTCAAACATCGGGAAATCAACAACCCATAACGGTTTCCATTCGCCATTAGCCAGACCTTTTTCATGTCCGATTTTTAAGCGTAATGCCCCCATGGCCTCATTGACGATTTTGGCTTTGTCGGCACCAAAGAGTATAATTTCGCCATCCTGAGCGTTGGTCGTTTTTATTATAGTCGCCAGTTCTTCGGGTGTTAAGAATTTTACGATTGGCGATTGTAAGCCGTCGTCATTCGGTTTACTAGCATCATTTACTTTAATGTACGGCAGTCCTTTGGCGCCATAGATTCCGGCGAACTTGGTCAATTCATCAAGTTCTTTGCGTGATAATGTAACGCTGGCGGGGAATTTCAATGCTACAATTCGGCCATTTTCGATTTCTGCAACATTGCTAAAGACCTTAAAGGATGAGTTTTTGAGCTGCTCGGTTAGATCAACAAATTTTAATTCTTCAAGACGCAGATCAGGTTTATCTGAACCATAATAATGCATTGCATCTTGATAACTCATTACTGGAAATTCAGGTAATTCAACCCCGAGGACATTTTTAAATGCCTGGCGAATCAACCGTTCAGCCATGTCGCGGATTTCGTCTTCACCCAGAAAAGATGTTTCAATATCGACTTGAGTAAATTCCGGTTGGCGATCGGCACGCAAATCTTCATCACGGAAGCAGCGTACAATCTGGTAATAGCGATCAAAACCGGCAACCATCAATAATTGTTTAAATAGTTGTGGTGATTGCGGCAGGGCATAAAATTGTCCCTTTTGAATTCGCGATGGTACCAGAAAATCCCGAGCGCCTTCCGGGGTTGAGCGAGTCAAAAATGGAGTTTCAATATCCAAGAAGCCCTCATTGTCCAAGAAATTGCGAATTTCACGAGTTAGTTTAGTTCGCAGCATAATATTATTACGCATTTTTTGTCCACGGAGGTCGATAATCCGGTGGGTGAGGCGATTTACTTCGCTAACGCCCTCTTCATCAACCAAAATTGGTGGTTGGACGGCGGTATTTAAAATCGTGATCGTTGCGGCAACTACTTCAACTTTGCCGGTAGTTAGATCCTCATTAGGGTTAGGGCGTAAGCGGACTTTACCGCTAACGGCAACGACAAATTCATTTTTTAAGCCATCGGCAGTAACAAAACATGCACTATCAGGTTCAACGACAATTTGTAATAAACCTTCACGATCGCGTAAATCAAAAAATATCAATCCGCCTAGGTCGCGGCGCTTATGCACCCAACCTTTTACCGTAATATTATGATCAATGTATGTCTCGGTGATTTTTCCACAGTAGTCTGTGCGTGACATTATTATTCCTTTTAAAGTCTTGTTAAGATTATTGTTATAAGTCATAGATTTTACCATGGCTGGCAGCTAGCAGTTGCTAAGTTTATTATAGCTGTATCGGCGGTTATAGAGTGAGTAAAAAAGAAAAAACCACAGCCTAAGCTGTGGTTTAATTGAGAGAACTTCAGAAATCTTAGAATAAGTAACCAACCTTAACATAAACTGTTGAGTTACCGTCATTAGGCATCGTATTATTGAATGATTGGTCATATTTATAACCACCGGCAACCATGATGGTTTTAGCAATGTCATATTGAACTTCAGGATTAATTGTATAACGGAAATCTTGTACAAAACCAGTTGTAGTTTGACCAGCCCACATTGGATTCCAGCCATTCCATGCAGCAGCACTATCTGGTGCACCATTAACTGTAACCGGTGTGTTGCCATCTTGAGTTGCATCATATGCGGTCATATCAACAGAGAACTTAAAGTTATCCATAAAACGATATTCAGGTTTAACACCCAAACCATAGTATTGGTTTAAGTTAGTCATAGTTGTACCATAAGTATAGGTAACATAAGGAATAACTTGTAATCCGTTGGCTTCACCACCAAAGAATTGGAACGCATAACCTGCTTTACCGGTAATCAAGGCTTGCGCATAGTTTGAGCCTGGGAATCCTGAATTGCTTCCGCTCATATACACTGAATCGTTAGCCTCAACGTTAATCCAGATATTGTTTTTAGTTTGGATGGTTGAACCTAATGTCCATGAATTCGAAGTTCCGGCTTGTCCTTCATTGATAGACATATTGTTATAGCCAGCGTACACGTTGTTATTGAAATCTTGGAATGAATCCGCAAAAGCGACTGTAGAAGCACCTGCCACTAGAACTGCAACTAATAATTTTTTCATCGTCAAATCCTTATCTGTAAAGTTTGTTTTAATTAATTTTATCTACATCGTCTCAGCTTAATTATTTGATGGAAATGCTCTCGAATAACCACCCTAAGCTTGATAGGGGTTATTTTACGGTCTAAACACCTAAATGGTCAAGAAAACACCTAATAAAAATCCAAAATAATCGCCAAATTGTCGCAAAAAAAAACAGCCATCAGAAAAAATGGCTGTTTTGTAAATAATATACAAAAATACCTTGACATTATTTTTGCAATGTGATTTGTTGGAATTTTTCAAGCTTGGCGACTAATTCTACAATTTGCTTTTGTGACGGCAAGAAAGTTGTTCTGAAGTGCAAGGTCCCTGGTAATTGCCCAAAACCTGAGCCGGGAACAACACAAATTCCAGTTTCTTCCAATAATTGTAAACAATATTCTTCATCTGCCGCGATTTCTGAATTGTTGTAAAATTGGTGGTCTTCTGGCAATTCAAATTTGACATAGGCATACATTGCGCCTTCAGGGTGATTGACGCTGATGCCATCAATTTTATTCAATTCGCCACCAATAATTTGTGCTTTGGTTCGTAACTCGTTTTGGATGGCAGTTTTTTCGGCGATGAATTGGGCGTAACTTTCTTCTCCCTGTGCCGGTGGGGCAACCATCAGATAAGTAACCATTTGACCAGCAACATTGGCACAAAGATTGATTGATTGTAATTTAATTAGCTGGGCAAAGACCTCATCCGGTACATTGCGCACTTCCATATAGCCACCGCGATGGCCGCATTCACCGGTAAAGCCTTTGGATACCGAGTGAAAACTAAACAATGTAACATCGGTAATCGCCATTTCGGTCATTACTTTTGCAAATGAATGGAAGTGTCCGGTTTTACTGTAAATATTTTCCTGATAAACCTCATCGGCTAGAATTGACAAATTATGTTTACGGGCAAAATTAATAATCATTTTTATGTTGTCATACGACAATACTGCGCCGGTAGGGTTCCCTGGATTAATTACGGTTATTGCTCGCGGATTAGTTCCTGCTTCCAACGCCTGCTCATAGCTTTCTTGCAAAATTTCTTCATTTAATTGCCAATGATTTTCTTCATCAAGATAATAACCAATGGTTTGTCCATTGACCAAGCTTAATGTTGCGCTATACATCGGATATTGTGGAATCGGGAGCATTATGCCATCCTGTGGATTACGAATTAATGCCATGATTACCGAGCGGGCTGCCATGCCAGCACCATCGGTAAGGATGATCCGATCAGGGTTGCTACTGATCCCATCGCGGCGGGAAATAAAATCTGCTACCGCTTGGCGGACAAAATCAATACCGGCGCTGGTTGAGTAAGCTCCCAATCCTTCAGGAATTTGTTCTAAAATAAATTTTGCCCGGCGAATTGAGTCAGCCGCAAAAACACCATTTAAGGATTTATTTAGTAATTCCGGATATTCGAGTAAACTCAAAATTTCGCGGATGTAGGTTAAAGGTTTTTGATCAAAGGTGTGGGGATTGCCAATATTACAATAGATGATTTCTTTTCCTTGCTTCTGCAATTCCTGTGCCCGGGTGGTGACCCGTCCACGAACCGCATATTCGGCATTCAGTAAATTTTGGCTTAAATTGTCGATAGTTAGCATAATATTCTCAAATGTAATAATAAAAAAGTGATGTTCCACAGGATAAAGATGTTACCATTAAGTTATTGATTTTTTCTCGTGGTGCGCTGATTTTAGACTCATAATCAGCGCGCAAAATCGTCAAAGTCAATAACTTCGCGCTAAAACATAGCCAGGTGCGTAACAGCAGGTCATAAAAAATTAATCAATTATTGTTTATAAATTCAGGGATTGCCGGCATCTGTGGGGAAATGGTTAGCACTTCATAACCATTGTCGGTGACTAGCACGGTATGTTCAAATTGTGCCGACAGGCTGCGGTCTTTAGTTACTGCCGTCCAACCGTTGTTTAGGAAGCGAATTTGGCGTTTCCCTTGATTAATCATCGGTTCAATCGTGAAAATCATTCCGCTCTCAAGTCGTGGACCGCTTTTAGGGCGACCATAATGTAAGACCTGAGGTTCTTCGTGAAAACCTTTACCGATTCCATGCCCACAAAATTCCTGCACTACACTATAAGCATGCTTTTCGGCGTGAGTTTGAATGGCAAAACCAATATCACCCAGATAGTTTCCCGGTTTTACCTGTTCAATTCCTTTCCACATACATTCATAGGTGATCTGTACCAGTCTTTTGGCATATGGTGGAACTTTATCACCAACTAAAAAGGTTCGCGAAGTGTCGCCATGATAACCGTTTTTATAGACGGTAATATCGAGATTAACGATATCACCATTTTTCAGCGGTTTTTCATTAGGGATGCCATGACAAATTTCACTATTTACCGAGGCGCAAATCGAGTTTGGATACGGTCTGCCGTGGGGATCTGGCTGATAATTTAATGGTGATGGATATGCCTGTTGAACGTTAACTATATAGTCATGACACAATTTATCCAGCTCTAGTGTGGTAACACCTGGTTTTACCAATGGTGCAATATAATCAAGAACCTCGGCAGCGAGTTTGCACGATATGCGCATTAATTCAATATCTTCAGGTGTTTTTATTATAATTGGCATGTTTTTTCCATCTTATTCTGGGAGAGTTGGTTAATAAGGAGATTTAGTAATCAATATCCATCGCTTGACGAATTTTTTTCAGATTGCTAGCCGCAATGTCGCGGGCACGCTGGCAACCATCACTAATAATTCGTTTTACTGCCGGCAAATCTTCCTGATACGGCTTGGCATTATCCTGAAATATTTGTTGCTGGCGATTTATTTCATCAATCAATGGACCTTTGCAGTCAAGGCAGCCAATACTTGCGGATAAACATCCCATCTCAGCCCAATCACGCACTTCTTGTGAGCTATAGATGTTATGCAGTGTCCATACCGGGCAGGCATTGGGATTACCTTTATCCACTCGTCTAACCCGTGCTGGGTCGGTGACCATGCCGCGAATTTTATCACAAACTTCGTGTTCTTTATCATGAAGGTTAACGGTGTTGTCGTTTCGGTGTGACATTTTTTGCCCATCCAATCCAGTGACTCTTATGCTTTGAGTATTGATAATTTGTGGTTCATTCAAAAATACCCGTCCCTTATTTTCAAGGAATGCAAACAGCCGTTCGCGGTCATTATGTTGAAGATTAATGGCATCAATCAATAAATAACGGGCTTTTTCCAGCGCCGAATCTTCGCCATCTTGTTGAAATTTTGCCAACAACTCGCGGTACATAGCGGCTTTTTTAGTTCCCAGTTTTTTGATTGACTCTTCAGCCAACTGTTCAAAACCATCTTCACGACCATAAAGGAAGTTAAAACGCCGAGCAATTTCGCGGGCAAATTCAACCTGAGCAACTTCGCTATCTTTGATTGCTATTTGTGTAATATCATAACATAACAGTGCACTTGCATAAAATAACGGTAATCCAATTCGACCGAAACTACTTAAATCCGTATGTTCTAAGGAGTTGCTGATTTCTTTATACCCAGGAATACGCTCCAGCCATCCTAGGGGCGTTATACCGGAGAGTAGTGCCACTAATTCAGCATGCTCCGGGATTTTTGATTGAATAAATATTGTTGCTTGAGAGGGGTCTATTCCTGCTGCCAGCCAGTCAATTACAGTATTATAAACATATTGCTGGCGAAGCGGCTCTTGCTGGAAGTCAATAATAAATTGATTGGTGTCAGCAACCATAAAAAAACAATCATATTGATATTGCATTTTGCGCCAATTTACTAGTGCGCTCCAATAGTGTCCTAAATGTAAGGCTGGCCGTGGCGACATAGAGGCTAGTGCACGAATGGTATTCTGGTTCATTTATTGAATCATGGCAAAAATAGCATGAACCATTACCGAGTAAAGTGGTTGCATTATAAAGTTTAATCCGCCCATTAGTAATAGTATCACCAAAATCCACATTCCATAACGCTCAGTTTTGGCGTAACTTTGTGCGGTTTTTTCCGGTAATAGTGAAAAAACTATCCGCCCGCCGTCTAGCGGCAGTACCGGAAGTAAATTCAAAATAAACAAACTGATATTAATACCGATTCCGGCCTGTGACATTAAATTTAGCGGTACGCCAAAATAACCATCAATATAGTATGACGATTTCAAAATTAGCGCCCAAATTAATGCCATCGCCAGATTTGCCAGTGGACCGGCCATCGCGATCCATAATAAGTCTTGTTTAGGTTTTTTAAGTTTGCTAAAATTGATTGGCACGGGTTTGGCCCAACCGAAAATGAAACCAGCGCCACCAGACATTGCACCCAGAACTATGCTTAGCAATGGAAATACGATCGTTCCAAATGGTTCAATGTGATGGAGTGGGTTTAATGATAACCGTCCATATAACTTGGCGGTATTGTCACCATATTTATTGGCGGCAAAGGCGTGTGCTGCTTCATGTAGGGTTATGGCGAAAATTAGCGGTATGATGTATACCGCTATTGTTTGAACAACAGATAAATTACTCATTAAGACTGCCTGATTTCCTTAGAATGTGACTTTTTTTACGTGTTTACTCAAGATGCTGCGGAACTGATCTTGGATGCGTTTCAAGGCGCTAGCGGTATTGGCTTCAAAACGTAATACCAGTACCGGAGTAGTATTTGAAGCACGCACCAATCCAAAACCATCGCTATATTCAACTCGCAACCCATCAATGGTAATTATTTCGCGCGAGCCTTCAAATTTGGCATTTTTTTGTAATTTTTCGATGATTTTGTGTTGCTCGCCCTCTTCAACATCAATATTTATCTCAGGTGTTGATACCGAGTTTGGCAACGCATTTAATAACGCCGATGGATCATCTACCTGTGCCAAAATCTCAAGCAAGCGTGCACCAGCATAAACGCCATCATCAGTGCCGTACCAGCGATCATTGAAGAATAAGTGCCCGGACATTTCGCCAGCTAATAACGCACCGGTTTCTTTGATTTTTGCCTTGACAAAAGAATGTCCCGTGCGGCACATAATTGGCTCACCCTTGTGTTCTTTGATCCACTCCGCCAATAAGCGTGATGATTTTACGTCATATATAATTTTACCATGCGGATTTTTACTTAATATATCCGCGGCATAAAGCATCATTTGTCGATCTGGGAAAATGATATTGCCATCTTTGGTTACTACTCCCAGACGATCGCCATCACCGTCAAATGCCAATCCAATTTCACTTTCCGTGACTTTTAGGGCTTGAGTGAGGTCGGCTAAATTTTCCGGTTTGGACGGATCCGGATGATGGTTAGGGAAATTTCCATCAACTTCACAAAACAACCCTAATACTTTACAGCCCATGCGGCGATAGAGTACTGGTGCTATTTTTCCGGCCACGCCATTACCAGCATCAACAACTAAGGAAATCCGTCGTTGAAGTTTGATGTCGCTGGTGATTTTGTTGAAATAAGCCTCGGTTATGTCTTCATGATAGTGAACGCCTTCGCCTTGACAAATTTGTTTTTTCTCAATCCGTTGGCGGATGTTCTGGATTTTATCGCCGGATAGTGTATCTCCGGCCATCACCATTTTTAAGCCGTTGTATTCAGGTGGATTATGGCTACCGGTAATCATGACTCCTGAGAAAGTTTTTAGTTCATAATTGGCGAAGTAAACCATTGGAGTAGTGACTTCACCAATATCATAGACATTACAACCAGTACTTAGAATTCCGTGGATTAAACTTTTTGCGAGCATCGGACTGGTAAGTCGTCCATCATAGCCAACTACTAACCCCTTGACTTTATGTTCTACCGCGATTGAACCCAAAACCTGTCCAATTAATTCAACTGTAGCCGGGGTTAGTTGAGTTTCAACTATTCCACGAATGTCATAAGCTTTAAAAATTTCTGCGGCGAGTTTTTTCATAAAACTAATTCCTTTTTTAATGCCGTTTTCTAGCATATTTTTGGTTTAATTTGTTAGGTAATTATTTGATATTTGCCGGATTATAGCTAGCTCTACGAGCTCTAATTATTCAAATGATGACTATCTAATATATCTATACGAATGTTTAAATGAATAATGTTATAATATGGCAATAACTAATAATTGTAGCATAGTATTGTTAGCTATTGATTTAGAATTTGAGAATCATGCTCTTTGGCGGTGTGGCTTTGGTTTGCTGCTTATTCCGAAGTCCTTGGGTGAGTGATATTTTAGCCTTAGCTAAGGCAGATTTGCATAGTGAGATAAGAAAAATAATTTTTTGAGACGCAATTATTTTGACGAATTAATAATAGTAAAGATTAGTTGTTGTAATTTAGCACTTATTGAGGTTGTTGTTATTAGTGATTATGTTGTTCAATAATAGATCTAATATTGAGGTAGTAAATTGTTTAGATTGATTATCTTGTGTGCCGCTGGTGAAAAACTTTAGAATACCTCAGTCCGTCATGTCTGTTATTATGTCATAGTTAATTTTAAGAAGAACGTGCTTAGGTTGTTAACTGAACGCTGTAGAATTTTTGTTGATAGAGTATATATATTTTGAATTTAAAATCCCTCCGAAAGCTTATCGTTAAAGGAATCCTAATTCTAGTTGGGGTCTATCTGTCAATTATTGTTGTTGCCGGTCTGGTTATTGGTTACACTTTTATCAATATTGACAAGTACAAGCATAAACTACAAGAAAGTATTTTTAATCGCACTGGTTATGTTTTGTCGATTGGTTCAGTAAATACCGGACTTCAAAATGGCTATTTACCGGAATTAACCATTAACGATATTCAATTAACCAATTCTAAAGATAAAAAGCAAAAGCTGCAGATTAAGCGGGTTAACATTGTACTTTCTTATGCCAG
>JBPOJK010000136.1:0-1650 GCA_052033675.1 Pseudomonadota bacterium
CAGACATAACCCAGCGGACGATTAAACATAATTAAAATGAGCGTGATCCCAGAAAATGCGACCAACATATTCAACGATAAATATCCTAAATGGTAAATATCAAAACCGATAAAACCAAACGTCGATAAATATAGTCCACAACCAGTGGCAATCAACCACCACTTCTCCCACGCCAATAGCACCGGACGGCGTTGTTCACTAAAATCAAATTGTTTAGCAATAATCAGCAATAGTAATGCTCCACTGGCAGTACTAACATCGCCGATTATCCCCCGCAAAATCTCGACCAGCGAACTACCGCGCAATAGCGGAATAAGATTCACGCCCAACAATAGCAATAAAAACAAGATACTACTAAAAAATAATGAGTATTTAGGAGTTTGACTCAGCCATACCAACAATAAAGCGGCAGCTAGCGTTAGAATAAATTGCTGAATAATTTCAATTCCGAGCATGAATTAGTACCTCTTTTTCCAGCCATGCCCGATTGAAACGAACATGTTTGATATTTTTGCGATTATTAGTGTATAAAATATCAATAAAATTACCATCGACATGCATTGATGGATAGGAAAATTCATCGCCAGATTTATTTTCAAGACAATAAACCGGTTGCCAATTTAATCCATCTTTGGAAGTAGCCAACCATAATTGCTCACGGTTTTGTGGGTTATAAACCATCAATAATTGCCCATTGCCAAGATTTATTGCCTCAATCGAAGAATCTGGATTGGTTAAGTTGGTTGCTACTGGTTTTTGCCAACTACGCCCGCTATTAACGGTTTGTGCTGCAAAAAGCTTGCGCTCACCGCTAATTTGTTCACTATTACGAAAAAATGCCCACGCTGTAGTTTCTGAAATCGGTACGACACTTGGCTGTAACATCCGATTTTTGCTGGTAATTCGAATTTGTTCTACAAATCGCCCTTGAGCATTAAAGAGTAATAATTCTGGATATTTACGGATAAATTCATGATAAACCGGTAAATAAAAACTGCCATCACTCAAAGTTACTGCATTGGTACGTACCAACGTACTGATATTAAAAAATGGACTAATCACCACTCGTTCGGGCTCACTCCAAGTTTTGCCATCATTAAATGAAACCAAATGATTTAAAGTACTACCCGACCAACCGCCGATACTGACTGAAACTACGAAAAGATGTAAGGTGCCATTAAGTGCCCGATAAACCACCGGATTGCCAACTTTAACCACGTAGCGATGGTTGGCTTTGGCAATCATTTGTGGATCAAGCATGGAAGTAGCCATTGACCAAGATTCATTATGATATAAAGAATGCCAGATTTTAACGTCGGGATTACCCTCTTTGGTACCGGCAAACCAGAATGCCAATAAGTCACCATTTTCAAGCATGGTAAATGAGGAACTATGCGCAGCCGGCAAAAATCGTGGTTGCGGTATAATATCCGATTCAAATACCGGCTTAGCATTTATAGGTATTTGATGGTGAGGCGGATTAATAACAAAATTTGCCGTAAGCAAATTTTGCCGGTAATAACGGTGGTAAAGAAGACCAGTGAAAACCAGCAACAATACGACAGCGATTACCCGAATTAGCACTGACCGCATATTTTAGCTCATTTATCCAAAGAGTTAATCTGGTGAACCAATTTTATTACGTCATTG
>JBPOJK010000003.1:0-18496 GCA_052033675.1 Pseudomonadota bacterium
TCAGCGCGCAAAATCGTCAAACTCAAGAATTTAGCCCCACAATATAGGTGCGTACTTAACATCAGATAGTTTTGACTGCTATGATCTAAACAATAACGCAAAAATAATCTGAATTAATTTAGATGGCGGAATTTTGGTACAGATATTGGCATCCGCATAACTTTTACGGCTGGACATTATTTGCCAGTAATCACGGAGATTTTTACGTTCGCTAATCAGATAATCAAATTTTATCATCACCAATCGCGCGAGAAAAATTGTCCACACCACATCTGCCAGACTGTACTGTGTACTTGCCGAAAACTCATGCTGCGCTAATTGTGCATCCAGCATATCGCATAAACTCACTGCCCGGTGCTGCATTTGAGCATAATTATTCTCTTTGGATAAAATCAAACGTTTACGTTCTTCTTCCAATGCCAGCTTTTTAAGATATGCTTCTTTCAATTCGGGATGAAGTTCAATCATTCGCAAACATCGCCGCGAAGCTCGATCCAGTCCGCGTCCCAACGCCAGCCGCGCCAGTGGTGATTTACGCAGCGCTGTACCCATGGTTAAATCTTCGATAGAAAAATCATAATGCAAATCTAAAGATTTTTCAATTGCCTGAGCGTCTGCGGCAGGATATAAATCAGCTCCGGGAAAATGCTGGTTGACAAAATATAAAATCTGCCGACTGTCGGTAATAACATTTCCAGCACATTTCAAAGCCGGCACCGTCATATTCGGCTGCATGGCAACATATTCGGGCGCAAACTGTTCCATCTTAATATGGATATCCACATCGTGAATGTCATAGGCAACATTTTTTTCAGCTAAACACAGGCGGGCGATCATACTATAATACGACGAATAATTGCTGTATAAAATTGCAGTCATAAATAACTCCCGGTTAAATTAACTTGTAACAGAAACTTTGGTAGCCAATAAAATAATGAATCACCCAGAGCTTCGCTAAATATTTTGTTTGTAACAGAGGTTACGCCCATATCTTTAGCGCTAAATTTTTTATCATACGTAACGTCACTTCGTAACAGATTCTTATCGATGGATTTTAACATAGTTTTCCAAAAGCCATTCAATAACCGACAAAACCAGTCGGCAATCTTAGGTCAAACAAAAACCCAAATAATACTCTGCTAAGCACAAAAGCAAAACCACTCTGAAATAATTACATTTATTTATCTTGCAAAAATGGGAAGCAGCTATCCATATTTGGGAAACTGCCGCGATTTTGTCAATGCTATTATAGCGCCATGAAGTTGAGAAACTTACTCAACTATGGTTTAATTCGCTGATAAATCTATGGAGTCAATCATGAAAAACAAATTGTTAAAATCTTTACTGGTTTCAATTCTAGCAGCAACTGCGCTTAGTGCCTGCAATTCCGGAGCCGACAGCAGCAATTCTCCCAACCTCAATGCTAATGGTACTCAAACAACCGCGACTCAAACTGATTCACAAGCAATTGGTGCGGAGGGAGGCTTGTTAAATATCATCGGCGGCAATATTGAAGAAGCGATTACAGAGCAGGTTGGTTCCGTGTTATGGAATTTGGTTACCAAAGGACAAGCCTTTCCGCAAACTGCCGCACAATGGGACAAACAAGCCTTGATTTCAATCCAGCAAAATATCCAGCAGATTGAGGCTACCCTTAATGCTCAAAATACCAAATTAAATACCATTATCAGCGATATTACCAATAGCACTCTAGCAAATTCTAATTTAACAATTTCCAACTACTTGGTTAATATTAATGACAATGTTACTGATGTAGAAAATTTGGTGCAATACATTTTGCCGGCCAATGAGTCCTCGACCGCCATTGTTAATGCCCTGATTACCGGTAATGCGCAACCATTTTCAAATCAACAGATAGAATCACTAACCAGCTATGTTAATAACTACAGTATCTCGGTTACTACTCCTGAATATACTTCAACCATTATTGATACCACCGAACAACAGCTATCCTGTGATCCATCAACTACCGGCAATACTTACTACGTGTTGAATAATCCATCACAAAATGCACTCAGCCATCCAATGCCGAATTTAGCCAGTACCTGCTTATTAAGTGTTGCGCTAAATAATGCTTATAATGATTTAACCCAAAATGTACAATTAAGCGGTGGCACCAATATTTTCTACAATTTGCAAAGCTTTGATCAAATGCTGGATACTCAGTATCTGCAAATCGTTCAAGCGCTTACTACCGCTTATTATCTGGATCAGTTGCGTTTATATCTCTATGTTAATTTGCAGTCTGCCAACCACAATAACATCGCACCGTTACTGACGATTGATCCGAATAGCAATAATCTGACTAATCTGGCAACCGCGCAGGCAGAATTGCAATTAGCCTATAACACTCGTTTGAGCTTTGTACAGGCTTTATTTGCCGAAACCAAACAAAACGCTTTCAACTACTATGCGGGTGCTATTCCATCGGCGAGTCTGGAAAACAATTGTAATTTCAGCGAAAGCTCGATTGAGGGGGTAGAATCGTCAGCATTAACCGCTGATATGTCTGATTCCAATAATCTCTACGGCTGGGATGGTGCACAATTGCGGATGACTTGCCAAAACAAACGCAATCCGGCACAAGCAGGTACTATTACTACCACCAGCAACATCGCTAAAATGTGTAATGTCATCAACGGCAGCTATAATTTGCAATCTTCAAATGGTTATATTCGTTGCGGTGGCGGCAGCAATTATGGCAACTACTCCGTAAGTAATATTAATTCAACTCAGGAACCAACTTCATTTTTTGAAGAGTACTATCTATTGCAAGACATTCCTAGTTACGATGGCGCTAATGGTGACCAACTCAATTATCCTGAATTAGTTGATAGTGGAAGTGGGAATTTGTGGATGTACTTTAAAGGACAAGCATTACAAAATTATCAATATAACTCTTACAGCAGTGATGGGATAGCCGCAGCTTTTCAACAAGTCAGCAGTTCCTTTGTTGATATTGACATGAACAGCTATAATTCTAGTGGATACCCGTCAGGTGCGACCAGCCAATGGAGTTATGTCGATGATGGTCAACACGCTTATCTGATTTCCGGTGCATGGATTGATGAGAATGGCTTTCAAGGTCGTCCGGTAATTATGTGTATCCCTAACGACAGCAATTGCGTTCAAGGCTATTTTCCAAACACCAATGGACAAGGGGTCTATCCTAGTGGGCCAAGCGGCTATAGCGCTTATCAAGCAATCATGTTCAGCAATGGTGATGAAATTACTATGACTGGATTAATGGGACATGGCGATTACAATATTCAAACTTTCTACAATGGTGCAGCCGCTCCAATTGCCATGGGTGGACATAACCCAGCAATCAATTTTAGCAATGTAAGCTACAACTAAAGTTTGCTTGAGCATAATCATCCCCGCTGCATTATCTGCGGGGATTTTTGTTGCAACACTATAATTATATTTCGTTGTGCCAATATTGTTTATACTAAGGTAAAACATCTAGTTATTCTTTCAATATGCGATAATAGCGCACTGAAAAAATATTTTGCGGCAGAGCTGCGATGATGAAGTTCAGGTAAATTTATCTTGGCATATCAAGGATATCGGTTAGCGATATTGTATAATCTAGTATCTAGGGTGTGCAGAGAAATATGCCACCAGCTCCACTGAAGGAGCTGGGAATATATTTAAAAAAATGACAAAGTCTAAATTTGAAAAATAAGTGGATAACATGACAAAAATTTTACTTACTGGCTGCACCATTGTTGATGCAACAAATCCTACACCGCGATCAAATATGAATGTGTTAATCAATCACGGAATTATTGAAACCATCAGCCCTCACGAAATAGCGGCAAGCGATGCACAAATAATTAACACCCATGGTCAAACGCTAATTCCAGGCTTAATTGATGCACATGTTCATGTCACCGCGGCGCAATTTGATCTTGCCAATGATGCCATACCTACCAGCGAGGTTTCAATTCAAGCAGCTAAATTTTTAGAGCATATGTTGCAACGCGGATTTACTTCCGTACGCGATGCGGGCGGAGCCGATCTGGGATTGGCAAATGCGATAAATAATGGTTTGGTTGCCGGACCGCGCCTATTTTATTGTGGTCACGCATTAAGCCAAACCGGTGGACATGGTGATTTTCGTAAAGCCAACATTGGCGGCGATTTATGTAGCTGTGCCTGCGCCGGAAGTAATATTTCACGGATTGCGGATGGCGTTCCCGAAGTGCGCAAAGCTGCTCGCGATGAAATTCGCAAAGGTGCCAGCCAAATTAAAATAATGAGTTCCGGAGGTGTCGCATCCCCTACCGATCGGATTAGCAACCTGCAATATTCGTGCGAAGAAATTGCTGCAATTGTGGAAGAAGCTAATAATGCCGGAATTTATGTTATGGCGCATGCTTATACTCCGCAAGCGATCAGTCGCTGCGTTGAACTAGGAGTGCGCACAATTGAGCATGGCAACCTGTTAGATGAGAAAAGCGCTCAAAAAATGGCACAACACAATGCCTATCTCGTGCCAACCTTGGTGATTTATGATGCACTTTTTAACCTCGGTAAAAGTAGTGGGATCTCAGAGGAGAGCATGGCGAAAGTAAATACCGTCCGTAGTCAAGGGCTAAACGCGATAAAAATTGCCCGGGCTAACCATGTAAAAGTAGGCTTTGGAACTGATTTACTTGGAGCAAATGGGCATCAACTAGAAAGTCAAGAATTTGTAATTCGTTCTGCGATTGAAACACCACTCGAAACTCTGGAATCAGTCACTCTAATCAATGCCGAAATTGTAAACCAACCCGGAAAATTAGGTGTTATTCGCGAAGGCGCTTATGCGGATTTATTATTAGTCAAGGTAAATCCTTTGAATGATATAAGCGTTCTGGCTAATCCAGAGCAAAATTTAACTTTAATCATGAAAAATGGGATTATTTATAAAAATATCCTCTGATCTAGATTAGTTATAGACATGTGATTAAGCGCCAAATTTTCTAGCTTTTTTGTAATTAAACCAAAAACCTGGTTTTTGGTTTAATTACTTGCAAATTATCAACGGCAGACTAACCATGTCTTAATCTACAATTACACAAATTTGCCAATTAAATATCGGCACCATTTTAAATCAAACCTGAATTTTTATAATCTATCCACTAAAAGTGGGACGAACAGATCAAAACTGCAGGATATTTTAATCAGTAGAAATCGATCAACAAACCCCAAGCTATGCCTGTACGTAGGTAATTACAAAAAACGCCAGCGGATAAAATATCATCAGCCAAAACATCCATAAATCGTGAATTTTGGAGGCATCATAGCCATATTTATCTTTGAAACGAATACTCCGCGAAGTAATCAGGAAACACACCAGAATCACTGCACCGGCAAAAGCACTCATCAAATCAATTAACGTTATTCCGCTGCTGGCGCGAATTAGGGTATTTATCTGAAAAACGTTGGTCGCCAATGAAAATACCGAGCTACCAATAACCGAAATTCGCCCGCTAATTGAGTCTCCTGAACGTGGGTTGATCAATAAAGCAAAAACAGCAATCAAAATTGACAAAATAATATATTGGGTCGTTTTTAAATAGGTGGAAATATTTTTATGTTTAAAAAACAGATAACAGTCATTGGAGTAGTCATAAAACGTTTTATATTCTGGTCCAACTTGCACTGAGAAGCTTTCAGACTGGTTAATAAAGCCATCCTTGACTAGCCGATAATTCCGACCCCTATTTTGCGAACCATTGTTAAATTCATCAATTTTGAAATAGTAATAATTAGTATTAGACTCATTGGTATCTTTGGCAGACAAACTAATAACAATCAATTGATTATCCAATGGGTACATATCCGGAATATAATTAGTAAAGACATTTGTCGAATACATAATACCAACTTCAACTATGCCGTCTTTAACTTGCCGGAATTGCTCATCACTACTCAAGATTGTACCGTTATCCAGCGAGATTTGCGGAAACTCTTTGTTAGATATCCAGCTTTCCGGATAAGTCATCACCAGTCCAAAATCAATCGGCATAAATTCGGCTTTTTGGTCAATCAGCCGGGTCTGATGTAGAAATACCTGTGTATAAACTGGTTTAGTATAACGTGCCATAAAACGTTGATTAGCGCTTTCATCAATACTCGACGCACTTAGATGTTTGGATAGTATTCCATTTTGATAATTTACCAAATGATGAATCTTTAGGCTAAACGCTAAAATCAGCAGAATAAAAAAAACATTAACCAGTAATAATGACTGCAGAATTTTGTTTCGATGTTGTACCGGCAAATCAAACAAGCCGACATCATGGCGAAATACATTGACAACCTTTTGATATATTTTCATAATACCTCGAATATTAACAGTGACATTATTTGCTTGATGAACAAGATTTTTAACTAATAAACGACAACCTAGACCAGCAAAATTAAAAAATATCCTCTCCCGCCGTTCATAAAATGCGGTATCATAACTCGCTGGTCAGCCCAGCATATCAAAAGGGAGATTTTACTTATGCGTTTAACCAAGATAACATATATTTTACCACTTTTAGGCCTAATGTCATATGCTTCTGCAACAGATTTTAATGTTCCGGATACCATTTCACCACAGGCGCAACAGCTTTTATCGACTTATACCTTAAAAGCTCGCGACCAAGTTACTACGCCTGCAGCAACCGATATTCAGGGTTGGACACGCTGGCAGCAATCACCGCCAAACAAAAAAGATATTGATAAGTTACTGGCAACCTACCATCCTAAATTAGTCAACCGTAATATTGCAGGTGTTCCGGTAATTGATGTTTATCCAGCACAATGGAAAGATAATCATAAAGTCATTATTTATTTGCATGGCGGCGCATATACGCTTGGTAATGCCTATAGCAGCCTAATTACTGCTGTGCCGATTGCCAACGACAGCAATTTACATATCATTGATGTTGATTATGCGCTGGCGCCGCAAAAACCATGGCCCGCCGCCCAAAATCAAGTTATTGCCATCTACCAACAATTAATTAAATCGGGGTTTAAACCAAAACAAATCGGGTTTCTTGGCGATTCAGCCGGTGGTAGCCTGGTAATCAGTGCATTACTCAAATTACAAGACAGTAAATTGCCACTGCCAGCAGTTGCGGTTGCATGGTCGCCATGGGCAGATATTTCTTCGCGAGGCGATAGTTATCAAACGCTCCAAAAGGCTGAGACTGCTTATACTTATGATAAACAACTACGCAACTGTGCCCTAGCCTATGCTCCGGAATCTCAGTGGAGTAATCCATATGTCTCTCCGGTTTACGGTAAATTCACCCCCAATTTTCCGCCAACTTTAATTCAGGGTGGTACTAAAGAAATTTTCCTCAGCAACTTTGTCCGCCTCTATCAAAACATGGATCAAAGTGGCGTTAAAGTAAAATTAGATCTCTATGAAGGAATGTGGCATGTCTTTCAGGGCGATTACACTTTGCCCGAAGCCGCTACTGCCCGCAAAAAAACCGCGGCGTTTTTATCGCAATACCTCAAATAAATCAAAATCCCCGCTAATTTTCGCGGGGATTTTACATATGCCTAAATCATTATTTTCCAGCCAACAACGAAATCCGCACCCGCTCAACCCAATACTGCCCGACTTGCAGAATTTCAAATGAAATATTCCCAATCCGAAAGCATAATCCCGCCGGCGGAATCATCCGCAACTGCTTGAGTATCAAACCATTAACACTCATTGCCTCATAACTAAACGGTAACTGTAAATCATATGCTTCATTAAACTCACGCACCAAGGTCGCACCATCGACAATAAAATTATTCGCATCTTCACGAATCATCAGATAATTACGATGCGGTGCATCGGTAGTAAAATCGCCAAAGACAATTTCCAGCATATCCTCAATGCAGGCAATTCCCAGAGTATCACCGTATTCATTCACCACCACAAAAATCCGCTCCCGCACTTTTTGCGCCCGGGAAATTTGGCGGATCATCAGGGTAAAATCCGGAATATAACTAATTTCGCGGATAATCTCGCGTAAATCCGCCAAACTATATTTCTGGTCGGTTAGCGTCAACACATCCTTGACATGTAAATAGCCTAGGATATTATCAATTCCATTTTCGCAAACAATTACCCGCGTATGGTGGCTTTGCTGTAATTGCTCATAAATTTCATCAATCTCATCACTAAAATCAATGATTTCAACATTTCGCAGCGGGATTACTACTTCTTTAACCGTCAATTGTTCCAATTCCAGCGAATTTAGTAAAATCGTCCGGTGGCGCTCTTTAAATGGCGAACGTTTATCGGCAATAATCGCTTTTAATTCATCCATTGAGGTACCATCGGCATTACCAACTTTAAGCAAGCGGGTAATTAAATACACAATTTTGTCGATCAACCAGATTAGCGGCTGGGTAATAATAAACAAGTAATACAAGGGGATTGAGATTAATTTAAGAACTCCCAGCGGCATTTTAGCGGCGATAATTTTGGGTGCAGCTTCTGAAAAGATAATAATCATCAAGGTAACAACCAGCGTAGCCAAGGTTAATGCCAGATGGGAATCGCCAAAAAGATGCATCACCAACATGGTTGATAATGTTGTCACCAGCGCATTGAAAAAACTGTTACCAAAAAGGCTAAAAATTAATACCGGTTCCAATTTTCGTTTAAGTTTTAGGGCATAACTGGCCCAATATTCCTTGCCGGCTAATGAGATTAAACGATGCTCTGACACCGCAACGCTGGCGGTTTCCAAAAAAGAAAACAAGCTGGCAATCAGCAATAATCCAAACAGGCTCACAAGCTGTAAAATAAAAAACATCTTCTTTCACAATCATAATTTATCTATAGCGCTCCATATTATCATATCATTGCCAATTTGCGAAAATTATCCAATCGGTGCTAAACTTGCGTCCTTTAGTTATATATAATACTCAATATATACTCGAGGGATTTGATTCTTGAGCGCGAAGTACTGATAAAAAAGACGCGGACGTGTGTATAGCAATACATGACAAGTCCTTTTTGAGGTATGACAAATTCTAATTTTAAAGACAAAGCGTTTATTTTCAAGCTCCCGCGATCGGCTATAAACACTTATCAGCAAAAATGCTGATAGCGAATCAATGCTAATTTATTTACAGTAATGACCTAAAATGCTTAAGGATTACAATGTTTACCAAAATAAAACTTTTGTGGGCATATGGAATTTTACTATTATTACCAGCCTATTCAGCTCTGGCGCAAGAATCAGCGCCAATAAGCAACTCATTTGCCCAAACCGGATTTTATGCCGGATTTGGAACTGGAGTAAATATTACTGCCAATTATGGCTTAATCAAAACCTACGAGCAAAATAATCAAATTCAGGCCGCCAATATGGGTGATATTACCGGTTATTCAACGCCAATATTTCTTTATGGCGGCTATCGTTTCAATCCATATTGGAGTGCCGAATTAACTTATACCTACAGTGGTAATCAGGAATACCCGCAGCCGAATGGTTGTCAGGATTGTACCAATTTTTGGGGTTCGCAAAATTACTTTGGTTTTAATGCCGTTGGATATTTACCGGTTGCCGACTGGTTTTACCTAAAAGCCCGTGCCGGCTTGGCAGTGGGTGGTTCTACCATGACGACCTATGTCGGAAATCCCGGAACCGTTGATACTACTTCGATTTTAGGGGTCGGAATCGATTATCCATTAACCCGCCATCTGGCAGTAAACTTTGATTATATTAATTATGGTCTGTTGATCCCGATCAAATTGCAATATCGGACACCACCCGGTGGTCAAAGCCTTGGTACCGTTGATACTTTGCAACAAAACCTACTGTTATTTAGTCTGAAAATTGATTTTTAATTTTGAAAAATACTGCCCATTTAATCGACTTCAATCACAAATACCAAGATACCTAAAAATATCCTTGAGTACACATGGATATATATGAAGAATTTTTCTATACTCCTCTATCCTTATATGCAAATGAAATTCTATAAATTTAGCAATTATCCGCAATAAGTTTTGCTTTCACCATGACTGCACAGATAGTCAACACATTTACAAAATTGCATAATAAATTAGCCTGAACTAATTCTTTACAAAATCTCCTTATCGTATTACAATTTCAGTTTATCACAAAATAATGCTTCGAAAGTCACAGGAGACCCAATGAAACTGGATGCCATCACTTCATTAATTAGACCATATTGGCGAAGTGCTGAAAAAAAATCAGCAATAGCACTATTGGGACTGATAATTTCATTATCTATTGGCGAAGTACTAATAACGGTAAAACTAAATGAATGGAATAATCAATTTTACAATTCGCTACAGAATTATAATTGGTCTCTTTTTAAGTTCTCATTATGGGAGTACGGGAAGCTGATTAGTTATTTTACCGCCGTTTTTGTTGCCGGTAATTATACCGTTTCATTATTGGAAATTATATGGCGACGTTGGTTAAATCAGTATATAATCAAAAACTGGCTAGAATCTAAACAACTATTTTTAGCAAGGTTCGCTCATGATAAAACCGACAATATAGATCAAAGGATAAGCGAAGATGTGACACAATTTGTTAGTTTAACCCTGTTCTTAGGCGTTGGATTTTTTAAGAACATTCTGACTTTATGGTCATTTATCGTCATTTTGTGGGGATTGTCAATACCCTTTCAAATAAGCATTATGCACCATAAGTTAGTAATTCCGGGTGCTTTGCTATGGCTAGCAGTTATCTATTCATTTATCAGTACCTACATTGCTTTCAAGCTAGGTGCACCATTGAAAATATTAAATTATCGTTTACAAAAAAATGAGGCTGATTATCGCCGGCAACTGATTCGTGTCAATGATGATGCCCTGCCAATTTCGGCATATCAGGGGCGCAAGGTTGAGCAGTCAACATTAAATAATAAGTTTACTGAGATTTATCAATTAGTTATATCTACCATCAGGTTTGAGGCGGCTCTTAGCATCTTTAACACGATTAACCGACAAATCGCCGTAGTTTTTCCCATCTTAATTTCAGCACGAAATTTCTTTAATCGAGAAATTACCTTTGGTAGCCTAATGCAGCTAAGTTCAGCTTTTTCCAGA
This sequence comes from Pseudomonadota bacterium, assembly GCA_052033675.1. Classification (GTDB taxonomy): domain Bacteria; phylum Pseudomonadota; class Gammaproteobacteria; order Burkholderiales; family UBA11063; genus Aquella. The sequence goes on from JBPOJK010000003.1 coordinate 11,102, forward strand.
GTGCAGTTAGCCATTGCATATTTTGCTTTCATTTACCCGAGCGTAGCATCGTGGCATTCGGTGATGTCACGTCTGCTAGAGTTAAATTCATTAATTAATACCGTTGAAGAGCCAGAAGATTTCAAAATTATCACTAATGACGATAGCCAAATTTTATTAAAACTGCGAAATGTTAGTGTTTTTACTCCGCAAAAGAAACCACTGTTAGAAAATCTAAATTTTTCAATTACGGCAGGGCAACGATTGTTAATTATGGGCGCAGCGGGAACTGGTAAAAGCTCACTGTTAAAAGTTCTAAATGGATTTTGGCCCTTTGCTAGCGGAGAAATTATCAGTAAAAAATCACTACACAAGCTATATGTTACCCAACAACCATTTATTAGTCACCTATCACTCCGCGATAATTTGACATACCCATTATCTGGCTCTACTTTGTCCGATGAACTATTGCAAAAAACTTTAACTAAAGTTGGATTGTCATATCTGGTAGATCAATTGCATATTGATTTTGATTCATTGAATAATTTCTCGTTAGGTGAAAAGCAAAAGCTCACCTGTGCCAGAATCTTGCTCTTAAAGCCTGAATTACTCTTTTTGGACGAAATCAGCTCATCTTTATCTGAAAATGAAGAGCGACTAATTTATCAAACACTGATTACTGAATTACCACAAACAGCAATAATTAGCGTCGGGCATCGTAGTAGCCTTGAACAATATCACCATATGGTATTAAAGCTGTAAATTGCTATATGTCAAAATTAAAACCACATTACTAAATTTTAATTTAACAAATATCAGAGCAAGAAATAGAAAAAGGCTGCCTGACGGCAGCCCCCATTGAGAGACAATGTAAACTTAGAATGTATGTGAGAAACCAATAGCGGCAGTTCCGTTATTGATATTGATTGAACCACCTTGGGCTGTCATATTGCTAGCAGAAGGTGAAGATCCTTTAATCATACTTTGCATGGTATTACCCCACCAGGTTTGACCATAGTTGATAAATGCAATTGTCCGTGGTGTGATGTTCCAATCCAGCTCGGCAATTGCTTGTTGGTAACCAGTGCCGCCCAATTGATTATTACCGGAAATCAGATCCCATGGCGAACCGCCATTCATCATATTAGAACCATAGACGTAACCAATTTTTGGTGTCCAGTTATCCAAATGCCAGCCCAATGACATACCAACCTCGGCCGTTCCTAATACCGCAGTATTTAATGGGCACCAGCCTTGGGCATTACAATTATTTTGATTGAAATACTGACTATTTACATTTCCTTGACCAGACTGCATCACCCATAAGTTATTCATATTACCATTACCCGGTACTGACTGATAACCATACCCTTGGGAAATTTGAGCACCGGCACCAACAAAAAAACTATCCGGATCATTATAGCTCAGCTCCAAGCGCGAGGTATAGGCGTTAATCCCTTGAGTAACTTGCGGATAAGTCCCAGATACAGGATCATAAGGTCCATAACCACCAGAAGTCCCACCCATGCCTTGGTACATACCGGTATTCAGATTAACCTGATTATTCCAGGTTGCAGAGAAATAACCCGGTTGGTAAAATAAACCAAAACCAATAATTCCAGCATTGTTATAACCATTCATGTCACCAGCTTGATCCATTCCGTTACCATTAGCCCCACCAGTATTGTAGTTACCATCAGTATTAAAGGCATAGAAAGTTGAGAAGGAAACATTGCTCCAACTTGGTGAATCATAACGAATATTATACGGTAAAATTGTTAAGAAACGATCATAGGTTCCAAAAACGTTGGCATTGGCACCATTATAAACGTCAACCGCGCCGGTATTGGTACGGAAAGTATTCGATAAATTACCAATTCGCACCCGTCCCCAGTCACCTTGTACTCCGACATAACTATCTGACGAAGCAAACACGTTTGCGCCAGAAGTTGGCTGACCAGAACCAAAAGTTGATTGCGAACCCGGATGAGTAGGCACCCAGCTGCTACCGGTAGTATTTTGATAAGCTTCACCGGATGCAATATTTAAAAATTGCTCCACCTGCCACACTACCGCAGTCTGACCATAAACCTGATCAGTACCACGAATACCAAAATATGAACCATAATCTTGAATTGAAGTAGTACCCGGTTGAACTTGGGTATTACTCGGGAAAGTATCGTTTTCCAAAGCAACAGAAACACGACCATATAAAGTGACTTCACTACCATCTGCAAACGCAGCAACCGACATAGCTCCTAGCACTAAGGCTAACAGTTTTTTCATTTTGAGGCTCCTTCCACAAAGCTCATAATGTATAGTTATTATACTTAATTTATCAAATTATCAAATTTTCCGGCGGCCTTCCACAGCTACCGTCTTGTCTCACACCGATACTTTAGCATAGCTTTTTGCGGTGTTTTTGCACAACCTGCCCAAAAATCGCCCAAAATGGCAAAAAAGGCATTTTTTTTGGGGTTTTTGTGTTGTTTTTTTGCATTTTTATTGCACTGCAAAATCAGATTTTTTCTAACCGGACTTAATTTTGCCATTAATGTTATAATAAAGCCTTTGAATAAAAAATAGTATTTTGTGAACTTAATAAATAACTAATCAAACAACTCAACCACTTTTACAATAGTGAACAACTATGATTGAAAATAAAATCATCTACTTTGAACAAGTTTCAAAAAGTTATCCCGGTAATATAACTGCGCTAAATAACCTCAGTTTCAGTATCGACAAGGGTGAGCTGGTGTTTTTAGCCGGACATTCCGGTGCCGGAAAATCCACCTTATTGAAACTAATTGCCGGAATTCAAACTGCTACCAGTGGTAATGTGGTAGTCAATGGCATTAATTTGACCCAGATTAGCCAAAACCATCGTACCTTTATTCGCCAGCATATCGGCATCGTCTTTCAGGATCATAAGATTCTTTTTGACCGCTCAGTCCGCGATAATGTCCGGCTGCCATTAGATATCAGCGGCAATTACAGCGAAAAGGAAACCATGGAACGGGTCGAGAAAGCCTTAATCAATGTCGGCTTGGAACATAAAATCAACGCCCATCCATTGCAACTTTCCGGTGGCGAACAACAGCGGCTGTGCATTGCGCGGGCAATCGTTCATCAGCCCAAAATTCTGCTTGCCGATGAACCAACCGCCAATCTTGATCGCGCCAATGCCCTTAACATTCTGGAACTATTTAAAAACTTCCATAAAGCCGGGGTAACATTGGTAATTTCAGCCCATGATGAATCGTTATTAAGTGATTACGGTAAACGCATCATTCGGTTAAATAACGGACAGTTTCGGGGGTAAGCATGCAAAAAATTCGCCATCATGTCAAGAGCTTCAACCATGCTTGGTTGAATATTTTCAAACAACCGGTTGAACATTTAATCAATATCATTGTGCTGGCACTAATTATTGCGCTATGTGCTTTAGGTGTTTCGCTAACTGGCAACCTCAATAACTGGCAGCACAAAAACATTACCTATCCGCAGATTATGCTCTATCTGGATAAAACTTCCAATCAAGCCGATGTTGCCAATATCGAAAAGCTATTAAATACGCTTACCGCTACCTCGGTAAAAAATTATCAATTTATCAGCAAAGAACAGGGACTAGCCGAGCTGCAAAAAGATTCGCAAATGAAATCAATTGCCTCGGATGTAATCGAATCGGCAAATAATCCGCTGCCGGACATTCTGATTGTCAATACCAGCACCAGCGAAAGCGCTACTTTGCAGCATTTAACCATGCAGTTAAATCAATTACCGATGGTTGATAGTGTCCAGATGGATAGTGCTTACGCCGGTAAAATTTCGTCATTAATTGATTTTAGCAATCAGATAATTTTGTTTGCGCAAATATTGCTGATTGTGGTCTTGGCGCTGGTTGTTTATAATATGATCCGCCTGCAAATGCTGATTAAAAGCGATGCGATCAAGGTTGCCCGCCTGATTGGTGCCAGCGACAGTTTTATTATGCGTCCATTGATTCATTATGCGGTGTGGCAAGTAACTCTAGCGACCATCATTGCTGGTGGTGCCCTGCACTTTGTGACTCTGCGAATCAATCAGCTATTGGCAACATTCAGCAATTTATTCGGCAATCTCCAGTTTAGCGAATTGGCACCACTGCAGTTTCTAATGCTGTGGATTATTTTGGTAATTTTCACCATCTTTACGGTATTTCTTGCCGTACGCTGGGTATTTAATCATAACTATAACCACTAGAAGAATTTATGAAATTATCTGATTTTGATTATAATCTGCCGGAACAGTTAATTGCCGCGCATCCCTTGGCAGAACGGGCTCACAGCCGCCTATTAATAGTAGGTGATGAATTGCTTGACCGCCATTTCAGCGACATCAGCGACTATCTGAACCCGGGAGATTTATTAATTGTAAATAACACCCGTGTCGTCAAAGCACGGATTTTTGGGCATAAACCCAGCGGAGGCAAGGTTGAAGTGCTGTTGGAGCGAATCATTGACCAACAGCATTTCATGGCGCATGTCCGCACCAGCAAAAGCATCAAGATTGGAATGGAAATTATCTTGCCCGGCGATCTAACGGTAATTGTCAGCGAACGCCATGATGGTTTGTTTGCACTGCAAACCGAAACACCGGTTGATCTTTATGCCTATCTTGAACAATATGGTAATCTGCCGTTGCCGCCGTATATGAAACGTCAAGCCGAAGGTGCCGATGATGAATGTTATCAAACAGTTTATGCCGCCCACAATGGCTCAGTAGCTGCGCCGACTGCCGGATTGCATTTTACGCCGGAATTGCTTGCCAAAATCCGCGCGAATGGTGTTGATACCGCTGAAGTTACGCTTCATGTCGGTTCAGGAACTTTCAAGCCGGTGAGTGTCGAAAACATTGCCGAACATAAAATGCACAGCGAAGTTTTTCACATCAGCGAAGAAACGATTGCTAAAATCATTGCTGCCAAAGCGCGCGGCGGTAAAGTTATCGCAGTGGGAACTACCTCCTTAAGAACGCTGGAAACCATTGCCAGCCGCGGCTTACATGCCCAAAGTGGTGAAACCGATATTTTTATTACCCCCGGATTTAAATTTCAAATTGTCGATAAATTGATTACCAATTTTCATTTACCTAAATCAACCTTATTAATGCTGGTCAGCGCTTTTAGCGGCAAAGACGTAATTACGAGAGCCTATCAGCATGCAATTGCCAATAACTATCGCTTTTTTAGCTATGGCGATGCGATGCTGTTAAACTTGGCACAGAAAGATTAATCATGACCAATAAAACTCATTTTGGCTATAAAACCGTCGATGAAGAACAAAAAGCCTCATTGGTTGCCGAGGTATTTCATTCGGTAGCCGGCAATTACGACATTATGAATGACGTGATGTCGCTGGGGATGCACCGGATTTGGAAACAATTCACTTTTTTTACGGCTGAATTAAAGCCCGGAAATAAGGTACTGGATATTGCCGGTGGTACTGGTGATATGACCAAAGGCTTCAAAAAAATTGTCGGAGCTAGCGGTGAAGTCTGGCATACCGATATTAATTCTTCAATGTTACGTGCCGGTCGTGACCGCCTGCTTAATGAGGGTATCCTTACACCGCAATGCTTATGTGATGCCGAAAAGCTCCCATTTTCGGATAATTATTTCAATGGCGTTTGTGTTTCATTTGGTTTAAGAAATATGACCCATAAAGATCTTGCCCTACGTGAAATGTATCGGGTATTAAAACCCGGTGGGGTATTGATGGTGCTTGAATTTTCCAAAATTCACAAGCCGCTGGCAAAACTTTATGATCTGTATTCGTTCAAGTTTTTGCCATTTATGGGTAAAGTGATTGCCAAAGATGAGCAAAGTTACCAATATCTGGCGGAATCCATCCGCATGCATCCAGATCAGGAAACTTTGCAGCAGATGATGTATGAAGCCGGATTTGCCAAGGTTAAATATCATAATCTGACCTTGGGAATTACTGCGCTGCATAAGGGTTATAAAAGTTAATATTTGATGTTACGCAGACGTCAATATTTTAGCGCTAAGTTATTGAGTTTGACGATTTTGCGCGCTGAAAAGCTCGTGTAAAATCAGCGTGCCATGAGGAAAAACCAATAACTTAGGGTTAAATTCTTTATCGTGCGTAATATCACTTGATATATTTATTTAACGGGCACAATAGAAAAGATCCACCCATGATAATTGCGAAACTAATTGCCAAACTGTTAAATCTCCATCTCGAGGCAAACCCAGAGGTGCGTAAGCTATTGCAGAAGATTTCCGGAAAATTAATCCGCCTGAATTTACCGCTGGCTGGGATTACTTTCTTGATTACCCCGGAAGGATTACTCAACCCCGAAGAGGAAGAGCCGGATTGCCAGATTACGATTACTCCAGCAGCAGCCAGTCATTTGCTGCATCAGGATAAGCTGCAAACTTACCGCCACATAACTATTGACGGACAGCGCGCAATTGGACAGCAATTTTTGACCGCACTGGCACAAATCAATATTACCAATGTCTTGTATCAGCATAATTCGCAATTATTGGGAGTAATGGCGGTAATAGTTGAAAAGCAACTGACGCAACTGATTAGCTATTTGCAGCTCTTACGCGATAATAGCAGCTACTCACTGGGCAAATATCTACAATTTGAAACCGCACTCGTGAGCGATAAATTTATTCTGGAAAAATTTTACCGGGACGTGGATGAACTTCGTGACCGGGTTGAGCTATTGACTAAACGTTTTGAAAAACAGGTTCACCACTAATGCGCTTCTTTCGCTTGCTAAAAATAATTATTACTTTTAAACGTTATGGTTTATTCCAAATTTTAAAAATCAACGACCGTACCAGCCGGCTGGCATGGCTGATTGAAGCATTATTATGGTTTATTCCCAGCCGCTGCCCGGATACCCCGTTGGCAACGCGGGTCAAGCTGGCATTTGAACGTTTGGGACCGGTATTTGTCAAATTTGGACAATTATTATCGACGCGTCCGGATATTATTCCACCATTGTATTTACATGAACTCTCCAAGCTGCAAAGTCAGGTTAAACCCTTTCCATCACAGCTCTCACACGCAATTATTGTCAATGCTTTGGGTGCGCCGCTGGAAGAAATTTTCAGCGAATTTAGCGATGATCCGGTAGCCTCCGCCTCAATCGCCCAAGTTCACCGCGCCCGGCTTAAAACCACCAATCAGGAAGTTGCGGTTAAAGTTCTCCGACCAAAAATCGAAAAGGTAATAAACAAGGATATTCAATTACTTAAAATTGCCGCCAAACTAGTCGAAAAACTCTTTAAAGACGGCAAGCGCCTGCGTCCGCTGGAAGTAATTCAGGAATTTGAAAATACTATCCACGAAGAACTGGATTTTTTGCAGGAAGCCGCCAACGCCACCGAATTAGCCC
>JBPOJK010000130.1:0-21788 GCA_052033675.1 Pseudomonadota bacterium
AAATACCCTTGTAAAACAGCATATAAATTGAATACCGAGAAATGGGCTATAAATAGTAGCTAATACCTGACTGGGATTGTGTATAATGACGGCTTGAAATCGAATGCAACATTTTTTGCAGGTGAAAAATCTATGCCCAACTTTCGGATTTTTGTCGAAAAATCTCAACAATTTAATGTGGAAGCCCGGCAACTGCTGGATAATTTTAATAGTCAACTTCATCTGCAGCTTAAATCCCTGCGCGTGATCAATGTTTATGATGTTTTTAACATTAGCCACAGCGAATTGGATAAATCGCGCTATGTGGTTTTTGGTGAACCAACGGTGGATGAGGTCTCCTACCAACTGGAGTTACCGCCGCCAAGCCAGTGGTTTGCTATCCAGATGCTTCCCGGACAGTATAACCAGCGCGCCGATTCGGCTCTTCAAGCGCTAAATCTGTTAAACATCACCTCGCCCAACCTTGCTGTTACTACCGCTAAAATTCTAATCTTCGCCGAACCTTTGTTACCGCAACAACTGCAAAAAATTCAAGATTACTATATTAATCCGCTGGAGTATGAGCTTAAGGATTTAACCGCGTTGAAACTGGATAATCAATTGGCAAATTATAATCCGGTTCCGGTTTATCATGGTTTTACCCGTTTTAATTCGGCGCATTTACAACAATTTAAGTGTGACATGGGACTGGCAATGACTCTTGCCGATCTGGAATTGATTCAACAATATTTTAAAAATCAGGAAGCGCGTGACCCTAGCGAAACCGAAATTAAGGTTTTGGATACGTATTGGTCGGATCATTGTCGGCATACTACCTTTGAAACCGAGCTTGATAGCATTGAATTTGCACCTGGTAAATATCAGGAGTTTTTCCAGCAGGTGTTTAATGATTATTTAACCAGCCGTGGTAAGCTTTATTCAGCCGAGAAATTACGCACCCGTCCGCTAACTTTGATGGATTTGGCAACTGTTTGCGCCAAGGAGTTCAAGCAAGATGGCTTATTGCCGGAAATGGAAATTTCGACAGAAATCAATGCCTGCTCGCTGATTATTGAGGTTCCGGTTAATGACAAGACTGAACAATGGTCGCTGCAATTTAAAAATGAAACCCATAATCACCCGACCGAAATTGAGCCTTTTGGCGGCGCGGCAACTTGCATTGGCGGGGCAATCCGCGATCCATTATCGGGGCGCTCCTATGTCTATCAGGCATTAAGAATTAGCGGTGCAGCCAATCCGTTGGCAGATTTAAAAGATACTTTACCGGGGAAATTGCCGCAATCGGTAATTACTACCAAAGCCGCGCAGGGGTTTTCCAGTTACGGAAATCAAATTGGGCTGGCAACGACGCTGGTTCGTGAAATCTATCATCCGGGATATCTTGCCAAACGTATGGAAGTTGGTATGGTGGTTGCCGCAGCGCCATATGCCAATATTCGCCGCGAAGAGCCTGAAGCGGGTGATGTAATTATTCTGGTAGGTGGGCGGACTGGTCGCGATGGTTGCGGTGGTGCCACCGTTTCATCCCAAGAGCATACAGCCGATTCGGAAGCCTGAGGTGGAGCCGAGGTTCAAAAGGGCAATCGGGTTACCGAGCGCAAAATTCAACGGCTATTCAGAAATCCGCAGGTAACCACACTGATTAAAAAATGTAACGATTTTGGCGCTGGTGGAGTGGCAGTTGCAATTGGTGAACTCGCCGATGGTATTACGGTTGATTTGGATGCAGTTCCGACCAAATATAATGGTTTAACCGGAACCGAGCTGGCAATTTCCGAATCACAGGAACGGATGGCAGTAGTGGTCTCAGCAAAGGACGCTGAATTATTCATGGCTCTTGCTCATCAAGAAAATTTGGAAGCGGTAGTAGTTGCTACAGTTACTAACGAAAAACGGATGCTATTACGTTGGCATGGTAATTCGATTGTAAATTTATCCCGTGAATTTTTGAATACCAATGGTGCGAGGAGTCATGCGGCAGTGAAAGTTGCTAGCCCGAGCACAGGTTACCAGCCATTAGTGACAATTGGTGATAAGAGTGACAATTTTAAAGCGCGGATGACCACGCTAGTTAAAGATTTGAATATTGCTTCACAGCAAGGTTTGGGCGATATGTTTGATGCAACAATCGGTGCAACCACGGTATTGATGCCTTATGGCGGCAAATATCAGCAAACGCCAGTGCAGGTATCAGTGCAGAAATTGCCGGTTATTAATGGTGAAACCGCGATGGTAAGCATTGCAGCGCACGGGTTTGATCCGTATTTATCCAGTTGGTCGCCGTTTCATGGTGCTTATTTTGCGGTAGTACATTCGGTGGCTAAAATTGTCGCCGCTGGTGGCAGCGCCGATAATATTTATTTCTCGTTTCAGGAATATTTTGAACGCTTGGGGAATGATCCGCAATTATGGGGTAAACCGTTTGCGGCACTATTGGGTGCCTATCATGCCCAGCAGGGATTCAAACGGGCAGCAATAGGTGGTAAGGATTCAATGAGCGGAACTTTTCATGATCTAAATGTGCCGCCAACTTTGATTTCATTTGCACTGGGGATTGGCGAGGCGGCACAAATTATTTCTCCGGAATTTAAAACCAGTGGTGAAAAAATTTATGTCTATTTGCCGCCAGCAAGTGATAAACAGGTGTTGGATTTAAGTCAGGTTAAAGCCGATTATCAACGAATTAGCGAACTGATAGCAGCACGGCAGATTAGTGCCGCATGGGCGGTTGGCTATGGCGGCATTGGCGAGGGTTTGGCGTTAATGGCGCTGGGCAATAAAATTGGTGCACGACTAACGGATTCCAATCTGGATTTATTTAAATCACACTATGGTGCACTTATTTTGGTCGGGCAATCGCCATTGACGGATAAATTAGCGTTAGTGAAAATCGGCGAAACGATTGCGGAAGCGGCGCTGATTTCTGCTCAGGGTGAGCAGGTGTTACTGGATGAATTAGCCACCGTGTGGCACAGCAAGTTAGCGCCAATATTTCCGCTACTAAGTGATAATTCAGCCGCCGCTGAAGGTGAGCTGATAGCTGCAGTAACTCATGGAGCTAGAGCTAAATATTCTCATTCACCACTGGCTAAACCACGGGTAATTATTCCGGTTTTTCCCGGTAGTAATTGTGAGTATGATTCACTACGCGCCTTTAATAATGTTGGAGCAATTGCCGAAACTTTGGTGTTTAATAATTTATCGTTAGCGGATATTGATTCGTCGTTGGAGCATTTTGCTGCCGAAATCAATAATTCACAGATTTTGATGTTGCCAGGTGGATTTAGTGCCGGTGATGAACCGGATGGTTCCGCCAAATTCATTGCCGCAATTTTGCGCAATCCACGGATTAGTGATGCCATTCATGAGCTGTTGGCGCGTGATGGACTGATTCTGGGAATTTGTAATGGCTTTCAGGCATTGATTAAATCCGGTTTATTGCCGTACGGTAAAATCTGCGAATTATCACGTGAATCGCCGACGTTAACCCATAATCTGAATGGACGTCATATTTCGCGGGTAGTACCAACGGTCATTAGCAGCAATCGTTCACCGTGGCTAGCATCATTTGAAGTTGGTGAGGTTCATCAAATTGCAATGTCGCATGGCGAAGGTCGATTGGTGGTTAATCCGACTCTGGCGCAGGAATTGGCGGCAAATGGACAAATCGCCTGCCGGTATGCGGATTTGGAAGGTAATCCGACTTTTGATCCATATTTTAATCCTAATGGTTCGGATTATGCGATTGAGGCATTGACTTCAGTGGATGGGCGAATCCTTGGCAAAATGGGGCATTCCGAGCGTTATGGCATGGATTTATACAAAAATATTCCCGGCAATAAATTTCAGGATATTTTTAGTAATGGCGTGAAGTATTTTCGGTAAATACATTGTCATGTAATTAATTGTTAATTTGAGAGTGGCTTCTATAAAATGATATTATGTTATGATGATGTAAAATAACTAGTGGTTAATTTTATTTAATAAAAGATTAATAAAGTTATGATTGATGGGTAATAGTAATTTTTACTCAAAACATAAACAACTATTTGTTTATGTTGATGAAACTGGTAACGATGGCTTAAGTTCTGAAATCGGATATGGCTTTCTTATTACTCATCAAAGCTATGAGGCGCTTTTGGAGATTGTGCGTCAGGCAAAATCTAAATGTAATATGAGAGTAGAGGATTTTTTTCACGCTAGTAAAGACGATGACGAAAGAAAAGAATGTTTATTGACCGAGATCAATAAATCCTTATCCGGTGAGTTTTTTGCAATTTTCGAACCCAAGAAAGATGGTTTTGATAATGGTAAATCTAGTACGAATAGTACTTTTAAAAAACTATTACGTGGATTGTTGGTAAAATTTGCATTTTCACCTGTAGAGGTAAATATTGTTATAGAACAGAAACAAGGTATAAATAGTGGCACAATAACTGAGATAATTAAAAAATTTGTAGAATATTCTAGGTTTGGAGAGGTTAGATTTATATCCTATTATGATTTTTTAATTACACAATGTAATAAAAAACCGAAAATCCCACAATATTTTAACTTAATTGATTGTCAGGACGCGGATAAACATAACGCTGGGTGTCAGATAATTGATTTTTTATTATGGACTTATACTAGGAATAAATCCTGCAAAGATATAAGTAAGTTTTATGATCGTATTAATAAAAACATTACCATTTCATCGGTTCCTGTTGTATCTCAGACCAATAATGATAATATTTATTTTACAAGCTATATTATTAATCAATTTAGTAAAGATATCAAAAATTATTACGAAGATTTTTTAAAAAAAGAATTGCAAATTTTAAATAGTGAGTTGGCAGAACTATATATATTTATAGAAAATACAGTAGAGAAGATTATTTTATCAACATCGATGCCGTCAAATATCGAACATCACAAAAATACAATAAATTTTATAAAAAAATTAATTAATAATGCAAGAAGCGGGTATAAATTTAATATTGATGTTCTTATTAAAAATGTTTGCAAGGTATTTTTATATTTATTTGATACTCTTCCTTTATACGGGCAACAAGATGATTTATTGTGGTGGTTAAAAGCTAAAGCTCTCGCAAGTAGTCTTTACTTTAAAGATAAAAAAGAACTACTATATTTTTACAATAGTATTTGTATATTTTGGGTCCAAAATAACAAGTATCAATTGATTAAATCTGGTTCTGCTTAGGGCTAATAAGATTTATATGTGATGAAGTTCTGTTATTAATATGATTGATTTTCTAATTATTCTTAGTTATTGTCAAATGATTTGATTTAAGTTAAACTTAACCACGAAAGGGCATTAAATGCATAAAGGTGAATTTTTATACGAGGGCAAAGCCAAACAAGTCTATGCCACCGACAATCCGGATTTGATTATTATTCGCTACAAAGATGATGCTACCGCGTTTAATAACCTCAAAAAAGGAACGATTGCCGATAAAGGGGTGATTAATAATCAGATTACCACCCGGGTTTTTGAATTATTGGCGGAAAATGCAATTCCAACTCATTTCAAGGAACGTTTGAATGATCGCGAGCAATTGTGTGCCAAGGTCAAAATCATTCCGCTGGAAGTAATTACCCGTAATCTGATTGCCGGATCGATGGCGAAACGCCTGAATATTGTTGAAGGTACCAAACCGAGTAATACCGTGTTTGAACTTAGTTACAAAAATGACGAATTGGGCGATCCGTTAATCAATGACCATCATGCGGTGGCATTAGGTGCCGTTAGCTATGCTGAATTGGAACAGATTTATGCCATGACTGCGAAAATCAATCAGGTGCTGCAACAATTTTTTGCCGAACGTGGATTGATTTTGGTGGATTTCAAGATCGAATTTGGCAAAAATTCCCGTGGTGAAATTATCCTTGCCGATGAAATCAGCCCTGATACCTGCCGTTTGTGGGATGCCAAGACTAATGAAAAACTTGATAAAGACCGTTTTCGCCGCGATTTAGGCAATGTCGAAGAGGCTTATCAGGAAGTTTTGCGTCGGTTGACTCAATGAATGTCGCCCAACAATTTTCCAGCGCAGAAAGCAAACCGATAATCATCCACGATAAAATGGAAGAAGAATGCGGCGTCTTTGCGCTATATGATAACCAGCCGATTGATAATATTGCCCAGTTAGCCTATTGCGGATTATTTGCCCTGCAGCACCGCGGACAGGAAAGTGCCGGAATTACGCTGGCTAATTTTGGTCATCTCGAAACTATTAAGGGAATGGGATTGGTCAGTGAAGTGTTTGATCCGGAAACCCTTGGTCATAAAATCGGTAATGCGGTAATTGGTCATGTTCGCTATTCAACTAGCGGCAGTTCAACCATCAATAATGCCCAGCCGTTATTTGCCCAATCATTTTTGGGGGCTTTAGCGCTGGCGCATAATGGGAATCTGATTAATGCGAAATCCTTGCGGCGGCAGTTGGAAGAAGATGGTGCAGTTTTCCAGAGCACCAGCGATAGCGAAGTAATTGTCAATCTGTTGGCAAAACGGGCGCGGTTGGGCTTGGTTGAAGCCTTGCGTGATACCTGCCAAACTATTCGCGGCGGCTTTGCGGTGGTAATGTTGGTCGGGAATAAATTAGTCGCGATTCGTGATCCGTTGGGATTACGCCCGCTATGTTTGGGCAAGGTTCGCGGCAGCGAAACCCTGGTTTTGGCATCCGAGAGCTGTGCGCTGGATATTGTCGGTGCGGATGTGGTTCGTGACATTAATCCCGGCGAATTGGTGATTATTGATGAAAATGGTCTGACTTCACAATATTATTGCGACCCACAGCCACGGGCATCGTGTTCGTTCGAATATATCTATTTTTCGCGTCCGGATAGTATTGTTGATGGGCTGGATGTCTATCACGTCCGTCATAAGGCTGGTCAATGTCTAGCGGAACAAAAACCGGTAGTTGCCGATATCGTGGTTGGGGTTCCCGACTCAGGTATCGTTGCGGCAATGGGTTATTCCGAAAAGAGTGGAATTCCCTATGAAATGGGCTTGGTACGTAGTAAATACATGGGGCGGAGTTTTATTTTGCCGACTCAGGGCTTGCGCGAACAGGCAGTTAAACTCAAATTAAATCCGATGCGCCACGTGGTTAATGGTAAAAAAGTTGTGCTGGTTGATGATTCGCTGGTACGCGGTACTACTGCCAAAAAACTGATTAAGCTGTTGCGTGAAGCTGGGGCTAGCGAAATTCATTTCCGTCTGGCTTCGCCAATGGTACGTAGCGAGTGTTTTTTTGGGGTCGATATCAATAGTAAGCAGGAATTGATTGCCTCACGAATGTCATTGGATGAAATTTGTCGCGAAATTGATGCCGATAGTCTGGATTTTCTGACCTTAGAAAATCAGCGGCGGATTCTTGGCGGTTGTGATTATTGCGAGGGGTGCTTTACCGCTCATTACCCATTGACGGATATAGAAACTGAGTAACTATTTGGACTATATCGCAATAACGTTGTTGCAAGGTTCTTTATTTACACTTATTGTAAACCGCGAGACACTCGTGTCTGCCTTGCGCCTAGTTTTTGCTTTATATTCCAATAGTTACGGAACTACTATATACGAATAATTTCGAAACTGATAATTGAACAAGAAGGATAAATGCTGATGATAGATTATAAAAGTGCCGGAGTCGATAAAGAAGAAGGTTATAAAAGTGTAGGCTTAATCAAAGATATGGTTAAGCGCACCTACAATAAAAACGTGTTAACTGAATTGGGTAGTTTTGGTGCACTTTATGAACTAGGCAAATATACTAATCCGGTACTGGTGTCTGGAACCGATGGCGTCGGTACCAAGCTTAAAATTGCTTTTGAATTGGGGCGCTACGATACGATTGGGATTGATTGCGTTGCCATGTGTGTCAATGATATTCTCTGCCATGGTGCCAAGCCGTTGTTTTTTCTGGATTACTTAGCCTGTGGTAAACTGGATGCCGAAGTTGCGGCACAAATCGTTAGCGGCGTGACCGAGGGTTGCCTACAATCCGGCGCAGCATTGGTTGGTGGAGAGACTGCTGAAATGCCGGGATTTTATCAGCCGGGTGAATATGATATTGCCGGATTCGCGGTTGGAGTAGTTGAAAAAGAACAGGTAATTACCGGCGATAAAATAAGCGCGGGCGATGTCATTATTGGTTTACCTTCCAGCGGCGTGCATAGCAATGGTTTCTCGTTGGTGCGCAAATTGATTACCAATTTCAGTGTTGATTTTAACGGCAAACCGATTGGTGAAGAATTACTGACGCCGACCAAAATTTATGTTAAACCGGTGCTGGAACTGTTAGCGAAGTTTGCGATCAAAGGAATGGCGCATATTACCGGCGGTGGGCTTTATGAGAATGTTCCGCGGATTATTCCGGATGGTCTATGTGCTTCAATCGATACGGCACTTATTCCGGTCTTGCCGATTTTTGAATTACTAGGTAGCCTTGGTATTGCTCGGCAAGAAATGTTCGGTACTTTTAATATGGGCGTTGGATTGGTGTTGGTTGTTAATTCCGCTGATGCAGCAGCGATCATTGAGCAACTGCAGGCTAATGGTGAAGCGGCGTTTATTCTTGGCGAAATTACTACTGCAAGTGAGAAAATATGCCTCAAATTGTAGTACTAGTTTCCGGTGGAGGCAGTAATTTACAGGCGCTGATTGATGCCATTGCAACGGGGCAGATCAATGCTACCATTGCTGCAGTCATTGCCGATCGCGAGTGTTATGGTTTGGAACGTGCCCGGAATAATTACATTCCGGCATATCTTGTTGACCGTAAAATCCATAAAAATAACCTGTCTTCGGCAATTGCCGCACATATTCCTGATGATTGTCAGTTGATTGTATTGGCGGGGTTTCTATCAATTTTGGACGAAGATTTTATCAATCATTATTCCGCTAAAATTATCAATATTCATCCGTCATTATTGCCGCGCCATGGTGGTGCCGGAATGTGGGGGATGAATGTTCATCGAGCGGTGTTGGCAGCCGGAGACACTCAATCAGGGTGCACGGTTCATTACGTCACTAGCGAAATTGATGGTGGTGCAAT
Source organism: Pseudomonadota bacterium (assembly GCA_052033675.1). Taxonomy (GTDB): domain Bacteria; phylum Pseudomonadota; class Gammaproteobacteria; order Burkholderiales; family UBA11063; genus Aquella. The sequence goes on from JBPOJK010000130.1 coordinate 9,063, forward strand.
TGTAGCACAGACTTCGGTTGCCGTATTAGCAGATGATACTCCTGAAACGCTGCAAGCGCGGGTGCTGGTTGAGGAACATAAATTATTGGTGTCAGTGATTAAGCAACTGACTTCATCATCAGCTGTTCTGGAAGTTGCGACACTGAATATAATTACCGGTAAAAATGTCGAATTTGAACAGGCTTTTTTGCAGGCTGTACCATTGATTCAAGCATGCCGCGGTTACGTGCATCACGAACTTCGGCTATGTCTGGAAGTACCCCATCAATATTTATTGTTGGTTTGGTGGGAATCTTTGGAAGCCCATACTATTGGATTTAGAGAGTCACTAGAATATCAGAAATGGAAAGAGTTGTTGCATAAGTTTTATGATCCGTTTCCGACCGTAGTACATTATAAAAAAATATAATTTTGTATAGGGTTGCGCAATATTTTACATTGCATGCGATGTGGCTACAGTTATTAATTAATTTGAATATTAGTAATATATCAGAAAGGAATGACACGATGTTAAGAAGGGCATTAATCAGCGTTTACGATAAGAGTGGAATTTTGGAATTTGCCGAATTTTTGGTAAAAAATGGCGTGGAATTGATTTCTACTGGTGGAACTTATAAACATCTCAAGGAAAATAATTTGCCGGTTATCGATATTAGCGAGATAACTAATTTTCCGGAAATGCTTGATGGGCGGGTAAAAACCCTGCATCCGAATGTTCATGGTGGAATCTTGGCAATTCGCGATAATCCCGAACATATGGCGACGATAGCCCAGCACAATATTGAACCGATTGATCTAGTGGTGGTAAATTTATATCCGTTTTTTGATGAAGTGGTGAAAGATATTAGCTTTGAAGAAAAAGTTGAATTTATCGATATTGGCGGTCCAACCATGCTGCGTTCGGCTGCCAAGGCGTTTAAAGATGTGGTTGTAATCAGCGATGTCAAAGACTATGCTGGTGTAATGGATGAATTTAATACCAATAACGGTGAAATCAGTTTTGCAACCCGCCGCAAATTGTCCGGTAAGGTGTTTAATTTAACTTCGGCCTATGATGCAGCTATCAGTCAATTTATGCTCGAAGAAGAATTTCCGGAATACTTGAATATGTCGTATCGCAAGGTCAGCAATTTGCGTTATGGTGAAAATCCACACCAAAATGCGGCGTATTATGTTGCCACGACTCAACAAGGCACGTTAAAAGATTTTACCCAACTGCATGGCAAAGAGTTATCGTTCAATAATATTCGCGATATGGATTTGGCGTGGAAAGTGGTGAGTGAGTTTGATGGAATTGCGGCGTGTGGAGTGAAACACTCAACTCCGTGCGGGGTGGCGTTGGGTTCTACGGTGGTTAATGCCTACAATAAAATGTATGCCGGTGATCCGTTATCAATTTTTGGTGGAATTGTTGCGATTAATCATGAAGTTGATTTGGCTACCGCTCAGGAAATCAATAAAACGTTCCTTGAGATTGTTATGGCGCCAAGTTTTAGTGAAGCCGCGCTGGCAGAATTGCAAACCAAGAAAAATCTGCGGGTAATTAAAATGAATACCGTTAAACCACAGGGCAAGTTGGAATATGTAACCGTTGATGGCGGGATCTTGGTGCAGGACTATGACAGTCATTTTGCCGATGAATTAAAAGTTGTTACCACTGCCAAACTTGACCCGCAGGTAATTGATGATTTAGCTTTTGCCATGAAAGTGGTCAAGCATGTAAAATCCAACGCAATTGTGGTAGCAAAAGATGAAGTAGCCGTTGGAATCGGGGCTGGGCAGACTAATCGAATTTGGGCAACCTCGCAAGCGATTGAACGCTCCGGCGGCGGCGGCGTGCTGGCATCAGACGCGTTTTTCCCGTTTAGAGATTGTGTTGATGAATGTGCCAAAGCGGGAATCAGGGCAATCATCCAACCCGGTGGTTCATTACGCGATCAAGAATCAATTGATGCTTGCAATGAGCACGGTATTGCGATGATTTTCAGCGGTATCCGTCATTTCAAGCATTAGTATTGATTAACTGATATTGTGGATGATAATGATCTAGTGATCAGTTACTGATTTTTCTTCATGGCGTGCTGATTTTATATTGGTTTTTCAGCGCGCCAAATCGTTAAACTCTCAACAACTAAGCATATTTACGGTGTACATCGCCTAATAAGCATAGGAAACCATGGTTTGGAAATAGAAAAAATTTCCACCATCAACGAAATTGGTTGCCGGAGAAATTGCATAATCACCTTCAATATGGACAATTAGCCCCTTGGGTGCGCCATGGGGAACCCATTTGAAATCCACGTCATATTCCTGCATCGGATTAACCGTGTCAAAGCGTTCATAAGCCAGCTCAATTTTGGATTTACTATCCCACGGAATCGGTAGAAATGTTACCGCCGCCCGATAAGCATTTCCCGCACCTTGTTCAATCATCCCGGCACCAAGACCAGAGGTATAAAGGGGGTCGTTAACGATAGTAAAGGTATATGGCGAAATGAAGCCGCCATTATAGAAAGAGCCTTGCGGACCAAACATGGTATTGTATGAAAGCTCCGCATTTAACCAATCATCAAAACTATAGCCCAATTTTGCCCCAAATAGGTAGCTATTTACGCCACCATCACCGACTAATTGTGGATTGGTGGTAGTCATTCCCAGTGTGTTTTGATTTCCCGCTTGGACTCCTACATTAAATTTGTTGATTGGATTGACGCGAAATTCATATTCCGAATCGGCGTATAAGGTATTAGCGTAGCCAGAGAATGAATAGCCCCATAAGCCTAAATTATAATCATTACTCGGATGGTAGGTCGCACCTAATGCCATGCTACCATTGGTAGTGTAAGTATCATAGAATACTTGGGGTTGTCCATTATAAGGTGAGCGGGTGGTAAAATTACCGTAACCCTGATTATACATCGTCTGCTGACCAAAGCTGGTTGAACCCATCGGTTCATAGCCATTGGTGGCAATTCCAGTCAAGCGCCAATTATCGGTCATTTGATAATTAGCCAGCATTCCCTGAAAAGGTGCGGTAACCAGCATGGCATCATCATATGAATTCATCCATGGCGTAGTCAGCATAATCCAGCCGGCATCAACTTGAACCTTGTCGGTCAATTGATATTCCAGATATAACTGGGATGGTGTAACTACTTGTGAATTGGGCAACATATAGTAAGAAATATCGCCACTAAGATAACGCATTCCCGGTTGTAGAAATGGATTTACTACTTCTAGTGTGCCGCCAATTGCAAATCCACCAACATGACCTGATTGCATGAATAAGCTGCCGCCGTAAGCATAGTTATTATTCGGAACATTTAAAATAGCCCAGGTTGCACCGGTAAAAACATTATAAGTTCCGTTAGTGAAAAACTGCTCCCATAAACCTTTATCCGTGATATCGCTTTCCGTCACCATGTGGCGACCGCCAGCTGTTAGCATGTGGTTATATGGATTCTGGATATAGTTATTCGGTGAAATATATAAATCATGGTAGGCGGTATTAATACAAATTCCATTTTCATCACGGGTGCATTGATTAATACTAAAGTCATTACTTTCTGAGCTATTATATGCCAAGCGTTTTTCTTGTTTAAGCTGTTTGGTGCTTAAGACCGTGCTTTCGCTTACGAGATTATCTGCCTGAGCCGATAGAATACAGCCGGATAAAATGATAGTTGTAATTATTCGGAATAACATCTTATAAAATACCTACAATAATGATTGATTATGAGGCAGTATTTTAACATTCGTTGATTTGTTATTAAATCTACGATTATTAAATTGTAGTTAATTGTTGAAAAATACTGCAATATTGATGTTCGTTCTAGTGGTTTGCTAAAAAGAGTTTATTTGTTAATTTATTGAAACAGTTTAATTAATTTTTGATGGTGATAGTTTTTTATGTCGTTGTTACAAAATGCAGCAATATTTAAATCTCGTGGGGATATTTGTTATTCGGTCTAATTATGACGATTTGGTAATTTAAAATAGCATAAGTTAGTTACTTTAGTGTAAAATAACGCTCTTAATTTTTTAATTCGCACATCCGTGGTCTAAGGGTGTGATTATCTTTGGGTAATCATCTAAATCCATGGGTGGAGGTATAACCCTTTATTAATAGGAAAATATAATATGTCAGTTTCAATTAAAGAAATGTTGGAAGCTGGTGTTCATTTCGGACATCAAACAAAATTCTGGAATCCAAAAATGAAGCCTTACATTTTTGGCGCGCGCAATAAAATTCATGTAATTAACTTGGATAAAACTGCGCCAATGTTTGAAGAAGCAATTAAATTTGTTAAACAAACAGTTAAAAATAAAGGATTCGTGTTGTTTGTCGGTGCTAAATCACAAGCTAGTGAAATTATCGCCGAAGAAGCTAAACGTTGCGGTATGCCGTATGTTGATCACCGCTGGTTGGGTGGGATGCTTACCAATTTCGAAACTGTAAAAAAATCAATCAAAAAACTTGAAACAAAATCTGAATTATTGTCTCAAGCTGATAGCGGTTTATCTAAAAAAGAAGTTTTAGATTTGTCTCGTGATGTAGATAAATTACAACGTTCAATTGGTGGTATTGCCGAGATGAAAGGTTTGCCATCAGCATTATTTGTAATTGATACCGGTATGCATGCAATTGCTATTCAAGAAGCACAAAAATTGGGTATTCCAGTAGTAGGTGTGGTTGATACCAACAATGATCCTTCTGGTGTTGATTACGTTATTCCTGGTAATGACGATTCTGCCCGCGCAATTCAATTATATGCTTCAACTATCGCCGATGCAATTATTGCGGCTAAAGATGAAGTTGTTGTTGATTTAGCCAATGCGGTTAAGGTTGAAATGGTTGAAGATGAAGTTAAAGAAGAAACTAAAACCGTTCACCGGGTTAAAAAAGCAGCTGAAGAAGACGCTGAATAATAACCTAAAGCCGTAACTTCAGTTACGGCTTATTTTAAATACCAATTAATGTTAGGAGTCAAAATGGCAAATATTACTGCTGCAATGGTGGCACAAGTACGTGAACTGACCGGTTTAGGAATGATGGAATGTAAAAAGGCGTTGGTTGAAGCCGAAGGCGATATCAAGAAAGCCGAAGAATTATTACGGATTAAATCCGGCAACAAAGCCTCAAAAATGGCAGGTCGTACTGCTGCTGAAGGTGTGATTGTAATCGCGATTGCCGATGATAAAAAATCCGGTGCGATTGTTGAAGTAAACTGTGAAACTGATTTTGTGGCTAAAGATGCGGGCTTTTTGAGCTTTGCTAATGGTATTGCTGCTGCGGTAGTGGCAAATCCGGCTGCGACTGTTGAGAATATTGCTGATGTCAAATTGGCTTCCGGCGAAAGCGTTGAAGAAGCACGTAAAGCTATTATTGCCAAATTGGGTGAAAATATGAGCGTTCGTCGCTTTGTCCGTTATTCAACTAGCGGTGTATTGGCATCATATTTGCACGGTTCAAAAATTGGGGTATTGGTTGATTTAGCCAATGGTGATGAAGTTTTGGGTAAAGATGTAGCAATGCATATTGCAGCTTCTAAACCAAAAGCCTTAGATGCGGCTGGTGTTGATCCTGAATTGATCGAAACCGAACGTCGTGTTGCTGCCGAACGTGCCCGCGAAGCTGGTAAACCTGCTGAAATGGTTGAAAAAATTGTTGAAGGTACGATTAATAAATTCTTGAAAGAAGTTACTTTACTTAGTCAAGTGTTTATTAAAGCTGACGATGGTAAACAAACTATTGAACAATTATTGAAAGCTAATTCGGCAACTATCAATGGCTTCACCTTGTATGTAGTGGGCGAAGGAATTGAGAAAAAAGTTGTTGATTATGCTGCAGAAGTAGCTGCTGCTGCCAAAGTATAATTGTATCAGCAAATTTTTTAAAGAAATCCTCTGTACTTGCAGAGGGTTTTTTGTTATAATAATAGACTAATTTAACAAATTATTGAGAGAGTAACAATGGAAGATCCAATTATTTTTACTGAAAATGCTGTAACTAAAGTGCGTGAATTGATTGAAGAAGAAGGTAATCCGGATTTAAAACTACGGGTATTTATCAGCGGCGGCGGCTGTTCTGGGTTTCAATATGGTTTTACTTTTGATGAAGTTACCAACGAAGATGATTTTGTAATTGATAAATCGGGTGTCAAATTTTTGGTTGATACGATGTCTTACCAATATTTGCTTGGTGCCGAAATTGATTATGTTGATTCTTTTGAGGGATCACAATTTACCATTAAAAATCCTAACGCTACTACCACCTGTGGTTGTGGCTCTTCTTTTTCCGTCTAGAATCGCCGAGTAGATCGTGCGGCGGTGGTATTATTTAGTCAGTGTGCTGACTTTCTGTCCGCTAAGCGTTTTGGCGCTTAGCGCAGATGATTTTGTTCCGAGCTTTTTAAGCACCAGCAAGGCTAATGAGAGTGCCAATCTCAATCCGGAAACCGCATTTTCGTTACCGGAGAGTAGCCGTGCGCGGATTGCTAATAGTGGTGATGATTGGTATTGTCAGCGTGGTAATGGTTCATTTTGTGCTCATCAAAATGCTTCGCAGGCAATTGCCCAAAAACTCAATAGCAGTGCTCCAGTTACCGCGAGGGCTAATCAGGGTGCCAATGAGCAGTATTTTAATCCCAATAGCAATAACTATGACCAAAATGCGGTGGCAAATTTTAATATAACCAACGCCAATCAAACCGCGTTGCAGGGGTATTCTCCCAAGTTGAATAATTATACAACGCAAGAGCAAATCAAACAGAATGTGGCAGTTCCAATTCAAACCGATAAAAATACTAATATCAGTGTCGGAACCAATCAGATAAATTTCAATATGTCATACTAGGGCGAAGAAATAAGCGGTCAGATCGTCTGGCTATATGATGTAAATAAGATATGCTATTAAGTATGTTTATAATGCGGTCAACCCGCGGTTATAAAACCAAGAGCGTATAAAGTTAGGAGCGAATGTGAATTATTCTCTATATATAATGTTGGTTGTGGCGTACCTGCTTGGGTCGCTATCATTTGCAATTATCGTTTCCAAATTTATGAAAATGGATGATCCGCGGAGTTACGGTTCACACAATGCCGGCGCGACTAATGTTATGCGCAGCGGCAATAAGAAAGCGGCGGCATTTACTTTGTTGGGCGACCTTGTTAAAGGCTTGCTGGTGGTGCTTATTGCGCGCTTTTTAATGCGTGGCATCGAAGGTGGTGAGGCAATAGTTGGCATCTGCGGGATCTTGGTCGTAATCGGGCATATTTATCCGATTTTCTTTAAATTCAAGGGCGGCAAAGGTGTTGCCACGGCGGTTGGGGTTTTGCTGGGATTTAATGCCTGGTTGGCATTACTATTGGTTGCCACGTGGGTGGTAGTATTTAAAACTACTAAAATTTCTTCGCTGGCAGCAATTTTGGCGTGTTTACTTGCGCCGGTTTTTGCCTATGTTTTATTTGGCAATACCTCTTATTTTGGTGCGACCTTAATAATCTCAATATTTGTTATCTTTAAACACCGTAGCAATATAATGCGTTTGGTTAAGGGGCAAGAAAGCAATTTCAAGAAAGATGCTGCCAATGACGATACTGCTAATTAATTGGATTAATTTATGAATTACAAAAAATTAATTCTGCTGGTTAATTTGGGCGCACCGGAAACGCTGGCGCTTGGTTCAATCCGTCGCTTTTTGCGGCGGTTTCTCAGTGATAAACGGGTGGTGCCGTTGAACCGGTTGATTTGGTATCCGATTTTATTTTTAATAATTCTACCGCTACGTTCCAAAAAACTACTACATAAGTATAGTCTTATTTGGCGGCGGGATGGCACTCATCCGTTGGTTTATTATACCCAACAGCAAGCTAAATTGCTGGAAGAGCAGCTAGCATCGGCGGATGTTTTTGTTGATTATGCTTTTTGCTATGGTTTACGACCAATAGCCGAACGATTGGCGGTTCACGAGTCGGCTAAAATTAACCACTTAACGGTTATTCCGCTATACCCGCAATATTCAAGCACAACCAGCGCTAGTGTCTTTGATCAACTAAGCGACTATTATAAAGCGCAAAAAGATATTCCCAATCTCAAAATTTGCCATGGCTTTGCCACGCATCCAGATTATCTCAATGCAATAGCAGCACAAATAAAGAACCATTGGCAACAACATGGTGTTGGTCAACATCTGTTGGTTAGTTTTCATTCGATTCCGGTTGCAGTTATTGACGATGGCGATTGTTATTTTGAAGAATGTCAGGCGAGTTTTTCTGGAATTAACGAGCATTTGCGGGATTATGGTGTTGACAGACAGATGGTTTTTCAATCTAAATTCGGTAAAGCCCAGTGGTTGGAGCCAGCAACTGACCGCGAGATTATCCGCTTGGCAAATTCGGGGGTTAAAGTACTTGATGTTATCTGCCCGGGATTTGTTAGTGATTGTTTGGAAACCTTGGAAGAGGTGGCAATTAGCTACCGCGACCTATTTATTGAACATGGTGGGCAGGAATTACGTTATATTCCCTGTCTAAATGATAGTAAAGAATTTATTGATGTTTTGGCGAAGCTAAGCAGTTAAAGGAGAATGCTATGTGTGGTATCGTTGGTGGAGTGGGCGAGCGGAATGTAGTAGCAGTGATTTTGGAGGGATTATCACGGTTGGAATATCGTGGTTATGATTCGGTCGGAATCGCCATTGTTAATGCTGATGGTAATCTGGATCGAAGAAGAGTTACCGGAAGAGTTAAGCAGTTGGCGGAAGTTTGTTCAGAGAGTAAGTTTAAGGGACAGATTGGGATTGGTCATACCCGCTGGGCAACGCATGGCGGAGTTTCTGAAACCAATGCTCATCCACATTTCTCTCATGATTTGATTGGGGTAGTTCATAATGGAATTATCGAAAATTATGCCGAATTGAAGCAAGAGCTGGAACAAATTGGTTATCATTTTGAATCACAAACCGATACCGAGGTAATTGTGCATTTGATCCATTCCTTATATATTAAAAATCAAAATTTATTGGAAGCGGTTAAAGAGGCGATTCCACAGTTACACGGTGCTTATGCGATTGGTGTAATTAATAAGAATAATCCCAATGAATTAGTGTGCGCTCGCTTGGGTTCGCCATTGGTGTTAGGGCTTGGGATTGAAGAGATGTATTTTGCGTCCGATATTTCAGCCTTGCTACCGGTAACCCAAAAAGTAATTTATCTGGAAGAACATGATGTCGCTTTAATTAGCCGTAATAGTTACCGGATTTGGGATAAAGATAATCTTGAAGTTGAACGCGGAGTTAATGTTAGCGAGTTATCGGCGTCAGCCACCGAATTAGGACAATATCGTCACTATATGCAAAAAGAAATTTTTGAACAGCCACGTGCGGTTAGTGATACCCTACAATATTTGGGGCGTAATTTTGATCCGGCGATTTTTGGGGTAAATGCAGAACAAATATTCAGCCAAATTAATAAAGTACAGATTATTGCCTGTGGTACCAGTTTTAATGCCGGAACAATTGCTAAATATTGGATTGAAGAATTTGCCGGGGTTGAATGTGCAGTTGAGATTGCCAGCGAATATCGTTATCGTAAAATGCCATCCAACCCAAACACGTTGGTTGTTAGTATTTCCCAATCCGGTGAGACCGCCGATACTTTGGCATCAGTCAAATATGCTATTGAAATGGGAATGAATAAAACCCTAGCAATTTGCAATGTGGCAGAAAGTTCATTGGTGCGACTATCACAGTTATCGGTGCTGACTAAAGCTGGTCCAGAAATTGGGGTTGCCTCAACCAAGGCCTTTACTACCCAGTTGATTGTATTATTGTATTTGACTTTTGCTTTAGCTAAAGTTCGTGGTAATTTATCGCCCGAACAGGAGCAGGATGTAATTAATAGTATCAACAAATTGCCGCACTGGTTGGTTGAGGTATTAAATACCGAAGAAGCAATTCGCCAGATTGCCCAAGAGTTTGAATATAAACATAACGCGCTATTTCTGGGGCGGCATACCATGGCACCGGTGGCAATGGAGGGGGCTTTAAAACTCAAAGAAATTTCGTATATTCATGCCGAGAGTTACGCCGCTGGTGAGTTAAAACATGGACCATTGGCATTAATTGATAAAGATATGCCGGTGTTAGTTTCGATGCCATCGAACTTACTGGAAGATAAAGTTAAATCTAATATTCAGGAAGTATTGGCACGGCAGGGGCAGGTCTATATATTTAGTGATAACCCCGGCGAACTGGCTAATTTGTGCCACAGAGTTGTTGATATTCCCGTGGCTGATGCACCGGAATATTTGTTACCATTAATCTATACGGTGCCGCTACAGTTGCTTGCATATCATACGGCAATTGCTAAGGGAACCGATGTTGATAAGCCACGAAACCTCGCTAAATCGGTAACCGTTGAATAACTAAAAAAACATCCCGGAATTATTCCGGGATGTTTTTATTGGCAATAGTAATATTATCTATTGTGTTTGTCGCTGAAAAATTGGTAAAATCCACATTAAACAGTAAGATGATTGATTATTAATCACGAAAGGTCTATTAATGTCTCAAACCCAAGAACAATTTGCTGATTCTCCGCAGCAGGAAATCAAAACCACTACCTGTTATATGTGCGCCTGTCGCTGCGGAATAAAGGTGACGTTGGTTGATGGTAAAGTTCGCTTCATTCAGGGAAATCACGAACACCCGTTAAATCAGGGTATTCTGTGTGCCAAAGGTTCTGCCGGAATCATGAAACAATATTCGCCGGCACGGTTGACCCAACCATTGTTGCGGAAAAAAGATGCCGTGCGTGGTAGCGGTGATTTTGAAGCGATCAGTTGGGAACAAGCATTCGCGATATTAGAAGAGCGATTGGGTAAAATTCGCCAAACCGATCCTAAACAATTGGCATTATTTACCGGTCGCGATCAAATGCAGGCACTAACCGGATTATTTGCCCAGCAGTTTGGTACTCCCAATTATGCGGCGCATGGCGGATTTTGCTCGGTGAATATGGCGGCCGGGATGATTTACAGTATTGGCGGATCTTTTTGGGAATTTGGCGGACCGGATCTCGAAGCCGCTAAATTGCTGATTATGATTGGTACGGCGGAAGATCATCACTCCAACCCATTAAAGAAAGAATTATCCAGGTTTAAACGCCATGGTGGACGCTTGGTGTCGATAAATCCGGTCAGAAGTGGTTATGGTGCGATTGCCGATGAATGGCTGCCAATAAAACCAGGTAGTGATGGTGCATTATTATTGGCATTGATTCATCAATTGATTAAAATCGATGGTTTTGACCGTGATTATATTATCCGTTATAGTAATGCTGCTAATCTGGTGACTCTCGATGGTAATAGTACTCATGATGGGTTGTTGTTACGTTCTTCACGGCAAACTACCGGTAATGATACTCGGTGGTGGGATACGCTTACCCAGCAAGAAGTTACTAATCATAGCGCTGACTCAATTCCTGCCTTAACCGGACAGTTTGTTACTGCCGATGGAATTACGGTTAAGCCGGTCTTTCAGTTGTTAAGTGAACGGGTGGCAGATTGTACACCTATGTGGGCCGAACAATTAACCGGAATAAGTGCGGCAACCATTATTCGGTTGGCAGCGGAAATGGCACAAATTGTCAAAACAGGCAAAATTAGTTTACCGATTAGCTGGACTGATGTCTGGGGAAATCACCACGATTGTGTTACTGGCACTCCAATTGCCTTTCATTCCATGCGCGGATTAGCGGCACATTCCAATGGCTTTCAGACGATCCGAACACTATCAATTTTAATGACCTTATTGGGGACTATTGACACTCCGGGTGGCTTTCGTCATAAGGCACCATATCCCAAAAATCCCAAACATTTGCCTAAACCACCCCGTCATAGTCAAGATTTTGCACCCAATATGCCGTTAAAGGCCTCGCCATTAGGGTGGCCAACGGTGCCGGAAGATTTGGCAATTGATGAAAATGGCAATCCACTGCGTTTGGATAAGGCGTTTTCATGGGAGTATCCGCTGGCGGTTCACGGGATGATGCATAATGTAATCACCAATGCTTGGCGTGGTGACCCATATCCAATTGATACCTTGTTTATTTTTATGGCGAATATGGCGTGGAATTCGGCAATGAATACGACTAAAATTCGCGAAATGTTAGCTGATCAAAATCCGGCAGGAGATTATAAAATTCCATTCTTGGTGGTTTGTGATGCTTTTGCCTCGGAAATGGTACAATTTGCGGATTTGGTCTTGCCGGATACGACGTATTTGGAGCGTCATGATGCGATGTCTATGCTTGATCGACCGATTTCCGAATATGATGGTCCGGTTGATTCAGTGCGGATTCCGGTATTACCGCCGACCGGTGAATGTCGCCCATTTCAGGAGGTCTTGATTGAACTGGCTGGACGCTTGGGTTTGCCACGGTTTATTAATGAAGATGGCAGCCGTAAATATCAAAATTATCCGGATTTTATCATTAATTATGAGACCGCACCCGGTTCGGGGATTGGCTTTCTTTCCGGCTGGCGCGGCATTGATGGCGATAAAAGTTTGAAGGGTGAACCAAATCCGCACCAGTGGGATAAATATGCCGCCAATAACTGCTTTCATCATTATCGGATGCCGGAACAGCACCAATATCTGCGTAATTTTAATCGTGACTATCAACAGTGGGCGGTGGAAATGGGCTTTCTAGCTACGGTTGAGC
>JBPOJK010000082.1:0-4099 GCA_052033675.1 Pseudomonadota bacterium
GTCACAATTTTAGCTGATTTATCTGTCCGCCCCTTGGCATATAAGAAATCCTGATATTCGTTATCACGATAAGTCGAAGTAATTGCAACTTCGATTCCGGCAGCGCGGCAATCTTCAATGAACAGGCGGCACAGTTCCTGCAGTTTGGGATGCAAATCTTCAATTTTTCGCGAATTAATCATGATCTCACTAGAACGATCTATAAAAATTTGAGGCGAAGGAATACACCGCTTTATTAAACTAATTTTTTATAGGCGCCATAGTTTATAACCACGGGCACGTACTTCTTCCTGCGGCAAAATCGCTTTGACATCCATAATTACGCCACCAGGAGTTACTTTAGCAAGCAACTCATCCAGATTCATATCTTTGAACTCTTGATGTGATACCGCAACAATTAACAACGGTACTTGCTGCAAATCTTTAAACTCGGTAAAATTAACCCCATATTCATGTTTGGCATCTTGCTGATCGGCAACCGGATCGCAAATTTCAACCTGAATATTGTAATCTTTGAGTTCTTTGATAATATCAATTACTTTGGTATTCCGTACATCCGGGCAATCTTCCTTGAAAGTAAAGCCTAGGACGGTAGCAGTAAGATTATTCATGGTATGACCGGCTTTAATCAGCAGTTTAACCCCTTGGCGTGCCACATAACGTCCCATATTATCATTAATCCGCCGCCCGGCTAGAATCACTTGTGGAATATAGCCAATTTGTTCGGCACGATAAGTCAGGTAATACGGATCAACACCGATACAGTGTCCGCCAACCAGACCTGGTTTAAAGTGCAGGAAGTTCCATTTGGTTCCTGCAGCTTCCAATACTTCGGTGGTATCAATGCCCAAGCGATCAAAAATCACTGCCAATTCATTCATGAAGGCAATATTAATATCCCGTTGCGAGTTTTCAATCACTTTAGCGGCTTCAGCTACTTTGATTGAACTGGCTTTATGCACGCCGGCAACTACTACTGAGGCATAGACATCGGCAACAATATCCAAGGTCGCCTGATCCTGTCCGGAAACAATCTTATGAATGGTGGTGAAACTGCGCTCTTTATCACCAGGATTAATCCGCTCTGGTGAAAAACCGACCGTAAAATCAACCCCGCCTTTAAGACCGGATTCACGTTCCAGAATCGGCACGCAAATATCTTCAGTCACACCAGGATATACGGTTTATTCATAAACTACGATATCGCCTTTTTTGAGAACCTTACCGACTGTCACCGAAGCTTTTTCAACCGGAGTTAAATCCGGCACATGGGCATCATCAACCGGTGTTGGTACCGCAATAATATGAAAATCTGCTTGGCGTAACTCGTTCAAATCACAGGTATATAAAATATCGGTGGTTGCCAAATCTTCGCTGGTGGTTTCTTCGGTACGGTCAAATCCCTGCTTTAATTCTTCGATTCGAGTTTGATTAATATCAAAACCGATACACTGTTTTTGTTTACCAAACGCTACTGCCGCTGGCAAACCTACGTAACCCATCCCTATTACTGAAACAATCCGATTATGCATAAATATTCCTCTATAAAATTTAACTCTTTAGATTCAATAAATTATTTACTACTTCAAGGTATTTTTTCACTACAATTTGTTGATCAAACTCTCTTTCCATTTTTAATCGCCCGGCTTTACCCATTGCTACTTTTTCAGCAAATGACAGTTCTATAAACCGAACCATAGCACCAGCCAATGAATCAACATCTTTCACTTTTGCCAGATAACCAGTTACACCATCTTCAACCACATCCTTACATCCAACGCTATCAACCGTAATTATTGATCTTCCCATACTGCTGGCTTCTAGTAGGCTGCGCGGCATTCCCTCACGATAAGAAGGTAGCACGACACAATCACAATCAGCGATTACTTCAGCAATATCATCAACCATACCGAGGTAAGTAATTATTCCAGCCTCACTCCACCTCTGCACCTGATCTTTGCTAATCGCACTTGGGTTGGCATAAAAAAAATTTCCGGCAAGAATTAACTCTATCTCATTATATTTGTCACGAACCTTGCAAAACGCTTTCACCAATTCGTTTACACCTTTATCACCAATAATTCTACCGGAATAGAGAAATCTAAGATTCTGGCGATTTTTCATTTCCGTAAAACAATATTGATTTAAATCAACACCAGAACCAGGCAAAACCGTTGCCTGTTGTTCATGTCCAATAATATTTGAATTTAATAGAAAAGAATGATCGTCATCATTTTGAAAAAAAATCTGATCTATATCCTTCAATGCAAATCGATAAAGCATAGTAAACAGTCTAGCTTTAACTGCCCCACGCATAAATCCATAACCTAAACCAGTGATATTGGCAATCTGTTTGATGGATAGTCCTTTTATCGCAATTGCAGTATAAAGGTTGGGCTTAATAGTAAAAGAACAAATTAAATCTGGATGTAAAGAGCGAATTATCTTTTTCAAACGCAGTAATAAGCGTAGTTCTTGAAAAGGGTTCTGCCCTCTCCATGAATTGATACTCCCGATGCAATTGAAACCAAATCCTTGTATTTTATTGAAATAATCGCCATCATCAGGAATCAATACGCTTACCGAATAACCATACTCCCGTAAAGCTCGCATATTATGCAGCTGCCCGTAAGCATGATGCGCAGTATTATCAATAAAGAGAACTTTTTTAGTCAAGATTGATTACTTTACAAAGAAATTGGTATACCAGCTTGCTGCTTGAGCTAAACCCTGCAAAATATCAAACTGGGGATAGTATTGAACAAGATTTTTTGCTTTGCTAATATCAGCCAATGAATGACGAACATCCCCGGCTCGAAAATCACGATATTGAGGCATTAAATTACTGAAGGCATCTACCTGTTGTTTAATATAGGTAAATAATTGATTGAGCGTGGTTTGATCGCCACACGCTACGTTATAAACTTGATTTAGCGCATCAAGATTATCGGTTAAACCACAAAGTATATTCATCTGAACGACATTATCAATATAGCAAAAATCGCGGCTGGTTTCCCCGTCACCATTAATAAATGGCGCTTCATTATTTAATACAGCTTTAAACCATAGCGGAATAACGGCGGCATAGGCACCATCCGGGTCTTGCCTACGACCAAAGACGTTGAAATAGCGCAAACCAATAGTTTCCAAACCATAAGTTTTCGCAAAAATATTTGCATACAGTTCGCAAGCATATTTAGTAACCGCATAAGGAGACAATTGATTACCTATCTTATCTTCAACCTTTGGTAGAGTAGGGTGATCACCATAAACTGAGCTGCTGGAAGCATAGACAAACCGCTTTACACCATTGTCAACTGCAGCCTTAAGCATGTTCACCATACCTGACACATTTACATCATGCGAGGTAATGGGGTCATTAATTGAACGCGGCACACTGCCCAACGCAGCCTGATGAATTATAATCTCAACATCCTTAGCTGCAAGCAAACACGTTTGAAAATCACGAATATCGCCCTCAATAAAGGTAAAATTCTGCCATTTATCTTCACCAACTAACTCGTGAACCTCGTCTAAATTTCGTTGATAACCGGTTGAGAAATTATCCAGTCCAACCACCAGTTGGTCATTTTTTAATAAAAACTCCAAAATATTGGATCCGATAAACCCTGCACATCCGGTTACCAACCATTTTTTTTGCGTGTTTAATTGCTTTGGCATTATTTGACCTTCTTTAATTTATACAGATTGAATTGTGATTATTACGAAAGAACACATTAGAATTGATTTGGCTTTTACAACGCGTAACTGCTCTTTTAGAATAATTAGTTGAATAATCATTACTTTGATTCACCACTACACCAAAGTAATTGTTGATGACTAAATTTGATTCGATATTACAGCCATTGGTGCATAATATTGCATAGTCTAATTCATTTACATTAAAGTTCATGATCTTATTATTCCGAATAAATGCATTCTGTGCTCCAGAGGTAATTCCATATTGAGAGTGAGCGCCGCTTAAAGCGCCAATATTATTGATAACGTTATTTGTTATGTTTACTTTATTGGTTTTAATTATTGACATATTATTTGAATTCTTATATCCTTCAATCCAAATACCACCATTTTCTTCTGT
>JBPOJK010000107.1:0-9683 GCA_052033675.1 Pseudomonadota bacterium
TTATCTATCAATTTCTCAATATCGGTTTCCCGTTCGACTTCTAACTAATTTATCGTATTTCTTTTACGATTATTAGCCAGATGCCTCACATTTATTGATTGTTTTTTATTGTTAAAGATCTGTTTTGCTACCGTTTCCAAACTGTGCGTTTCTTTGCGGCAGGTCGTTATTATGTAACAACTACCACCACCCTGTCAAATCTTTTATGAAATATTTGTTATATTCTTGACGTACCACTAGCAACAAACTCTCTTTATCCTAGGGCAATTCAAGTAGTTAGCTACAAATGTTTTAATTTGCAGAATATTGTAATTTTTGCGAAATCCGCTGCGTCATTACGGTTTGAATATTGTTCCAAGTAATATCGGTTATTGCAAAAACCAATGAATCACGAACTCTGCCGGAAAAAGTTACTGCATGGCGATGCAATGTTCCCTCATAGACAAAGCCCAGTTTCAGCATTGCATGTCGCGATTTCTCATTAAGTGCGTCACATTTCAATTGCACACGGTTAAATCCCAGTTTTTCAATCAGGGTTGTGATTAGTAGTTTCTTGGCGATTGCATTGTAGGCCGTTCCCTGATAATTACTATCCAGCCACGAAGAACCAATTTCAAGCCGCTTATGTCGAAAACTAATATCATACAATGAGGAGGTACCGATAATTTTGCCAGTTAGATTATCGATAATTACCAACATAACTAAATCACCATGTTCAAACTCATCAATCTTCTCTTTAACAAATTCCTGACAATTCTTGTAAGCAGTAAAAAACCACATGAAAAATTCCTGTTTGAAAATGGCATTTAATCCGCCAAAATCACTTTCGCGATAACGACGAATCGTTACATATTCGTTAACCACTTCCAAATGAGTTAAATCATAAAAATTAGCCATAATTATCTCTCTTTAGCCTTCAGTAATATTTTAAGTGTCAGATAACCGATAATTGAAGAAAACCCATACATAAATACTACGGCACAGGCAGCCCCGACAATTGAGTATTTTAACACCATGAAATAAGTAACCGCAATATTGGTTAACAAATTTACCGCCGTCAAATAGAAACTAAGTTTGGCCTTACCTAGTGCCGCAATAATATTACCATTTACAGTACGGAAAGTTGCGATAATCCAGTAGCCAAAACTGATAATCTGAAAGGGCAATACACTTTGGTTGTAGCCATGCCCAAAAATTAGATTAATTAATGGATGCGCCAAAATAATTAATAGCAAACTGACCGTTCCACTAAAAAGGAACATTCTTAAACTCACCCACCGCGCCAAAGAGCGGATTTTTGCCGGATTATCGGCGTGTTTGGCAAATTCCGGATAATAATAATTAACTGCAATATTGGGAATAAAATTTATCGCAAAAGGAATAATTGTTGCCACCCGATAAATAGCAATCAATTGTGTATCCTTAACTACATAGCCAATGATAATAATATCCAGTACAAATAGTAGCCCCGAAAAGGCATTTGATAAAGTGGTAAAAAAAGAATAGCTGATAAATTCGCGGATTTTGATTGCCGGATAGCTAAAAGTAGTAAATAGTTTCGGCAACTTAAATTTCCAAGCCGAAAATAATAACATTATGCCGTAACCCAGATAGGTAAAATAAATCAGACCATATAATTTAAATGCGACTATTCCGATAATATTTACCATTAGTAGTAGTGCATTATTGAGAATAGAAAATTCGGCTTGGAGTTTATTTTGCCCGGTGGCACGAAAAAATGACTGAAAAATATCTATGTACAGCCGACCAACCGGGAATAATGCCATTGCCAATAAAATTGGTCGGGCGGCAGGCAGCGGTAGCGGCATCAATAAGGCATAGCCAACAATGCAGACCCCGATGGCTAGATTAAAAACCATCCCACCATGAAAGGCAAAGCGCAGGTAATTTAACTGTTCGCTGTGATTCTTGGCGCGGCTAACATATTGCAACACTCCGCTAGCAGCACCAAAGCCATTAACTAGCAAAAATAGTGAAATTATGTTAAACGCAAAGGTATAAAGCCCAAAATCGGATTTGCCCAGCAAGCGCACGTAAATTACCGAGCCGCTAAATGCAATAAAATAGGAAAAGATATTTGCCAGCAGCACGATAAAAAATTCACTTTTGAATTTGGCTACCAGCGCATTAATATTCATTGGTATAATGCGAAGAAACGTTGTAGATTAGTTGTTGCGGAAGCCTTTTTTTGAATTAAAGCATAATTAAACGCATACAGTTGTTGATATGCCGTTAAATCAACAGTTAATTTAAGTGCCAGACTGAACGTGGCTGTCATTAATTCAGGATTGGTGACCACAAAGCCATTAACCTGATCTAGTATCCACTCCAAATTTGCCGGCAAACAGGATACCAACGGAATACAGCCATACGCCATAGCTTCCAGCAGACTCGAAGCAGTGCCATCACTTTCCGGAATCGAAATAAATAATTGGGCTTTTTTATACCAGCCTACCAGTTCATCGTAACTGATCATACCGGTAAAAATAATACGCTTAATCACCCCTAAGTCGGTGGCTAGTTGTTGTAATTTTGGACTAAGTTCGCCGCCAGCCGCAATTACTAATCGATATTCGGCATCGACCTGTCCCAGCTGAATCATGGCAGCAAAGGCACGGATAATCCGATCTATTCGATACAACGGTTTATGCAGGCGATTGGATAAAATAATTTTTTCTTTGGTCGCCAAATCGACTGGCGGCGGAATCTGCGCCAAACCAAAATTAATGGTTTCGATCACTTTTGGAGTGTGTGCCAATAACTGCATCGCTTTGCCACTGGCATAAAGCGAATCGGTAGTAATAATATCGGCATGCTGCAAATTATAACTAACCATTTTATGCATTAATTTACTTTTATGCGGCAAAACCAAAATATCAGAACCCCAGCAAGTCAAAATAGTTTTAGGACGTGGGTGAACACGAGCAAGCGCTCTCAAGCTGTGCCAAGCATAGCTATTAGCTTGATGAATATGAACAACCTCAGCAGCCAGCGACTGAATAAATTTACGAATCGTCGGCGCAGCATTAAGATTGGTTAATTTGAAATTTAATACCAATTGTGGAATTGCTGCGAATTCCTTTAAGCTATGATTAGTTATAATTCCAACCAATTCAACTGTTACTTCATTAGCCAACGCCGCCAAATAGCGCCGGCTATGAATTGAATCAGACGCAACTACAATTATCCGTTTAATCACAAGCGCTCCGTTAGTAACTCATTACGATACTGACTTCAGCATTAACCACATCATTTCCGGCTGCAACCTCGGTTGCAGGAGCCTTATCGTTGGCACTGGCACTCATCGCAGCAAATTTTGCCACCGGATATGGTGAATTCGCTGAATTTTGAATAAATATTTGTTTTACCGTACCACCCTTGATATTCAACGCGCTTAGTGCGGCTTCGGCTTTAGCCTTGGCATCCTGAGTGGCTAATCTAATCGCTGCCAAACTAGCACTCTCGCGAGCTTTATCACTAGCACTAAATACCGGAGAACCAATATTATCAGCGCCGCTATCAATCGCCCTGTCAATTACGCTGCCAACCTGATTAATATTACTGGTTACCGTCAAAGAATAATTTGCCGTATAACCGGTTATTTTACTGGTATTATCTTTGTACGACCATACAGGATTTACTGCAATCACTGTCGTCGCAATATTTAGTGGTTGTAACTGGCGAATTGCAGTAACCAATTTATCCGCCTTACGGCGCACGCTTTCCTGAGCATCTTTAGGGTCGGAATCAGTACTGCTGACTCCCAGCACCACTACACCCTGAGTTTGCGGCAAATTAACCGAGGCTTTTCCGGTGGCAGTAATTGTTTTGTCATTCATATTATTAGCGGCTGGTAAAGTTGCTGCGGACGCCAATACGGGGAACACCGCCAAACCAGCCAACAGTGAAATCACTAAACCATTTGATTTAACCTTCATCGCTACCACCTTTGAAAAATTTAAGAGCTGGTTTGCTCTAAGATTGATTGATTAATTTGGCAACTGTTTGGATAAATTCCTCAACTGCTGCTTGCGGAGTTGCCCATGAGGTTACCAAGCGAATACATGAATAATCGTCAGAAATCCGCGACCACGGTGTATAAACGTAGTCTTTACCGATTTCATCAATCAATTTATCTGCCAAAATCGGAAAAACCTGATTCGTCCGTGAGTCAGTTAAAAACTTAATCCCCAAGCGCGTTAAACCAGCAGTTAGTAGTTCGGCCATTTGATTGGCATGTTTAGCTAAATCATAAAACAAATTATCATTAAATAGTTCGCCAAACTGCGTTCCCAGCAAGCGTCCTTTGGCAAGCATTGCTCCGCGCTGTTTTATCAAATAGCGAAAATCTTCCTGCAATTGCGGATTAACAATCACTAACGCCTCGCCCAACAATGCACCATTCTTGGTTCCACCAATATAAAAAGCATCCACTAAACTAGCTATCGTTTTCATATCCAGATCGTTGCCGGTTGCAGCTAATGCCGATCCCAGTCGCGCGCCATCAACATATAATAATAGATTTTTTTCTTTGCATAACTGACTGATTGCGATTAATTCGGCTTTACTATAAATTGTACCAATTTCACTGGCATTGGATAAAAACACCAGTTTTGGTTTTACCATGTGTTCATCGCAATGTTCATCTAAAACCGACTGAATTAATTCCGGAGTCAATTTGCCATCTGGATTTTCTCGAACACAAACCTTATGTCCGGTCGCTTCAATCGCGCCAGTCTCATGGACAAAAATATGTCCATTGCTGGCAGCAATCGCCGCCTCATGCGGACGCAATACCGCGGAAATAAAAATTAGATTAGTCTGTGTACCACCGGAAATAAAATGTACATCGGCAGTCAAAGAATCAATATGCTTACGAATAACATCTGCGGCTTGCACCGAGCGAATATCATTGCCATAGCCATCCATCTGCTGCAGATTATCTTTAAATAGCGCCTGCAATATTAGCGGATGCGCCCCTTCACTATAATCATTTTTAAAACTAAATTTCATTTTTTTCCCTTGCTAATTTGCCCACTCATCATAACATCCCCGTAACTCCGGATATTTGTCGAGCGATTTCTTATCCATCTCCCGGGTATCGCCAACTACAGTTGCCGGATTACCGGCAATAATTGCAAAATCCGGAAAGTCACCTTTTACCAAACTATACGCCGAAACAATTGAACCCTTGCCAATCGTGGTCCCCGGCATAATAACACTATGCGGACCAATAAAAGTATATTTACCAATACTAATCACACCACGAATATATCCTTTATGCCGACCATTATGTTCAATGAAATGTTTACCATAAAGACGAATCGCCAGATGTGACGAATGGCTTGCCATTAAAACATAAGCACCTATTTGGCAACCTTCGTCAATGGTAATACCATTGCTGCATTCGAGAATTGAATTATGCCAGATAAAAACATTATCGGCAATATTCAATTTCTCCGGATAGATAATATCGGTAGTATTACTCACGCGGGTCAATGGCAAATATACACCATCTATTTTGCGACGATATCCCAACACCATTCGCGGATGGGCAATGTATTTATTAAGTAAATTACATAACTGCCAAAAAAGCTTTTTCATCTAAATGGTAAATCCTTAAGCGATGTTACACATGATAAAGATTTTAACATTAAGTCATTGATTTTTCCTCATGGCTCGCTGATTTTACATGAGCAATCAGCGCGCGAAATCGTCAAACTCAATAACTTAGCGCCAAAATATAAATACATGCTTATTATCAGTTCCTAACTAATTTGCGGCGACTCATGCCCCTGTACGACGGCTTGATTAATTACTACTTGCGAAACATTGCTCATCCCTGGCAACTCATACATGGTATCAAGCAATAAATTTTCCATAATCGAGCGCAATCCACGAGCACCAGTTTTACGAGCTAAAGCCAATTTGGCCACTTCCTGCAACGCGGCTTCATCAAACTCTAAACTAACGTCATTTTTGCTGAATAATTTTTTATACTGCTTAACCAGCGCATTTTTGGGCGCAGTTAGAATTTGCATCAAAGCCGCTTCATCTAATTCTTTTAAAATTGCATGCACCGGCAAGCGTCCGATAAATTCAGGAATCAAACCAAATTTAACCAAATCTTCGGGTTCGGTCTCTTGCAAAAACTTATCTTTATTATCACTATCACTTTTACTCTTGACCTGTGCACCAAAGCCAATTCCGGATTTCTCACTGCGCATCTGAATAATTTTTCCAAGCCGGCAAAGGCACCACCACAGATAAATAAGATATCACTGGTATCCAACTGGATCATTTCCTTACCCGGATGTTTGCGTCCACCCTGCGGCGGAACATTGGCTACCGTACCTTCAATCAATTTCAAAAGCGCTTGCTGCACCCCTTCCCCGGAAACGTCGCGGGTAATTGACGGATTTTCGCTGCGCCGCGAAATTTTATCAATTTCATCAATATAAATTATCCCATGCTTGGCTTTTTCGACATCGTAATCACAGCTTTGTAATAACCGAGTTAACACATTTTCAACATCATCACCGACATAACCCGCCTCGGTCAAGGTAGTCGCATCGGCAATCGCAAATGGCACTTCTAAAAAACGTGCCAAAGTCTGTGCCAATAACGTTTTCCCCGAACCGGTCGGTCCAATTAGTAAAATATTGCTTTTAGCCAGTTCAACATCGCTGTCATCGGTTAATTGATCGCGTACCCGATGAAAGTGATTATAGACCGCCACTGCCAATACTTTTTTGGCGCGTTCCTGCCCGATTACATACTTATCCAACTCGGCTGCAATTTCTTTAGGTGTTGGAATCGGTTTAGCAATTTCAACTACTTCATGCCCAGCAACATCACCGCTACTCGGCGCGGATTTTAATAACTCACCGCAAGCCTGTATACATTCATTACAGATAAATCCCTGTTGCCCGGCAATCAGGTTTTTTACTTGCGACTCACTTTTACCACAAAACGAACATTTTTTCATCTATCTCTTTTCCCTTTTCCACCCATGTAATTTATTTATCCGCGAATAATTTGATAATATGGCCATTCGCTGGCTGCTACAAAACCGACTTTATGGGCTAATTTATAGGAACCAATATTCCCCTTGCGGCATGCCCATACCGGTTCAAGACCGTATTTTAACGTTTCGTCGATAAGTTTTAAACACACCAACACCGCTAAGCCCTGCTTTTGAAATGTTGCGGTGGTTTCCATCCCTAGTTCCAAAATATGCTCATCCCGACAGGAACTAAAGGCAACCGTCGCCAATTCATCATTTATATAAAGACCATACGCCAGCGCGTATTGATTAAAAATCGCCTCATCACGCCAATAATAACGCGGAACCACCAGACCCGAATAAGCCAATGCCGCTGCCGCATCCAGTTGACGAATGTCATAATTGGCAAAATCACTAGCGGCAACAATCTGCCGATACTGTTCAGGGTTAAATTTAAAATTAACCCGCACATGTTCAATTATCTGCGCCTGCCGTTGGTGCTCAATAGCCGCATCACACTGTACCAGTTTGCTTCCCAGCAAATTAGCCAATACCAAGCTCCACTCATCCGGAAATACTTGTAAATATTCCGGACGGCTAAAATCGTGATCATTTTGCAAAAACTGCAGCAACTGGTGATTAAATTCCTGATTAGCGGAATTTCCGCATAATAGTGACATTCCATAATCATGGCGGATATATGCGGTTTGCGGATTGGCAATATTATCAACCAACACCAAACCCGCAACCTTATCAGCTAATACCGATTTGGCAAAATGAACATTAAACGGAATCGTTGCTAGTAATGGCATAACCCGATCATAATCATTAACCGCTAATTGATACATTATTTTATTTCCAAGCGGGAAGTATAAACTTTATCAATCAAACCCTATTCCATTGATTCCTCTGCCGACATAAAATTATCCCGATCGGTATCGCGTTCAATCTCTTCAATACTCCGTCCGCTATGTTTAGCCAGCATTTCATTCAATTGTTTTTTCATGAATAAAATATTTTTGGCATGAATCTCGATATCCGAAGCCTGTCCACGGAAACCACCAAGCGGTTGATGGATCATTACCCGCGAATTAGGTAGGGCATAACGTTTACCTTTAGTTCCGGCTGACAATAAAAACGCCCCCATCGAACAAGCCTGACCAATACAAATGGTGCTAACATCACATTTGATAAAATTCATGGTATCATAGATTGACATTCCGGCAGTAACTGAGCCGCCTGGCGAATTAATATAAAACGAGATATCTTTATCCGGATCTTCCGCTTCCAAAAATAACAATTGCGCCACTACCAAATTCGCGGTTTGGTCATTAACCTCTCCGACCAAAAAGATAATCCGCTCACGTAATAAGCGCGAATAAATATCAAAAGAGCGTTCACCACGAGCACTTTGTTCAACTACTACCGGTACCAGATTATTCATTTCCAACATATTATTTTCCACCACTAAATAATTTACTTAATTCCGACTTATCCTGATAATGAAAGGCTTGCATCGTTTGTACCACATCGCTAAATGCCGGATCGCTACCTAACTGCTGAATAAATTGTTGCTGATAATATGGGTAAGCATGCACCATAATATCGGCATAATGATTTGCTCCAGCATTATCACCAACCATTTTATGCACAATAATTTGTTTCAATAAAGCACCGGGATATGGCATGGCATTAGCTAATTTATCAACATAACGTAACTGGTCGCTTGGCGACATCACCGCATTGGTTGCCTGTGAACCCGGCATAATGTAATTATCCAGCACCATCATTGCTGACATTGACCAAATGGAATCACTATCTACCAAATGTTCAAGACCAGTGACGTTAGCGGTAAAATCATCATAATCTGTAGGGGTCTGGGTATAGGCCATCAACTGATTATTCATTTGGTATGAATTATAGGCAAACACCATTAAAAGTGCCACAACTACCGTTCCCACACCTTTAAATGCCAAGCTATTTTTCAATGAATATTTAGCTGGTGCAAATGCCAGAAATATTGCCAATAGCACAATAAAATAGGCATACCACAACGGATACTCAAGGAAACTATGAGTTAGAATTGGGATCATCAACAAGACGATAAATAAACTTTGGACGGTATTAATCCGGCGCAATAACAACCAGATTGAATATCCCAAACCGTAGCCAATCGTAATAACCGTGCCAATAATCCCGGTTTCCGCCATCATATTAAACAGGCTATTATGGCAATGGGTATATAATTTCATGTTTTGTGGGATTGACATAAAGCGCTCGGTCATCATGATGTAAATGCCTTCACGCGGATATTGATACCAGCCCACACCAAATAACGGATGCTCAACGAATAACACGATCGCTTTATACCATTCATAAAAACGGCGATAAGTGCTTTGCCCGATTTGACCTTCCGAAAAACGGTTCAACCCAGTTGAAACACTCTCAGGATGGGCGCTAAGTAAGGCAATAATTTTGGGAAATAAGGTTTGTACCAGAATCAAACCGACAAAAAAACCAACCATAACCAGCAAAACTTTGCGGTAATTTATTCCGGTCTCAGCTTTCTTAAAGTTTCGCAGCCACACCCAACCAGCAGTAAAAATCATAATCATATAATACAATAACACTCCACGGCGGGCGGTAAAAGTTATTG
>JBPOJK010000152.1:0-12695 GCA_052033675.1 Pseudomonadota bacterium
GGCGCACCAGATAGCATGGAATTTCTCCCAACGAATATTCTGGGAGAATTTTGACCAATTTGCCGGATTTCAACTCGTCTTGAACCAACGCATCCCACGCACCAGCCATGACTTTACCACTCAACGCCATTTCTACCGAATGAATGCTGTTATTTAAATAAATCCGCGGATTGGTATTTAGAATGTGGGTAGCACCACTAATCAGATTGGTCAAGGTATAATTAGTTACCGCCACATCTTCAGAACTTAATAAGCCGATGGTATCAAAATGACGATTCAAATCTGCCAATGATTTAACTTCACCATTATTACGCAAATATTCCGGACTGGCAAATAGCTGGAGATGAAACTTATATAATAGGCGCACCAGATAACTTTGCGCTGAGGGCATAATACTAGTTACGACCAGATTCATATTTTCTTTATTAAGATCAATCGGCGTAGCACTATAGCGAATATGCAAATTAACTGCAGGGTATTGCTGAACAAAATCAACCACGTGTGGCGAAATTACATTTTTTGACAGTGCCGCTGGCAAGGAAACCCGCAAAGTTCCCGAAACATCGCGTTGCTCTTGCAATAAATCGTCAATCTGGGTTCGGACATTATTTTCCTGATAACGGAAAGTTTCGTAAAATTTGTGTCCGATTTCGCTAACTTCAAAATTGCGGGTATTGCGTTGAATTAAAACCACTCCCAGCCGCTCCTCCAAAGTTTGCAAACGCCGACTTACCGTTGCCTGCGTCATCCCCAGATTGCGCGCAACCGCACTAAAACTCCCCGCTTCCACCAACTTAATAAAAAGAAACAACTCATCCAACATTAAAGCACCCTGCAAATGTAAATATTAGCCAATACCTAAGCACGCTGCGGTTAAATTGATTAGTTAACTTGAAGAAATAATCGCTCAAATATTCTAGCACTACATTCCCGTATTCTTGGATTAAGGATAAAATCAATCACTAACATTTCGCCATTTACCAAAGACTATATAATACTTTGCAAATGCGCGACGCAGCCACATCAATCCCACTAGAAAACGTAACGATTAAACTATGATTTTATTAGAAATAATATTGATTGTTTGAATTTGAAATAATGGCGGAAGCTGTGAGATTCGAACTCACGAAGGACTCGCATCCTTGCCGGTTTTCAAGACCGGTGCATTCAACCGCTCTGCCAAGCTTCCGAGGTTGAGAACAGTATTATATCCACTATCAACCGCAATTGCAACGTTTTTTGCAAATATTTTTCATAAAAAAAGGTTTTGCCATCATCAATCACAGCTAGTTAATTGTTTTCACTAGCTAAATCAATTTGCTACTGCACTGCAAAAAACAGAAAATTCGGACTATGCTATAATCAATGCCTCTGAAGCACGCCTCATTAACAGCAATTTCAATGACAAATGTTATGCTTTTACCCTAGATTTAAAAATGTAACAGCCACCCAATAACAAACAACACAATTTACAGGGGAAATTAAATATGCTCGGACAAAAACAACCACGCGGATTTTCGGTGTTTTTCCTAACCGAAATGTGGGAACGCTACGGTTTCTATGTACTACAATCGCTGCTGGTATTTTATGCATTAGAAAAAATCCATCTCGATGATGCCAATGCTTATCTAATGGTTGGTTCATTTACGGCCTTAGCCTATGTTAACAGTATATTTGGCGGGATTATTGCCGATCGCCTGATTGGTTATAATAAAGCAATTTTAGCCGGGGCTTTTTTACTGTGTTTAGGCTACGTGATTCTAACGATTGCCAGCGAAGTAGATATGTTTATTATCGGATTAGCAAGTGTCACTGTCGGCACAGGAATGCTAAAACCAAATATTTCCAGTATGCTAAGTATGCTTTATCGTGATAATCCCAAGCAAAAGGAAGTTGGCTATACCCTTTATTATGTCGGAATTTACTTTGGTGCGATCGGCGGTAGTTTTATTGGTGGTTATATAAAGGTTTATTTTGGCTGGGTGGCGGTATTCATCTCAGCGGCGATCGGGCTGGCAATTGCTTTTGCCACTTTTTACCACGGTCAGAAAAAATATGCGTTGCGCGATGAACGTAATATTCGCTATAGCGGAAAGAGCCATGTAATTGCTTTGTTTTCAATAGCATTTTTGATCATAACGGCATTTTTTGGCATTCAGAATGAAGAAATGTCAACATTACTTTTTTCAGTAATCGCACTGGCAAGCTTGGCTTTTTTACTGCATAATATCAAACTTCACCACGGCGACGAGCGCAAAAAATTGATTGCTTTTACCATCCTAACCGTATTTTCCGGTTTATACTGGGCGGTATATTTCCAACAATTTTTCTCGGTTAGTTTATGCACCGCACGGGTAACCAATCTAACCATGCCGGAAAGTTCATTAACCGCGTTTGAATCGCTGGGTGTAATTATTTTTGGACCACTGGTAAATGGGTTATGGTTATGGTTACAAAAAAAGAACCGCGATGTATCAATTACTGCCAAATTTAGTCTAAGCTTCCTATTTAACTCATTAAGCTTTTTAGTATTAATCCTGAGTTTACAATATGCAATGCAACACGGTATGCGGCAAAACCAAATTTTCATTATCATTTGCTATTTATTAATTGCTTTTGGCGAATTATTTATCTCGCCAATTGGACTAGCGATGGTAAGCACTCTAGTACCGCAACGACTAAATGGTGCGATGATGGGAATTTTCCTAATGTCGATCGGACTTGGCGGTAAGCTGGCAGGGTTTTTAGCGCAAACCTCGGTTAGTTCATCAACTGCGACATTGGTTGAATTGGAACAAACCTATATCCACTCATTTAGCATTTACAGTATCTTCAGTGTGATTATTTTTATCTGCTGCGTGATGGCTATTCGCCCAATAAACAAATTAATACAAGGAACTAATCAATGACCAAAAAATCAGCTGTGACATTTGAACAAGCAATCACCGAGCTGGAATCACTGATCGAGAATATTGAAATAAATCAAACTGACCTCGAAAGTGCATTAAATAACTATAAGCATGGCATGGAACTGGTAAAATTCTGTCAGGAAAAATTACGCGAGGTGGAACAGAAGATAAAAATTCTTGATACCGAAAGTAATCAATTAAAAGATTTTCAAACAGAATAGAACTATGTTAGATTTAAAAAAATGGCATGATCACAATTTGGAATTGATTGAACAAGAGTTGGATCGGCTCTTAACACTTGACAATGACTGTAGAACTCTGGTTAACTCAATGCGTTATTCATGCTTGGATGGCGGAAAAAGAATCCGCCCGTTATTTACTCTCGCCGCTGGAATTTTGAGCAATGCACAAGTTGAAACATTACTGACAATCGGTTCTGCCATTGAGTTAATCCACTGTTTCTCATTGATTCATGACGACCTACCAATCATGGATAATGATGATTTACGGCGGGGCAAACCAACTAACCATAAAGTTTATGGTGATGCGGTGGCATTGCTTGCTGGAGATGCCCTCCACGCAATTTGTTTTGAAATATTAAGTTCGGATAAATTGTGCCTGCCGGCTGAGCAAAAACTTAGCATCATCCATCTAATTGCCAATTCAATCGGCGTTCAGGGAATGGTCGGTGGACAAACCATTGACTGGTTAAGTACCGGACAAAAAATTGACCTGCATTTGCTGCAAAAAATGCACAGCCTGAAAACCGGCGCCTTATTAAAAGCCTCGATTGTTGTTGGCTATTTGGCCGGCAGTGACTATCAGGAACCCCATTATCAAACGATCAATGACATTGCCGCTAAAATCGGTTTATTATTTCAGATTGTTGATGATATTATTGATGTTACCGAAGATACCGCCACTTTGGGGAAAACTGCAAATAAAGACAATCACGACAACAAGGCAACTTATGTAAGTATTCTGGGATTAGCCCAAGCGCAACAAACGGCAGCTGACTTGCATAAGAATATCGTAACTATTTTGGATGGTTATCCAACAGGTAAGCATTTAAAATATTTGGCGGATTTGGTTTATTACCGTCATTCCTAAGAATCAATATCTGCCCGATAACTCAGATTATTATAGAGAAACACTATGACCGGCACCAGCTTGCTAGAAAAAATTAATTATCCACATGAATTAAAAAAACTTACCCGCCCCGAGCTTAGAAAACTAGCTCAAGAACTGCGGGATTTCATACTGCATAACGTGAGTAAAACCGGCGGACATTTGGCATCTAATTTAGGCTGTATTGAGCTAACCATTGCGCTGCACTATGTTTATGATACGCCACGGGATGCTCTGGTCTGGGATGTTGGGCATCAGTCGTACCCCCATAAAATCCTCACTGGGCGGCGGGATAAAATGCACACTTTACGCCAAAGCGGCGGAATTTCGGGATTCCCAAAACGAGCAGAAAGCGAGTATGACACTTTTGATGTTGGCCATTCTTCGACCTCAATTTCCGCGGCTTTGGGGATGGCAGTTGCCATGCAGCGCCGCAATAAAGACAACAAAGTAGTAGCGATTATCGGTGATGGTTCAATGACCGCCGGATTGGCGTTTGAAGGCTTAAACAATGCTGGCTGGTTGGATCGCGACATGCTGGTGATTCTAAATGACAATGAAATGTCAATTTCCGAAAATGTTGGTGCTTTTAGTAATTATCTGTCTAAAATTTTAGCCAGCCGCTTCTATAACAAAGTTAAATCCACTGCCAACAAGGCACTAAGCATTGTTCCCAATATGCAAAAATTGGCACAAAAAGTTGAAGAGCATATGAAAGGAATGATGTTTCCAGGCACTCTCTTTGAAGAGCTTGGGTTTAACTATATTGGTCCGATTGATGGTCATGATCTGGATCAACTGATTGAAACACTGCAAGAACTCAAGGATTTGCAGGGACCGCAGTTTTTGCACGTTGTAACCAAAAAAGGTCATGGCTATAAACTGGCTGAAAATGATCCGATAGCCTATCATGGTGTCAGCAAATTTAATCCCGCTGAAGGAATGCAATCAACCACTACCACGGCAATGACCTATACTCAGGTATTCGGCAAATTTTTATGTGATATGGGCAAAATTGATGATGAATTTATTGCAATTACCCCCGCTATGCGTGAAGGTTCCGGGATGGTTGAATTTGCAAAAACCTTTCCAGAGCAATTTTTTGATGTCGGAATAGCTGAGCAGCATGCCATTACTTTTGCCGGTGGTGCCGCGACTCAAGGCATCAAACCGATAGTTGCAATTTATTCAACCTTTTTACAACGCGGCTATGATCAACTGATTCATGATGTGGCAATTCCCAATTTAGCAGTATTATTTGCCATTGATCGTGCCGGAATTGTCGGTGCCGATGGTCCAACTCACGCCGGAGTATTTGATTTAAGTTTTATGCGCTGCATTCCCAATCTGGTAATTATGACCCCCAGCGATGAAAATGAATGCTATCAAATGCTTTATAGCGGCTTTAGAGGTAACTACCCTTGTGCGGTACGTTATCCACGCGGTAATGGCATCGGCGCGACCATCGATGAACAACCAAGCTTATTACCGCTGGGTAAAGGTCGGATTTGCCACCACGGTAAGAAAATTGCTATTTTAGCATTTGGTGCAATGCTTCATCCCGCACTCGCAGCTGCCGAAGAAATTAATGCAACCGTTTGTGATATGCGCTTTGTTAAACCGCTGGATCATGAATTAATTCGGCAAATGGCAACAACCCACGAGCACTTGATTACTATTGAAGAAAATTCGATCATGGGCGGTGCCGGTTCAGCTTGTTTGGAGTTTTTACAGGCTAATAACCTTTTGACTCCATTATTACAATTAGGAATCCCGGATTATTTTATCGAACATGGCGATCCCAAACGATTACTTGCCGAATTGGGGCTGGATAAACCCGGAATAATTAATACTCTTCATGCCAAGGGCATACTTTAGAAAAATACTTTAGAAAAGGAAGTCAACATATGAAAAAATTACTGACCGTTTTATTGGCAACTGGAGCTGTGAATGCAATCGCTGCTAGTGTTTATCTTGAGCCGCAATATACCGTTGCGATAGAGTCAGGAGCATATGAATCAACAACTCAGACCTTAACCACCAAAACGGTTACTCCGATAGTCTATGAAGACAGCATGTTACCAGCTGGGGAAAGCGTGGTAATTAGTTGTCAGGATAACAAAACAAAATTAACCCAAGTTGGCAGCAAGTCTTATAGTATTCCAATTACGCTGGGAACGCCATATAAAATTGCGACAACTTGCGGTGCGCCAAATGCGCTACTGATTTGGAGCAGTGACGAATATAAAATCAAAAGCGACCGGATCACCGAAATCAATGATAAAAATTTTGCGGTTATCCCGTTTAACATCAACAATGTAGCTGGTTCATCCGCAAAAGTAATCAGCGTAACCAGCAATGGCAGCCTGACCAATGTAACGGTAAATAAAGCCAAGTATTTTAAAGATGCCAAATTTTTTGGAACTTTAAATGGAGTCAGTTATAACTTACAATACAGTAATGACGATGAAAAATTCACCGTTCACGCAGCTAACCTGCAGAAATTGATGATTACCGATAAAGATGGTCAGATATTAAGTACCATTGATTTTCCTAGTTATGAATAAAAAAGAGCGCTATCGCGCTCTTTTTTATTGCTTATCCACCCAATGGAAACTATATTAGTTGCTATCGCTGGTCGTATCTTGAGTAGTTGTTTTATCCGCAGTAGTAGTATTACTATCGGCATTGGAAGTTGTCGTTCCGGTAGTATCCGCAGTAGTCTCATCACCACTGGTACTGCTGTCACTAGCCACTTTTCGAGATTTTTTCTTTTTAACCGACTTATGAATTGTGCTGCTAGAGTTATTCGTTGCCGAAGAAGTTAGTGACTTTTGTAGACTTTTGCCACCCCCGGTACCGGCAAATAATGCGACGCCCGATAAAATCAGCAAAATAATTAAAATAATTACCGTAATTAGCTGATTTTTACTACGATGTTTCAATTTAGCAATTTGATTAACCTGCTCACTGCCGTTTTGGCGTAAATCGTTGTTTTGCTCTTCCAGGTCGGTTATTTGCTGCTCTAGATTGCGACATTTTGCATGTAACTCTTGACTATGTTTTTCACTAGGGCTCAAACGTTCTTCAAGCATTTGATAACTTTTACGTAAAATCCGTAATTCTTCCTGTTTTTCGGCCAATTCCCGCTCGGAAGTTGTCAATTTCACAGCATAATCATTAATTAAGCTCTGAATCTGTTGTTTTATTTGATCATTATTATCTGACATCTTAATACCCTTATATTTCAAAAATTATAAATCTTGTAAGACCCTTAATACATTACCGGCAAATATTTTTTCCACTTGCCGCGAACTAAACCCGCTTTTAAGCAGTCCCTCACTTAAGCTCGGCATATCGGCAATCGAACGAATTTGGTCCATTTGCGGATTATTACCGCTAAATCCATCGAAATCATTTCCCACTGCCAATACATCCTCACCCGCCAAATTATAGATGTATTTATAATGAGTAATGACATTATCAAGTTTAATTAGCGGATCACTTTCGCTGACAAAATACGGCACACAATTTACACCAATTACACCACCGTTATCGGCAATTCCACGGATTAATTGATCCGGCAAATTTCGCGTATGATTGCATAAAGCCCGCGCATTGGAATGAGAGGCGATTATCGGCTTGATTGCCAACTGCAAAACATCGTTAACACCACGATCAGATAAGTGCGAAACATCAACTAACATCCCTAATTGCTGCATTTTTAGCACCATCTCACAGCCAAACGGCTTTAATCCGCGCTTTTGATCAATGCAGCTTGGCACACCAATATGTGTTTCATAGTTCCACACCAAGGTAATATAGCGGACACCCATTTGCCAAGCCTGTTCCAGTTGTGCTAGAGTTGAAATAAATCCACCCTCTTCGACACAAATAAACCCCGCCAACTTGCCGGCACTATGACAATTATTTAATTCACTAATCGACGTAACCAAACTCAATTCGTCGGAATTGGCTTCACACTGTGAAATCAGAGTTTCATACATCCGACAAAAATGCTGCCACGGACTATGCTGATATTTCAAACACGCTTTCAGATTAAGCCACAATACAAAAAACTGTGCCAACGAATCAGCCTGCCGCAATTTAGCCAAATCAATATGCAAATTATTTTCGCGAAGCTCACCATATGGCTTGGTACGAACAAATTCCTGCTCTGGTTGATAATTATTTATATCATAATATAGCGCGGTAATGGTATCGGCATGAAGATCTATTAGCTGCATAAATAGTGGCCTTAAATAAGCGTTTGAATAAAATCCCACTCATCGGTAGTTAATGAAGTTATTGATAGGCGATTACCTTTTTGCAATACCCGCATTGCTGATAATTCGGGATGTTGACGCAATTCCTGAATCGAAACATAGCGAGTGTGACGCTCATATTTAACATCAACGCACCACCACAGTGGTTTATCGGCGGTGGCTTTAGGCTCAAAGTAATCACTATGTGGATCAAATTGGAGTGTGTCGGGATGAGCTGCTGTTGCAACCGTTACAATTCCATAGATCCCCGGTTCTTTGCATGACGAATGCCAAAATAATGCCTTATCACCAACTTGCATATTATCACGCATAAAATTCCGCGCCTGATAATTGCGTACCCCAAACCACTCGACCAATTGTCCGGGATTATTCTTAACATCATCAATACTAACTTCACCCGGTTCGGATTTTATTAACCAATATGCCATCATAGTCCCTTGTAATTATTCGTGAGTGCGTGATTTTAACATAAACCAAAATAATGATAAAGAGCAAATAGTTAATATGTTATTTCGCTAGCGTGCAATCCTTAATTTTTATCGGCGCAGACAAAAAACATCTTACTTAGCCAGTTCAGATTATTAGAACGCAAAAATAGTTAATATTAAGATTTCTACACGGTGGTAAAATTCAAGCTTAAAGCAGCAGACAGGGCAAAAAACTAATGAATTATTGATTTTTTATTTTTGAAGGATTTAGCAATGAAAAAACTTTTATTGTCTATGTTGGTAGTTGGCAGCTCAATTGCTAGCGCTGAAACCGCAACTTTTGGCGGACAGGCAATTAGTGCCGCGGGCGGCAATTGGTATTACGAAGGTCATAAAGCATTGGATGTCGGCAAATATGATTGTACCAGCAAAGCTAATTTTTCCTATACGCCACAAGATGGTTATAAAACCGTTAAATTATCCAAAACAACCAAAGAAAATGCCGCTAAAATCGAGAAAATCTGCACCTTTTCCAACGGTGATGATAATGGTAAAGTTTGCTTAATCAAAGCCGATTATAAGCCAAGCAAAGAGGTCAAAGGTGAATTTGATATTACCAAAATTATTTCGGTTCAAGAGCAAAACGGCAAAGTTCCCTGTCAAAATTAGAACTTGAGATTGGTAGTTGTAACTAAGCGTTAGAAAAAGTGACACCTGCCTGCTGCCAAATCCTCCGGCAGGTTCATTTCAAAAATGGGATGTAATCCATGCCAATACTCATATGGTTCATGGATGATCGGCATCGTTAAGGAAATGGCATCTTGTGGTGCTGTATTGGTGTCATAATTAAAGAGATACTTACTTGGAGTATGCTTTGATTCAAATAATTCACTAACTTTATTGCCATGAGTAAAAACATTAATCATGATGATTATTTTCTGCTAATAATTGTTGAAGTGTTGGGCGAGTACTTTTGTGAGTAATTACTAGCTCAAGACTGAGCAACTCACACAATCTAATTATCTTATTAATGCCAATTTCATTAATCGTTCCGCACTAAATCTGTGATAACGTTGCACGACTAATTCCGGCTAGTTGAGCTAAATTAGCTTGAGTTAACTTATGTTTTTTTCTGGCGGTCGCCAACGCTAAGCCTAATTCAATTATATCCATTACCCATTAAATAAGACCTCATGTTTTTAATGCCGCATTTTGTCACACCACCATCAAAACTCTCACCACGCATTGATTATTGGCAGGCCAGATTAGCACACGGCATATCATATTGTTATTATACCATTTTTCACAGATTAACTCACTAAATCTTTAATAACAAACAATACCCCCCAGATTAACATTAGTTACATTGTTGGTTTTTATTATAGCAAATAGGCTATAATTTCAAGTTGCTTGCCAAAAATCACAATAAAGACAATAAATCATTCCCAGAAGACCTATATTTGAACTAATTGCAAGTGATTTTTATTTTACTTGAGCAAACCCAGCGGCTAACCGCAATGCTCATAAAATAATTTATTTTTCAGGAGGAACTAGAGATATGGCGTATATTGAATCATCCAACAATAAAACCCCGAGCCTATTTTCAGCAATTGCTATCGGTGTCGGCTGTATCGTCGGCAGTGGGTGGCTATTTGCCAGCTATAAGGCATCCAAATTTGCTGGTCCCATCGCGATGGGTTCATGGGTAGTCGGCGCAGCATTAGCGTTAATTATTGCGTTACTATTGGCAGAAATTGCAACGTATTATAGTCAGGAGACTGGACTATTTGCACGGCTGTTAACCTTGACGCATAATCCGGATTATGGATTTATAGTTTCCAGCTCCAATCTGTTTGCAACGATTATCACCATTCCCGCCGAAGCTGAGGCATCAATTCAGTTTATTTCACAGGCTTTCCCGAATATTCATGATCACATTTTCCGGAATGACCACTTTACTGCCCTAGGAATCGGTTTGGTGTGCATTTTGATGGTTCTATATGGGATCTTAAATTATTGGGGAATTCAGTTATTAGCCAAAGCCAACAATGCAATTACGGTGATTAAATTAACCGTGCCCACTCTTACGGCAATTGTATTTTTTGCAGCAGCTTGGCATCCGGGTAATTTCACCAGTTATCATGGTAGTATTGCCCCTTATGGTTGGGATAAAATGTTTACTGCGGTAGTAACCTGTGGGATATTTTATTCGTTCTATGGCTTTAGTATGATTACAGTTTTTTCCAAAGAGCTAAAAAATCCGCAGAAGAATATTCCATTAGCATTAGGTGGTTCGGTGTTGATTTGTCTGGTAATCTATCTGATGTTACAGGCTTCATTCATCGGTGCAATGACCCCGGATAGTATTGTCAATGGCTGGCATCATCTTGATTTTACCTCACCGTTGGCACAATTAGCGGTAATTCTGGGAATCAATTGGGTTGCAATTGTCTTATACGTTGATGCCGCAATCAGTCCATCTGGTACCGGGATTATTTATGTTGGTTCGAGTTCGCGGATGTTTACCGGCATGGGAGAAGATGGACAAAT
The DNA here is from genome assembly GCA_052033675.1 of Pseudomonadota bacterium. Lineage (GTDB taxonomy): Bacteria > Pseudomonadota > Gammaproteobacteria > Burkholderiales > UBA11063 > Aquella. The sequence goes on from JBPOJK010000152.1 coordinate 11,302, forward strand.
GCCGAAAATTTTTGCCAAAGAACATCCGGTTCATAAAATTTCGCGTTTATCAATTTTTGTAACGCTGTTTTTCTGTACCATCCTGGTAATCTTCTTTGATAACTGGGATAAGATTATGATTGTAGTTTCGGTATTCCAGCTAATTTCGTGTCTCGCCGTACCGATTGCTTTTTGTAAATTACGGAAGATTAACCCGGAAGAAAAACGTCCATTCAGAATGCCCGGTGGTATCACCCTTAGTTATATTGCTTATATTGTAGTTAGCTATCTGCTGGTTCAATGTGGCATGCTGCCGTTGGTTTTATCGCTGGTATTGCATCTGGCATTTTTTATCCTCTATTGCAGTGTTTATCATCGCAATTTGGCTAAATCACTCAAAGCATTTGCTTCTTCATGGTCAATGTTTGTATATTTAGCATTGGTTAGTGCCTTTGGCTTTTTACAGGATTCCGGCACCCTGGACAATCTGTATAATTTAGTAGGTTTCCTAATTATTATGACGCTTAATTATTATTTCCTGCTCAACCAGAGAAATTATAACTAATCAAGCAATACGTTTATAAAAAATCCCGCGGAACTGGCGGGATTTTTTTGATTCATTTCATTTAATATTTTGAAAGCGCAGCGGAATAAATTTTTGATAACGATTAACAATCCGTAATTCAAACCTTGACCAGATTCGTGCCAAATAGATGAGTAATAATCCCAGCAACACCAACACAAAAGGAAAAGCTGGACTATTAGCAACCAATGAACTAATAAAAGCAAAAATACCTACTCCACCACACAGAGCAAAGATTCTTCGTTGCAAAAAAACGCTGCCAAATAACAATATTACATTGATAATTACATAAATTGCATCTAAATGTAAATTTGCCCACAATGTAGTTAAGCCACCCCAAAAATTAAGCGCCGCTGCAAAATACAGCCAAAACAGCTTTTGCGCCCGCGAATCGGTTGCCGACCAGTCCCAGCGCAGGATTAACAAAATTTCCGCCAGTCCAAATAATAACGAAAATAACGCGCCACCATTGGTACTCAAGGTCTGATGCGTAGCAAATTGATAAGCATCCATGCTGGTAAACCACAGTAGGATAGCAAACGGAAAGAGAATAAAACCAAAGCGAAATTTATTAAATAATAATCCACCGACCAATAAGCTGATCAATTCTAACGGTAACCAAATACCATCAACCAGTCGGTAAAATTTTTGATAGGCCTTAAAATCATTCGGTAACAAATGCACTGCCGCTTGCAGACTAAACACAATTAAAGGTGTAAGACTCAAACAAATTGCCGCAAAAATCCCAGCTGGAATTAATAAATTCCTTTGCTGAAAATGATTTGCCAATAAATAACTACCGGCAAATGCAACTACGCCAATACAAAACAAT
>JBPOJK010000110.1:0-5284 GCA_052033675.1 Pseudomonadota bacterium
GTGAGAAGGTTTTAATTGTTGGACGTAGCGGTTCCGGTAAAAGCACCCTCCTGCAATGCTTAAATGGTCTGATTCCCCATAGCTATCCCGGAGAAATCCGCGGTTTGCTGAGAATTGAAGATTTGACATTACCGGCAAAAAGTATTTTTGAGACTAGTCAAAAAGTCGGTACTATTTTGCAAGACCAAGATGCTCAATTCATTGGTTTAACTGTCGCCGAAGATATTGCGTTTACTCTCGAAAACAATGCGCAGCCAGCATCGTTCATGCACCAGACTGTCGCGCATAGCCTGCAGCAAGTAGCAATGACCGATTATATCAATTACAGCCCCGGCGAATTATCCGGCGGGCAAAAACAACGCATTGCTCTGGCTGGAATATTGGCATCGGCACCCGCGATACTCCTATTTGACGAACCATTGGCTAATCTGGATCCGGCATCAGCTCACGATGCTATAAATCTAATCCGCCAACTTAATCAGCAGAGCGGGAAAACAGTTATCATTGCCGAACATCGGGTTGAAGAATGTCTGGAGGCGGGAATTGATCGCATAATTATCATGGAGAATGGTGCAATCGCGGCCGATGGAACTCCGGCAGAGATTTTAGCCAATGATTATTTAACTATCTATGGCATCCGCCCGCCGCTTTATCACCAGCTATTTAAGATGGCGGAGATTCCAGCGGCTGAAACCATGCAGGTAATCGCCACTCAGAAAATCGCCGGTCTTGGTGAGCCGGTACGGACTCGATTGCAACAGTGGTATCAAGATCAGCAACAGGTTAATAGATCAAACTTGCCATCAAAATCAACATCTAAGACCTCGGCGGTATTAGCAATAAAAAATCTCTCCTGTGCCTACACTAGCAATAAACCGGTTCTAAAAAATTTAACTGCCGAATTTTATCCGGGTGAGATTGTTAGTATTTTGGGTAATAATGGAGCCGGAAAATCAACTTTAACCTATGCACTTAGCGGCATAATTAAGCCATTGGATGGTGAAATTGTTCTTGATGGAGTCAATATCGCCAACTGGGGAATTAAACGCCGCGGTGAAAAAATCGGCTTAATCATGCAAAACCCCAATTTGATGATTATTATGACCACCGTAATCGATGAAGTTGCCAGCGCGCTTAAAGCCCAAGGTTTAGCCAATGAGATTATTACCCGGCGAACCAGCGAAGCATTAAAAATCTGTGGTTTATGGGGCTATCGCAATTGGCCGATTGCCGCCCTAAGTTACGGACAAAAAAAACGTGTTACTATTGCCGCGGTACTGGTACAGCAACCACGGGTATTGATTCTGGATGAGCCGACCGCCGGACAGGATTTACAAACCTACCATGAATTCATGGGATTTATTCAACAATTGGCACAATCAGAAATTGCGATAATCATCATCACTCACGATCTTTATCTGGCGCTGGAATATTCCAATCGCTGTGTGGTTATTGCCAATGGTGAAAAAATTGCTGATAATTCAGCGATTGACGTACTTTGTAATGCTGAAATTTTAACTGCTGCGCGCCTGCGCCCGCTGGCATTGACAAAGTTGGCCGAATTAATCAAAGTTTCGCCTGCTGCATTAACCGCAAGTTTTGTTAATTGTTCGCAAAACCCAGCTACCAGTAAAGTGAGTGCCGGATAATGACCAATTCCACTAGCCTATATATTGCCGCCGATTCATTTTTCCATCGCTTAAATCCAACGGTAAAGTTAACAATATTTATTTTATGGCTCATTAGCGTATTTATGTTTTTGGATTTACGGATTAGCTTGGGATTATTGATTGGCGGCGCAATTCTGCTAAAATTTGCGGCAATTCCATTTAACACCATTCGAAATTTATTTTTAGCGGTAATCGTCTTTAATCTAATCAATGCCGTATTTATTTTATTGTTAGCAAGCGACTATGGTGTTACCTTAAGCGGTAATTCGCAGCTCTTGGCTAATCTATGGGGCTATAAAATTTATTCGGCTACCGCGATGTATGTACTGGTAATTTCGCTCAAATATCTGTCATTATTGCCATTGACCCTGATTTTCATTTTTACTACCCATCCAAGTAAATTCGCTGCCAGCCTTAATAAAGTCGGTATTCCCTATAAATTTGCCTACACCTTAAATCTAATGTTTCGCTATTTTCCGGAAATTCAGCATGAATTTACCACTATTTCACAAGCTCAAGCCATGCGCGGTTTCAGCTATGGTAAAGAGGAAAAATCGCGTCTGCGGCGAATCCGCAATTTATTTAATACCACCATTCCGCTATTAAACACCTCACTGGATAAGATTGAACGAATCGCCAATGCGATGGAACTCCGAAGTTTTGGCAAATTGCCCCGGCGGACTTGGTATAATTCGGTATTAATGAAATTATCTGACTGGATTACCCTGCTGATTGCGCTTAGCATCTTTGCCGGACTTTTATACGTTCGATTTAAGCTAAATCACCAACTTTATCTTGCGTTATAACCGTTGATCCTATTCTTAGATATAGTGAACGGCGCAATGCAATTTATACTCATAATAAAATTTTTGACAGGAATAAATTATGTTTTTTTATAGTACTCGCGACAAAAACAATCACAAAACCGTTAGCCAAGCGATATTACAAGGTCTTGCCGAAGATGGCGGACTATTTGTCCCGGAATATTTTCCGCAAATTGACTGGAAAAGCTTTGATCCCAACCTTAGCTATCCGGAATTTGCCGCGCGAATTTTGAAAGACTATTTCGCCGGTGATGTGTTGGAAAATCAATTACCCGATATTTGCCATGGCGCATTCAATTTCCCATTGCCGGTAGTGAAATTAGAGCAAAATACTTACATAATGGAATTAATTCATGGACCGACTCTGTCATTCAAAGATTTTGGTGCACGATTTTTGGCTGAATGCATGACGCGCTTATCTAAAGAGCGCAAAACTACCATTATCGTAGCGACTTCCGGTGATACTGGTTCCGCAGTTGCCGGAGCTTTCTATCAAAAGCCCAATGTTGAAGTGGTAGTGATGTTCCCCAAAGGTCAAATTTCCAAACGCCAGGAACAGCAAATTACCTGCTGGGGTGACAATATTCTAGCCGTAGCGGTTCGTGGAACTTTTGATGATTGTCAAAAAATCGTGAAGCAATCTTTTGGTGATGAATGGTGGACTAATCGCGCCCATTTAAGCAGCGCCAATAGTATAAATATTGCCCGCTTGTTGCCGCAATTGACTTACTATGCTTATACCAGTTGGCAATTTTTCTTAAGCCACGGCAAAAAAGCCGGTTATGTTATCCCAACTGGCAATGTTGGAAATTCTACTGCCTGTTATTGGGCAAAAGCCATGGGCTTCCCAATTCGGGAAATTGTGCTGGCAACTAATGCCAACCGCGTAATTTCTGATTACTTGGAAAATGGTGAATTTAATCCCCTGCCTTCAATACCAACAATTGCCAATGCCATGGATGTTGGAAATCCAAGTAATTTTGAACGATTACGTCATTTGTATTCTAATTTTGACGATTTTGTTCGCAATGTCAAATCCTATAGCGTTAATGACGACATCATCCGGCAGACTATCCAAGAAGTTAAACGTGATTTTGATTACATCGTATGTCCGCATACCGCAACCGGTTATTATGCTCGGAAGCAATTAGACAAAGACTTACCATGGATTATTGCTGCCACTGCCGCACCGTGCAAATTTGAAACTGTCATTGAGCCGTTATTGGCTATAACTCTACCGGTAGCACCGCAATTGGCACAGTTGTTAAATCGCGAAGTTCAAATGGTGGAAGTCAGTGCCGATATTAATGAAGTAGCGAATGCTTTAGCAACTCGTCAATAGCTTGACAAACTTACAAGACAATAAAAAATCCCCGGTAAATTAGTAAACCGGGGAAAAATAACCAAGACCGGAGATATAAGCCTTAGTCATAAAAAGCACTCTATCACATGCAGACGTTATTCTATCATCAAATTAGAGTGTTGTAATCCTGCAAATTTGCAAACAAGCTTTGCATATTTGCAGATACATCTTTAAAACTTCATCATATCAGAAAGCTGGACAAATTAAAAGCAGAGACCTAAATTTGCCTATCCGCGCCGCAGAGCAACGCGGTATTACGGTAAATTTTCACTACGTGACCGTCCTCTGCATCTTAGAACAGGTTTATTCCAGCGGCAAACGGCGGGGAATTTACCCAAAGAGATTAAAAATCAATATACTAAACAACATTACGCACATATTAAGTTTCATTCAATATATTGGGAAACCTCTGAGATAATTTCATCAACGGTTGTATCCCGTAGCGGTAATAGAAGTTTTACTTGCCGTGCAATACTTGAATCTGAACATAGTAGTTCAAAATGAGCCTCAATTTTCTTCGAGAGTATAGGATTCATTAAATCATCGTGAGTAAACCCCATGACTACATGCCGCAAATTAACATCAACCGCTACAATTTGACGGGCAACAAACAAGTGTATATCAACAGGATTTGGCAATGCTGACTTGGCTGGCAAACAGCTAAAATTTACCTGATTTTCACTAACAATAACTCTATCTGGGAAACTTTTTTGAAAATAACTTAATGACTTTTTTACTTTCTCAAGCGCAATCACAAAATCATTACGATAATCAATATGATGCACATAATGAGCCTGAATAACAAACTCACTATACTGCGGATCATTCAATATTGCCAACAGACAAGCAATTGATTTTTTCCCGCCGGAGTATAAACAAAATATTTTCGCTCGAAACTTCGCCGTCATAAAATTATTCACATACCAATTTTGCAACTTTTTGACTAAACTCTCCATCCGCATACACCGTGCCATCGGATGACACCACAATATTGGCAACCGGACCATCTAATTGATTAGTTGCATCCCATACTGCTGTCCAATTAATACTACTATTTGTTGGTGTACTTATTACTCGGGATTCGATGTAACCACCTGCATACAATTTGTCATTATTTAACTGCGAGGAGTTTATCCAACCGGAACCAATTTGCTCACTAATGTTAAGCCACTGGGCACCAGCGGTAAATGGAAGAGATAAAATCATAGCTCCCGAATAATCGCTCAAAACTCCGCCTGCGTATATCGCTAAACCTGATGCCGCCAGCGTCGTGATTGCCCCGGCATTGGATAATTGTGGCGAAACGTCCTGCCATACTCCACTACCATTAGATTGATATAATGCAGCGCCGGAAGTCAGGTTACTTTCACCACCAGCATATAACACACCATTGTGATATAACAAGTTATAAATAGACTTGCCATTAA